>NZ_JANNYP010000344.1:0-4391 GCF_031410135.1 Armatimonas sp. | reverse complement strand
CTGGTATGTCTTGGAAGTGCTCTATGAGAGAATATCGCGTTGTTTTCGGGGTATCCGTGGCTTCCATCAATGGGGTGAGGCCCTCCTGAGCCAAGTGCATTTTGGCTCAGAATACCTCGGATTTTATATGCAATCGCCCTTCCTCGACGGTGAGTTTCTCGCCCATCAGGGAGACACTCCCGGAGAGCAATCTCGTATTGAGCTGTCCGGCTCCTCCCCGGTTGGGGAGTTTTTGAAGAAGCTCTTGCCCAAAGGGAGACGCCTGAGGCTTGAGGGGACTGTTGATCCCACTCCCCAGGAGCGTAAATCGAAACGATCCAAACGGCGGCCCCTGCACAACAGCGGTCAGTTCCAGCAAGAGCATCATCTGAGATCTTCGCGTGCTGTCCAGTAGGATCAAGTTCTGAAACGATGCATCATAAATCTGAGTAGACTCTGGGAGAAGTCCTTGCACCAGCATACGCTGGCTTGCCGTACACTGCGCCACAGCAAGCCCAGCGCCACAGAGCTGCTGCCACTGCGCCTCGGTCACAGTCTCCAGAAATGCACTCGTGGTAGCCTCAACGCGTGGTGCCGTGGGATTGCGGCTGTAGGTGACACGCTCCGCCGGGCCAATTGCTGTCACACTCCCAAACCGACGTAGGCTCTGACCAAACGCCCCCACGAAGTCTTGTGGCATCCAGCCAGCAGTCGGTGGCGTCCCCAGACGCTCATGTGCCAGTTTGTCCTGCTGGTAGAGCCACTCGCCTAAGATCCCAAACCCCTCCATCGTTGGCCCAGGCATCCTAAGCGGAGTTTTCTCAGGGGCGATGCAAAGCAGATTACCGTGGCGTTTTGTATCCCATCGAAGAGAAGTAAGCGCATCGGCAAGTGTGTAGCTCGTAATGGTACGACGATTTTGTGGCATTATGATACAATCCCTTAGATTCTACGATGCACAGCTTCCTTCACGCCAGCCTCTGGCCCCTTCCTCTATAGCCTCCGGGCTACTGCATCTTTCCACGTCTCCCTCTTTGCTTCGATTTTCGCTTGTTGCTTGCCTTTTTGTTTGATTCTGGAAAAACCCATGTTTGAAAAACTACTCGACGTTGAAAAACGCTACGAAGAACTCCTCCATCTCATGATGGATCCCATTGTCGCCACGGATGCCAAACGCTATGCGCCCGTGGCACGCGAGCACACCGCGCTTACTCCCCTCGTGGAAACCTTCCGCCGCTACAAAGCCGCGCTACAAGGAATCATCGATGCGGAAGAGATGCTCAGCGATTCCGAGATGAAAGAGCTGGCCCAAGCCGAGCTGGACGATCTGAAGCCCCAGGTCGTGCCGCTGGAAAAAGAGCTACGCCTCATGCTCTTGCCGAAAGACCCCGCCGATGAAAAAAGTGTCATCATGGAGTTCCGTCCCGGCACCGGCGGCGACGAAGCGGAGCTTTTTTGCGGACAGCTCTTGCGGATGTACATGCGCTACGCCGAGCGCAAAGGCTGGAAGTCTGAGCTGATCGCAGCGCAGGAGACGGGCATTGGCGGTGTCAAAGATGCCCAGCTCTCCATTCAAGCCGAGGGTGCCTTCTCCCAAATGAAGTTCGAGGGCGGCGTGCATAGAGTCCAGCGCGTCCCCGTTACCGAGTCTGGCGGGCGCATTCATACATCTACCGCGACGGTTGCAGTGATGCCGGAAGTGGATGATGTCGAGGTGCACATTGACCCCAAAGACCTCAAGATGGATTACTTCCTCTCGGGAGGCGCGGGTGGCCAGAATGTCCAGAAGAACGAGACTGCCGTCCGCATCACCCATATCCCCTCGGGGATCGTGGTCGCCTGTCAGGATCAGCGCTCCCAGCTCCAGAACCGTGAGTCCGCCATGCGCGTCTTGCGCTCACGCCTCTACGATATCGAGCTGGAGAAAATGATGTCATCGGTGACACAGAATCGACGCTTGCAAGTGGGCTCTGGGGATAGGTCGGACAAGATCCGAACGTACAACTTCCCACAAGATCGCCTCACGGACCATCGTATTGGGCTCACCATTCATAGCCTGAACAACATCATGGACGGTGACATTCAGCACATCATAGACTCGCTCGTGAGTATTGACCAAGCCGACAAGCTCGGTGAGGGCGGGCTGGTCTAGATGCCCCCCACACCCGCTCCCAGCCCGACTCCCAAGCTCCCGATCTCCGCGCGGGGCGTGGTGGAGGATTTCTCGGAGCTAACGGGCCTGGAGCGGCTGGCCTACGGACGCATCGTGCTCTTTGCGCTGGAGCTGGCCCTGCTGGTGTTGCTCTATCTGGCGATGCGCTGGCTCCTCAAGCGGGTAGTGCGCCGCGTCGGGGAGCAGCTGGCGGTACGGGCCAAGGCGGAGCACCAAGCCTCGCGGGTACGGAGCCTTGCGGGTCTACTCCAGAACACGGCGGATTTTGTGCTGGGCTTTGTCTTTATCGTCTCAGGCCTGAGTCTCATCGGGATCAACGTCGCAGCAATTATAGGAACCGCCAGTGTCGCCGGTCTCGCCTTTGGTTTTGGAGCCCAGAAGCTCGTCAAAGACGTAATCACGGGCTATTTTCTGCTACTCGAAGACCAGTACGTCGCGGGTGACTACGTCACCATCGGCACTGTCACAGGCACCGTTGAAGAGCTTGGCATGCGCATTACCCGAATCCGCGACGATGACGGAAAGCTCTACATTCTCTCCAACGGCGACATTGCCCAGGTCTGCAACCACAGCCGTGGCCTAGTAGGAACTAGCTTCGAGCTTTCTGTCGGAGCTGCTGAAGACATCACCGTGGTAACGAAACTCATCGAAGAGGCACTCGCCACCCAGAACCTTCCCGAGCCCGCTAGAGTTGAGGGAATCACAGCCGCCGATGCCACCAAGACCACCCTCCGAATCACGTTCAAAGCCCCCCACGGCCAGCGCCCTGTACAGCTCCTACCCGCGCTCCGCAGTACTCTCCGCGACGCACTTCTGGCCGCTAATATTACTCTGGCCTAGCTCTCTATCTTGGGCTCCTGCCACATACCATCGGCCCTGATCAGTGCAATCAGCTCTTCCACACCGACGCTCTGATCCACTGTTTTGATTTCGTCACGCTTGCGATAGAGCGTGATCTTTCCACCCGCTTTGCCTACATAACCATAATCGGCATCTGCCATTTCGCCGGGGCCATTAACGATGCAGCCCATCACGGCAATATCAAGTCCCACTAAGTGATTCGTCGCACGTTTTACTTGATTTAAAACTGTTGGAAGATCAAATTTTGTGCGTCCACAGCTTGGACAAGCGATGAACTCAACTTGTGTTTTTCGCAAACCCAGTGCTTGAAGGATCTCATAACAAACAGGTAACTCTTGGATAGGATCTTCGGATAAAGAAACCCGAATGGTATCACCAATACCTTCAGCAAGTAGCGTTCCGATGCCTGTGGTGGATTTAATCCGTGCGTACTGACCATCACCGGCCTCAGTAACACCGAGATGGAGTGGGTAGTCCATACCTTCGGCGTCCATACGCTGTACCATGAGGCGATTCGCGGCTAGCATGATCGGGACGCGGCTAGCTTTGAGGGAGATCACAAGATTACGAAAGTCATACTTCTCGCAGATACGCAGATACTCGAGGGCGCTCTGTACCATCCCCTCGGGTGTGTCACCATAGGTGACCAGCATACGCTCCGCCAGTGAGCCGTGGTTCACGCCGATGCGTATCGCAATATCGCGCTTTTTACACGCCTCGATCACGGGCACGAGGCTCGCCTCGATGGCCTCACGCTGCTCCTCGTGCTCGGACTCGGTAAACTCGTCGCGGCCCGTGTGCTTGTGAAAGACAAAAAGACCGGGATTAAGACGCACTTTATCCACGTACTCCGCGACAGCGACAGCAATATCGCTACCCTGGTGGTGCACATCGGCGACTAAAGGTACGTTGACAAGCCGCGCCCGGAGCTTATCCTTAATCTCCCCTAGCTTGTGCGCCTCCATCAAGGTTGGGGTCGTGACACGAACAATCTCCGCACCTTTACGGGCCATCTCGGTAATCTGACGGACACAGGACTCGACATTTTTCGTCTCCTCCGTGATCATGGACTGAACTACAACCGGGTGGTCACCACCGATAAAAATATTGCCCACACGAACAGCACGGGTCTTGCGGCGAGGAAAGGTCAAGGGAAGCGAATCGTAGAGGCTCATGCCTCTATTGTACCCTTCTCTCCCCATCGAAAGTTCCACAAAACAGAGGTCCCTAACGAGCCCACAAACAGAAATGGCCCTTCCTGGTTTCACTAAGCTTTCACTTAGCAAGACCAAGAAGGGCCAATCACATAAATTCTGGCGTCGCGCTATTTTCCCAGGGGCTTTTGCCCCAAGTATCTTCGCCGCAATAGGGCTTAACT
>NZ_JANNYP010000343.1:0-2976 GCF_031410135.1 Armatimonas sp. | reverse complement strand
TAGGTCCAAGCGGTCGTTGAGGATAATGCCGGGCTGCAACTCACGGATCAGCTTATAAAGATTCTCGCTGTCCCACTCCGCGCGGCCCTTGGCGGGCGGGTAGGAGAAGTCGCACCAGAGGATGTCTATTTTTCCAAACTCTGAGAGAATCTCACGCACTTGGCCGTGGAGATACTGCGCGTAGCGGCTCTGATCGCGCCCCACATTCATCGCCTCTTTGTCCGGTGAGTTGCGCATCGGGTGGATATGATCGACCACGAAGTCCGGGTGGTGCCAGTCGATCAGCGAGTGATAAAAACCCGTCTTGAGGCCGTGTCCACGGAAGGCATCCACCATCGGGCGCAGGAGATCGCGCTTGGCCGGGGTGTTGGTGGCCTTGTAGTCGGTGAGCTTCGAGTCCCAGAGGCAGAACCCCTCGTGGTGCTTGGTAGTGATGACAAAGTACTTCATCCCCGCACTCTCAGCCGCGCTCGCCCAGACTTCCGGGTCGTAGAGATCGGGATCGAAGAACTTAAAGTAGCGCTCGTAGCGCTCGTCGGTAAGTTGCTCGTAGTTCTTGAGCCACTCGTGGCGTGCGCCCAGGGCATAGAGGCCCCAGTGGATAAACATACCGAAGCGGTCGTGGGTAAACCAGGACGTATCGCCAGGCGTCGTCTCAGGTTGTGGAATCGTCAGTGACATAGCTTATTATAGCCGGAACCACGAGGGTTCCGGCTTAAGAGGGCGACGGGCACCTCCGTGCCCAGTAGATTCTCTTGGCTGCGAAGGCAGCCGTCGCCCTCTTAAGCCCGAGGACTCGTTCCTCGGGGATACTTGACAGGAAGCTGATTCATGCTTATACTTTGCATAGCAAAGTTCTTTGAATATAAAAATATGCACGTCAAGTTTATCCTCCCCGCGCTTACCGAGGCGAAGTCGCCGCTCTTTCGGCCCATCAAGTACAGTCTTTTTCCGCCGCTTGGCTTGGCGACGCTGGCGGGGTATCTTCCCGACGGCTGGGAGGCGACGCTGGAAGACGATCACGTGGAGGTGTTGCACTTAGACGACGCGCCCGACATTGTGGCGATCGAGGTCTATATCACGTCGGCACGGCGGGCCTATGCGCTCGCCGACCACTACCGAGCACGCGGGGCGTTTGTCTGCTTGGGTGGGCTGCATGTGACATCGCTCCCTGATGAAGCCGCGGCCCACGCCGATGCGATCTTTCTAGGGCCGGGTGAGGACATCTGGCCGCAGTTTCTCAAGGATTTTCAGGCGGGCAAGCCCCAGCCGCGCTACGCATCGGTCAGCCGGACGCTGGAGGGGATGCCCCCGATCCGCCGCGATCTGATCAAGCGGCAGCTCTATCTCGTCCCCAACTCGATTGTGGTCTCACGCGGCTGCCCACACCACTGCGACTTTTGCTACAAGGACGCGTTCTTTGCAGGCGGGAAGCACTTCTACACGCAGGCCGTGGACGAGGCGCTGGCGGAGATCGAGCGGCTGCCGGGGAAGCATCTCTATTTTCTTGATGATCACCTCTTTGGCAACGTCCGCTTCGCCAACGCGCTCTTTGAGGGAATGCGCGGAATGGGACGGGTCTGGCAGGCGGCGGGAACCGTGCAGGCGATCCTGCGCCCCGGCCTGATCGAGAAAGCTGCCGAAGTGGGACTGCGCTCGCTCTTTGTGGGCTTTGAGACCCTCTCGCAGGAGAATCTGGCCGAGCAGCACAAGGGCCAGAACCTCGGGCGGGACTACAACGCCGCGATTAAAAAGCTCCGCGACTGTGGCGTGATGGCCAATGGTTCGTTTGTCTTCGGGATGGATGGCGACGGCCCGGATGTCTTTGAGCGCACAGTGGACTGGGCGGTCTCGCAGGGGATTGAGACCGCAACGTTTCACATCCTGACGCCCTATCCAGGCACCGCACTCTACAAACGTATGCAGGCCGAGGGGCGCTTACTGCACTCCGACTGGGACCGCTACGACACGCGCCACACGGTCTTTCAGCCCCACGGCATGACCCCGCAGCAGCTCGAAGACGGCTACTGGCGCGCCTACCGCGAGTTCTACTCCTGGCGCAATCTCTTCGCGGGAGCGTCTGTCAAAGAGACCCTCCCTGACCGTCTGCGCCATCTTGCCTACGCGGGTGGCTGGAAGAAGTTCGAGCCGCTCTGGGACACGCTCATTCGGCTCAAGCGCGTCACCGGAATGCTCCCCGCACTGGAGCAGGTTCTCACTAGCTTCGGAGCGCGCCAGAAAGCCGAGCCCGCGCCGCACGCTCCCCCGAAGCAGCGCCTCCAGCACCTCCCGCTGATCTCTGATCCTGAGTCACTCTAGGCAGCATAGATGAGAGCGCCGGGGATGGCCTCCACCCGCTTTCCGAGCCATGCAAAGTTGCTGTAGACCGCGATCACGACCATTGGGACGGCTTCGTTCAGGGCTTCGTAGAGCTTCTGATAGTCTGCCTGCTCGTTAAGGCGGACTTTTTTCTTGAGCTGGATGGCCAGGATAATAAACTCGGTGTCCTGGGAGAAGTTGGCAACCTGTTTCTGCACCAGATACGCCTTGCCAAGCTCTTCAAACTTTGCCAGAGTCTCGCGTAGCTCGATCACTTTTTCATCGCTCAGGCCGTGCGGGATAAGTGTGTCTTTTGTCGTGAGCTGCTCTAGCTCCGACTGCCACGCGTCCATCTGGTCGCCGTGCCGGAGGGCGCGGGTGAAGGCTTGGCGTGCCGCGCTCTCATCCCCGACTCGTTTGTGGTAGCCATGCAAGAGTCCCAAAAAATGCGTTGACATAATTGGCCAGCGCTTTGTCAGGTCTTCCAGAATTACTGCCCCTTCAGGCTCATCACGCTCGATCAGGATTCTTCCTGCATCGAAGCGAGCGTAGTTTCCTACCTTCTCAGAGTCAAGGAGTGCCTTGTAGAGAGGCAGGGCAGCGTCTTCGTTTTCGTACTTCTCCACCCCTGAGGCATACTCGTAGGCTTCTTCGTCG
>NZ_JANNYP010000342.1:0-1016 GCF_031410135.1 Armatimonas sp. | reverse complement strand
CTCGCCGAAACAACTGGCGGAAGTGCTCTTTGAGACACTGAAGCTGCCGTCGGGGAAGAAGACCAAGACGGGCTACTCGACCGATGCGGACGTGCTGGAGCCCCTTGCGCTGGAGCATAAGATCGTCGCGGATGTGTTGCAGTATAGAGAGCTGGCGAAGCTCAAGAGCACCTACGCCGATGCGCTACCTGCATTGGTCAGAAGCGATGGACGGGTGCACACGTCGCTGAACCAGACTGTTGCGGCGACGGGGCGGCTGTCGTCGTCGAACCCCAATCTGCAGAACATTCCGATTCGCACGGCCATTGGGCGGGAGATTCGCAAGGCGTTTGTCGCGCCGAAAGGCCGGATTCTGCTCTCGGCGGACTACTCCCAGATCGAGCTGCGCATCTTTGCCCACGTGGCCAACGACGCGGACATGCGGGCGGCGTTCACGTCTGGCGAGGACATCCACAAGTACACAGCGAGCAAGGTGTATGGGGTTGCGCCGGGTGACGTGACGAGTGATATGCGGCGCGCGGCAAAAACGGTGAACTTTGCGGTGCTCTATGGCATCTCGGATTTTGCGCTGGCGCGGCAGTTGAAGATTCCGCAGGGCGAGGCGAAGGCGCTGAAAGAGTCGTACTTTGCGCGCTTTCCGGGTGTGAAGGTCTATCTCGACGCGACGATTGAGTTTGCCCAGAAAAACGGCTATGTCCAGACCCTCTTTGGCCGTCGGCGCTGGATTCCCGATATCAATAATCGCGTGTTTAACTTTCGTCAGGCAGCGGAGCGAGCGGCGGCGAACATGCCGATTCAGGGGCTGAGTGCGGATTTTATGAAAAAAGCCATGCTCTCGGTCTCGGCGATGCTCAAAGAAACCAAGCTCCCGGCCCTGTTGCTCTTGCAAGTCCACGATGAGCTGCTCTTTGAGGTAGACAAAGACGCGGCCCCCGAGCTTGGCACGAAAGTAAAGGTGTGTATGGAAAACGCCTACGCACTCTCAGTGAGCTTGGATGTCGAGGTGAAAACGGGCC
>NZ_JANNYP010000341.1:0-18959 GCF_031410135.1 Armatimonas sp. | reverse complement strand
ACTGCTAGGGAGTGACTAAGTACAGGAGAGTGAAATGAACCAACAGATGCTTAAGACAGTCAGCGTACAAGCGGCAACACAAAGGATTCGTCGCCGTGTGGATATTGGATTAGGCTTTGCCTTGCTGCGCGACCGGCGCTGTGCTCTAGCAAAAAAAGCTCTGGCACTGTTGCTGGGAGTGGGGGGCATGTGTCTTATCCAGGTGCTGGAGATCCCTCTGGAGCTATTGACCGTGATTTTAGGCTCACCTATTGGCCTTGAGGATGGTATTGAGGCCATTGTTTGGCCGATACTGTTAGCCTGCGCAATGCTACCCCACTTGGAAAGCAAAGAGTTAGTGGAAGAAATACGTCGTGAACGCCTCGCGATATAGAGAGTTGAAGGCTAAAACCGTAGGGTCATCAAGACTCTACGGTTTTTTTTTGTCAAAAAATAGTAAAAAACGTATTAATACCCCTAAAGATTTTACGCTTAATCACTTGACGGCAGCGAGGATATGCTAGTATAATTACGGTTATCTAGGTGTCCAACAGGTGGTGACATTTTCGAGGAAACCCTGGTGTCGGTAGGTGTCAGCCGGACATCAACGACGTTTGTCAATATGGTTGCACCTGAAAACTCTTGTTCGGGTTAGAGAATATCAAGTTAAATTAGAAAGGTCGTAAAAAAGATCATGAAAAGAATCTTAACTTTGTTGGGAGCTTGTGCTTTAGTCGCATCCCTCAGCATGCCGGCATCTGTCAAAGCGGCTCCTGTGGATGACCAAGCACTCTGGGGTGAGAACATCATCTGGGGTGAGAACATCATTTGGGGTGGTGTTATCGGAGAGAATATCACCTGGGGTGAGACAACTCTCCCCGCAGGGACACTGATCGGTCTGAGCATTGCCTCTGCCGATACGGTCTATGTCTGGGCTTGGGTGCCTGGAGCTGCGGCACCGTTTATCGTTGCCGAAGAAGATAAGGCGATCTGGGGCGTTTAAGGTTCCCTAGAAAACGTCAAGGACTTTGAGTCTGAGAGCCTACTTTCTTTCGGAAAGTGGGCTTTTCTCGTTTAATTCTGAAACACAGGCGGTAGAATAAAGTCTAAGGGAACCGGGGAAGCCAACCGAGAGTATTTTAACTAGAGGAATGCACACCAGTACCATGCAAAAGACATCATCTGAGAGATCAACGAGAGAAAGTTCGCGAGGGCAGCTCTGCCTTGCCCTTTCGCTTGTCTTGCCCCTCGTCAGTAGTATGACGGCATGGGCCCAGGCTCCACAACCGACTCCACCGCCACCACCGGTGCGCAACAGTGTTCTTCAGCTCCAGCAGACTCCCAAGTACGCTACCAACCTCGCCCTGCCGACGATCGCAGACGACACGTTTCTCGGGCAGGACAAACCGGGGCCCTACATCCTGACATGGCGTAACTTCCAGTCTGGGGGGGGCAACCCAGTCCAGATATTTGTGGATGGCAAGCTCCTAGGCGCGGGGATGTACAACCTGGATGTGGAGAAAGGCGAGCTCATTTTTCAGAATCCGATCAAGCGGACACAGCTTGTCCGGGTGCGCTACGGCTACTATCTCGGGATTGCGACAAAAAACCCCAATGCAACCCCGGCGGCACCCCTTACCGTCTCGCTAGCTGCTCTGGGAATTGCTAACCTCTCGATGACGGCTCTCCCCACCGCAGATACCAACGGCCCCCGCATGGTGCTCAACCTCGGCTCCAAGAGCCAGCTTCTGGGTGGTGGGTTTTCGTCACAGCTTAATTTTGCTCCCGATGCGGGTGGCCAGGGCAGCATGGATGGTGTTGCCGCCGATAAGCTGGGAGTCAAGCTCGGCTACGCAGCGGGCAACGCGAAAAATGGCCTGGATCTTGGATTTCTGCGTAGCGGTAAGCAGTTCGCCTCCAGTGTTGGTAAGGGGCTGGGCTTCGGCGATGCCGTTCAGAACATGTCGCTGGCGGGACGTATGACACCGATGCAGTGGCTTGGTTTTAATGTGGGGCGCACCGAGATTCGCGATCTTAATGGCAAGGGGGCAACGGAGGCTCAGTCACTCGGGTTTCGTCTGGGAGGCACCAAAGGTACACCTGTTGCGAATCTCCTACGCAATACTGAAAATAAAACCGATGCCAAAGGTCTTCTCACCGAGACAATCACGGAAGGTGGAGACTTCGCGGGTAAGCTGGGCGGGGCCAACCTAGTCGCCAAGCGCAACGAGGCTATCACCACCGGCCCGGATAAAAAAGAGAGCAGTGCGCTCCAAGAGAACCTTGGTCTCAACCTCAATGCCAAAGGTGCACCCACTCTAAACCTCAATCGGGTCGAGGACACCAAGACCGATGTCACCGGCTTTAAAACAGGCTCACAGGTGGAAAAAGGCGATCTGGCTGGCAAGTTTGGGGGCATCGCCTTCAATGCCAAGACCAACAAAAGCCGTGTTGCCACCGACATTAAAAACGTAAAACAAGTCACTCAGGTCTACCAAGAGGCCTATAACTTTGCTTATGCTCCTAAAAATCAGCCCAATGTAAACGTCTCGCGCAACAACGACTTCACGATCAACCCCGCTGGAGTGCGTGTTGGCTCAGGCAGTGATAAAGCGGAGTTTGCAAGTAAGTTCAAGACAGGCAAGTTTAGTGTTGCGGATCTCGTGGCGCGTACCCTGAAAGTGCTCACGGCGACTCCCGATAAGAAACAAGTGGAAGTAGAGACGCAGACTCTTGGCCTTAACTACACGGGTGCTAAACCCGGAGTGCCTACGGTCCAGCTTGCCCGAGTTGGCGAAGAGCGCACCGATGCTACAGGAGTTACCAAGACCGAGAGTGAGATCATCGGCTTTAAGAACCAGCTGGGACCGCTGAGCCTAGATGTGAAGTCTACCAGCGCGGATCTTGTGACCGCCGATAAGAAAATTTTTGACATTGAGCAGCAGAGCTACAATGTTGGCTACGGCGACGGGAAAAAACAGCCCAAGTTCGGTTTCTTCCGCTCTGAAGATGAGCGCAAGCAGGAAGACAAAGACTGGTTTGGAGCCGTGGCGAGCCGCTACGATGTAGGCCATCAGATTGGGAGTGCCAATCTCGCTTATCAGCTGCAGCAGAACACACAAGTCGCTCCCGATAAAAAAGAAACGGAAGCAGATCTCGCGACCTTCCAGCTACGGCTCGCCAATGGCCCCAAACGCCCTGCGCTGTCTTTTACCCGCACGGAGGATGATAAGACGGATGCGGCAACGAAGAAAACCGAAGTTACCGTTAATAAAGCAGAGCTAACCAGTAAGCTGGGAGCGGCGGATGCCGTGGTGCGTACCACACAGGCGGAGACAAACACGCCCGATCCTAAGACCACGGGAGTTTCGCAAGAGACCGCTCTTTCTCTCGCGGCTGTGGGAGGAGCCAAGGGAACCGGTGCTAGCATTACGGTTACGACAGGCCAGTCTGAAACAGGGGCGGCGACCGAGCAAAAGCAAGGTGTGGGCGTAAAACTCCAGCCATCGCCTAAAGTCACTCTCTCGGCAGAGCAAAAAGATCAGGTCATTACCCCCTTCATGCCCGACGGTAAGACAGGACTGGTGAAGAACATCACCAGTCTCACCACAGGCGCGGAGCTCATGCCGATGCCCGGAACTAAGTTCACCGGGGCTTGGCAATCTACCGAAGATGGCACTACACGGGTAGGTATCACGCAGTATGGTGCTGCCTTAGGCACAGATAAGAGCGCCTTTCAGTTCACCGGTAACCTCAAGGATCGCTTCGCTCTGGGAAGTGTCACGCCCAATGTCGCGGCAAATCTGGATACCGCCAATGCTAAGCTCGCACTGCGACCTTTCTCCGGTTTCCAGGTAACGGGTGCCTATACTCTTAATCCCGAAGATCCCGCCAAGCAGAATCAGATCAATGCCTTAACACGGCGTGAGTATGGTCTTGCGGCCAATCTGGGGGCGATCCAGCTTGGTGGCACGTATGCGATGAACGAGTACGATGCCAAGCACCCCGAGGCGGTTAAGGCAGGCACTGCAACTTTTGGTGAGTATCAAGTGAACCTAGGAATGCGCTTCAACCGCTATACGAACCTCAATGGCACCTATAAGAACACGTTCTTTTATGGCGCGGGCCCAAAAGGCTTGCAGGTCTACACGTTTGGTCTGACACACAATGTCGGCTCCACGATGAACCTCACCATGGGGGGAAGCCTGACCTCGAACCTTGCTGTTGCATCTGGGGCACAGCGCAATGAGTACAAGGCTGAGGCCAAGCTCGGCGTGAAATTCTAGAACAATCCTTTCTCTTTGAGCGAGACCCAGCGGTTGTCGCCTAAGACGATATGATCGAGGATCTCGATCCCTAGAAGCTCCCCAGCCTCCGCCAGGCGCTTGGTCACGGCGATATCTTCCGGACTGGGTGACGGGTCGCCCGAGGGGTGGTTGTGGGCCACAATCAGGCTCGCCGCTCCGTGACGGATGGCTTCCGAAAAAACCTCGCGGGGGTGCACAATACTACTGGAGAGATCTCCAACACTCACCGTGCGGCTTCGGAGCACGCCATTTTTCGTGTCCAAGAGTAGGGCCATGAAGTGCTCGCGCTTCTCTTCGCGCAGCATCGGCCCCAGTAAGTTATAGACATCGCGCGGGGAGCGGATCTTGGTGCGCTCCTCTGGGCTTGCCGCCACGAGCCGCCGCCCGAGCTCAATGGCTGCCTTGAGCTGTGCCGCTTTTGCCGGGCCGATCCCGTGAACTCCTGCTAGCTCCTCAATCGTGGCGTGCGAGAGACCGCGCAGGTTGCCAAACTGCGCCATTAAGTGATCTGCCAGCCCGACGGCACTGTATTTTTCCGTCCCGGTGCGAAGCAAGATCGCCAGAAGCTCCGAGACAGAGAGCGCATCGGCTCCGTAGTGGATCAGTCGTTCGCGAGGGCGTTCCTCGGTGGGAAGCTCTCGAATTCGTGTATGGTACATAGGTTTTGGTTTCCTCCAGCCCTAGAACGGGTGAGAAGTGCCAATTCTGATAAAAACGGCTACACTATTTTTTATGACGACGTATGAAACTCAGTTTCTCTTGCCGAATATCACCGGCAATTCGTTTGATCCTGAGAAAAACGATGTACGGGTTCTCTTTCGTGGCCCCCGTGGCAAGACTAAGACACAGCTTGCGTTCTTCGATGGAGGGACTACTTGGCGTGCACGCCTGACCGCCGAGGGAAAGTGGCAGGCAGGCAGCGTGACACACAACGGGATGGAGAGCAAGACTAGGCTCGCCACAACCTCACAGCGGCAGCTCCTGCACTTTGTCCAGCGCAAGGGGCTAGGTTTTGCCTACGATAATGGCAAGTCTTACTGGCCCATCGGGCACAACGTGGCGTGGCGCTCGGGCAGCTTTGATGTGGCCGATGCCTTTGCTAAGCTGGGAGCCGCCGGAGAGAACTGGTCACGGGTGTGGATGTGCCACTGGGACGGCAAGAACCTGGACTGGGAGACCAAAGACGACACACTGAGCCTGACAGTGGCTCGTCGCTGGGATGGGATTATCGAGGCAGCGCAGAAGCATGGCATCCACTTTCAGCTTGTCTTGCAGCACCACGGGCCGTATGCGCTTCAGGTGAACTCAAACTGGGCGGAGAACCCCTGGAACGCCAAAAATGGCGGCTTCTTAAACACCACGGCGGAGTTTTTCACGCACCCGGAGGCACGACGTCGCACAAAAAATAAGCTCCGCTATGCCATTGCCCGCTGGGGCTACTCCCCGAGCATTCTGGCGTGGGAGCTTTTCAATGAGGTGGAGTGGACGGAGGGCGCAAAGAACGCCCCCAAGACCGTGGAGGCATGGCACAGAGATATGGCGACCTATCTGCGCTGGCTGGACATCCACCAGCATCTTGTTACGACAAGCTCCCATCTTCCCGGCGGTGACCTCTATGCGGCAATGGACTACGAGCAGCCCCACGCCTACCCACCTGACCTGGCGGCCACAGCGCTCTCCGTGAAGCCCACCACCAAGCCGATTTTCTATGGAGAGATCGGGCCCTCGGGGGATCTCAGCGGCGACGATGGTCGGCACTTAAAAGCGGGACTCTGGGCCAGCCTTTTTTCGGACGCGTCGGGGGCGGCGCAGTACTGGGCCTGGGATCAGGTCGAACGCCGTAACCAGTACGGGCTCTTCAAAGCGGCGACGGGATTTATCGCTGCCTCGGGGGTGACCGAGCTGCGCCGCGTGAGCACCGAGGTCAGCACGCCCGATGGTGGCGTGGCATCATCGGGGCCGGGCAAGGGCTGGGGCGAGACCAAGCGCACGGTATTTCCCATCCGCGCCGACGGCACGATTGAGGGAATCGGGGAGATGCCCAGCTTCTTACAAGGCGTCGCGCACCGCGAGATGTTCCCCAAGGCCGATTTTCCCGTGACGCTGAAGCAGGCGGGAAGTATCGAAGTGGAGGTGCAGACTGTGGCACGCTCTGGGGGGAGTCTTCTCATCAAACAGGACGGTAAAGTCATGGCGGAGAGAGCCTGGCCAGCCAGCGGGAGCGACACACAGGTCAATGCCACAGTGACGGCAGCACTTCCCGCAGGCACCTACACCCTCACGCTAGAAAATCCTGGTGCGGACTGGGTGACTCTCCGGAAAATCACGATTGCTCCTGTGGGTGCGAGCGTCTCCGCCCTCGCCAAGTCCGACGGTACCCGTGCCGCGCTCTGGCTACGGCGCACGGACAGCGGCCCCCATCCTGGCGGGGGAACCGTCACGCTCGGTGGCCTCCGAGTCGGTGCCTACAAGCTTGTTTGGTGGGACATGGTTGCAGGCAAGCCCCTGCGTGAAGAGGCGATCCGCGCCAATGCCAGCGGACAGGCAAGTATCTTACTGCCGAGCTTTACTGGTGATATTGCCACCTATCTCAAGAAAATAGGATGATAAAAGAAAGATTTCAACAGCAAGCCAGCTACTCGTCACCGATCTCACCGACGAGCAGCTCAATGCTCGGCCCGACTCCGACACCTGGTCGGTGGGGATGCAGCTCGATCATATTACGATCGTGCTGGAGAAAGCCACGGGGGAGATGGAAAAAGCGCTGGAGCGTGGCATTCCCACAGGCAACGCCACCGACTGGAAGCCCAATTTTTTGGAGCGCAAGTTTATCCAGATGGTTGGTGCACAGCCGGGGGGACGTACTAACCCTGTCCCAAAAGGCTTCGAGCCTAGCGAAGCGCCTCTGGAGAAAGAAATGCTTCTCCCACGCTACACCACTGCACACGACAAACTTATTCATGTTGTCGAGCGCACGGCAAATGCCGATCTCAAGCGCATCAAAGTCGCCTCTGCTGTAATGCCACTTCTGAAGCTCTCGCTGGGGGCGTGGTTTGCCGCGCTGGCAAACCACACCGACTACCATTTGGAGAAGGCGACGCGCCTAAAGCCCTGAGTTGAGCACGCCACCTGCCTTGGTGGAGACCGCACGCGTCGTAGGGATTCCCGGTAGTCCTAGCTTCTCCGCGAGAGTTGTCTCTGGCTTGGCCGCGCCTTGTTGACTTCCCAGCCCCATAAACACTTCTAACTTCTTCGGCGCGGGAGGCAGCATGCCTGTCCAGCGAACGGACTCCAGAAGCTGCGAGAACGCGACGACGCCTTTTTCAGCACGGGGCATGGGAGCGGTGTACTCAAAGACGTAGAGGTTCCCGGCAAAGAGTGCCAACATCTGGTAGCTCCGAACCGGCTTACCGTACTGGAGGCGCTCGATCCCTGAAAAAGACGCGGGAGCGCCGCTGACCTGCATGCCCTCCGCGGAGCCACGCAAGAAAGTCTTTCCGGGGAGCTTGGGATGGAAGTGGGCATAGACTTGGGCCGATGACTGTGGCTTCAGCTCGGTGAGGCCCGTGTTGCGCTTCCAGAGCTGGACGGTGATTCGCTCGCCCACTGCTGTCAGGCCGCACCAAAGATAGCCCGGCGCGGCGACGCGCCGAAAGCCAGCGGGGGCTTCAAACGAAAATTTTTCTTTCGGGTAGTTCATGCGGTTCATAAACATCATTTTCGGTTGCCAGAGGCTTTGCCTGAAGTACAATGGTGTCTGTGGATGACGATGCGTTTTATTTTTCTCCCGCCGAGGGCTTTGCACGGCTGGCCGACACCTACGATCTACGGCTTTCCGGCAACCCAGTACTACTTTTAGAGACCACGCAGACCCTGGCAGCGCTGCCCAACGTGGCCGGAAAAGCGGTCGCGGATGTGGGCTGTGGCACGGGGCGCTATGCCGTTCAGCTGATGCGCCTCGGTGCGGAAAAAGTGGCGGGGGTGGATCTAAGCCCGGCGATGCTGGAAATGGCGCAGCGCAAGTCCCACAAGGCGGAGCTACCGATTGAGTGGGGCGTGGGCGATCTGACGACGCATCTCCCGATCCCGGATGCCACGCTGGACGCGGCGGTCTGTGCGCTGACCCTGACCTTTGTCGAGGCTTTGAACACAGCGTTTGCCGAGCTCGCGCGGGTTCTCAAACCCGGCGGTGTGTTGGTGGTCTCCGAGTTGCACCCGCTGGGCCTCACTCTGGAGCGTGCGGCATCGAGTGCGGTGTTTCGCAAAGACCGTGCGCCGTACCTGCGCTTCACCGATCTCCAGGGCCAGGAGTGCCGCATCGCCCGCATCCCCCACACGCTCGCCGACTATGTCAATGCTGCCTATTCAGCTGGACTGACACTCACTTTCGTCGCCGAGCCGCTTGTAGACACGCGCCTCGCGGTGACATTTGGGCACTTGAAAGAGAAGATAGGCTTGCCCTTGGCGCTCGTTCTGAGGTTCCAGAAGTGCATGTAAGTCACTTAGAACTCACGGATTTTCGTAACTATGTCAGCTTGGATTTCTCGCCGGGAGAGGGACTGAATGTGCTGGTTGGCCCCAATGCGCAGGGGAAGACCAACGTGCTGGAGTCGCTCTATACGCTGGCGACGACCAAGTCCCACCGGACAAGCCGCGATACCGAGCTGGTGCGCTTTGGTGCGCCGCTGGCGCGAGTCGTGGCGGAGGTCCAGAAGCGGGGGGATATCTCCCATGACTTAGAGCTTGCCATCGGTGCGGGTGGGATAGGCACGTCGGGGAAGCTGGTGAAGCTGGGGGGGAGTAAGCAGCCGCGCTTGACGGACTTACTGGGGCACTTAAACGCCGTGCTCTTTGCCTCGACGGACTTAGACATTATTCGGGGCGAGCCCGATGAGCGCCGCCGGTTTCTCAACTACGAGATCAGCCAGCTCTCACCACGCTACGCTCTGGCACTGGCGGCGTATCGCAAGGCGCTGGAGGGGCGCAATCGGCTCCTCAAAGACTTCAAGCACGGCCATGGCGATGTGGCCTCGCTGGAAGCCTGGACCGCACCACTCGTGGAGCATGGGGCAAAGCTCATTGAGCGCCGCCGAGACTGGCTGATGCGGCTCACGGCACTTGCGGGTCCGATCCAGGAGTCGCTGACGGGCGGGCTTGAGACGCTGGATGTGGTCTACCAGGCATCGTTCCCCCTCACCGATGTCAGTGTCCCTGAGGCATTTCTTGCCGCTCTAAAGAACGTCCGTCGTGAGGAGACAGCACGGGGTGTCACGACTCTTGGCCCCCAGCGCGATGATCTGACGTTTCGTATCGGGCCACCGGGCGGCACGCTCTTAGACGCCCGCACCTACGGCTCCCAGGGCCAGCAGCGCACGGTCGCTTTGGCACTGCGGCTTGCGGAGCGGCAGCTGATCGAGGAAACGGTCGGGGAGCCACCGATTGTCTTATTGGATGATGTCCTCTCGGATCTCGACGAGAGCCGTCGCAACCAAATCTTCGCCCTCTCCCTCACCGGTGGGCAAACTTTCCTCACCACCACCGATCTCAGCCCGATCCCACTGGATGCCGTCAAAAACGCAAGAGTTGTCACCGTCCGCCAGGGCGTCTTTCGCGACGTGTAGCCTTGTCTCTGGGTAGCAGTGGTAAACTCAACGCAGTATGCAGGAAACAACTCTTTGGTATGAACAGCCCGCCGCCGACTGGAACGCGGCACTTCCCGTGGGCAATGGGCGCTTGGGGGCGATGGTGTTTGGGGACGCGGAGACCGAGCGGCTCCAGCTCAATGAGGAATCGCTCTGGGATGGCTCTGCGCAAGACCGCCACAATCCAAAGGCAAAAGCGGCGCTGCCAGAAGTACGCAAGCTGATCTTTGAGGGCAAACACCAAGAGGCCGAGGCGCTCTGCAAAGAAGCACTGCTTGGGGTTCCAGAGCGCATTCACTCCTACCAGACTCTCGGTGACTTGTTTATCGAGCAGACTCTGGAAGGCCCCGCAAAAGGCTACCGGCGCGCTTTAGACTTAGATACGGCCACGGTAACGACGCACTTCTCGGTCAAGGGAATGAACTTCGTGCGGGAAGTCTTTGCCAGCAGCCCGGACAATGTAATTGTCGTTCGCCTGCGTGCCGATAAGCCCGAGAGCCTGACCCTCAAGATTCGGCTAACACGCGGTGAGGTGGGGGACGTGAGCAAGCCTGGCTATGCGCCCAACCAGACCCTGGAAGTCAAGGCAACGGGCCGAGACGGTGCAGCGCTACGTGGTCAGATCCAGCGCGACGGCAAGGGAATGCACTTTGCTTATTTTGTTCAGGCACGTGTGGAAGGCGGGAGCGTCACCACGAACCCTGAAGGAGTGATTACCGTCACGAGCGCCGATCTTGTCACGCTCTTTCTCTCCGCAGGCACGAGCTGGCAAGGGCATGACCCGGAGACAGCACAGGCAACACTGGACGCCGCCTTTCATCGTCCCTATACCGAGCTGAGCGCCCGCCACCAGGCGGAACACCAGCGCCTCTTCCGGCGTGCCGAGCTGTCCCTACCTGCCACCCATGCGAAGCTGCCCACGGATAAACGACTGACAACAGCACCCGACGATCCGGGACTGGCGGCGCTGTACTTCCACTACGGGCGCTATCTACTCCTCTCTAGCTCCCGTCCGGGGAGCCTGCCCGCGAACTTACAGGGGCTGTGGAGCGAGTACATGAACGCGCCGTGGAACGCGGACTACCACACCAATATCAACCTCCAGATGAACTACTGGCCCGCCGAAGTAACCAGCCTCTCGGACTGCCATGAGGCGCTTTTTGACTATATTGAGAGCCTCGTTGCACCGGGCAGAGAGTTTGTCCAAAAACACTACGGCTTCAAGCGTGGCTGGGTGGTGCACCATCTCTCAGATATCTTTGGGTTTGTCGCACCCGCCGATGGGATCTGGGGACTGTGGCCGATGGGCGCGGCGTGGCTCTGCCAGCATCTCTTTGAGCACTGGCGCTTCGCCCCGGAGAAGCAAAAGCATCTCAAGCGCATCTACCCGCTTCTGAAAGGTGCGTCGGAGTTTTTGCTGGACTTTGTTGTCGTGGGGCCAGACGGAAAGCTCACCACGTGCCCGTCGCAGTCGCCGGAGAATAGATTCCGCACGAAAAACGGTGAGGAGTCCTGGTTCACCTACGGCGCGAGCATGGATCTGCAGATCATCCGTGAGTGCTGGGAGAACACCCTGGCCGTGGCGCAGCTCCTCGGCACCGACGACAGCTTCCAGAGTGAGCTGGAGCGTGCCTTAGGAAAACTTGCCCCGCTACAAATTTCTCCTCGCGATGGACGGCTGCAAGAGTGGCAGAACGACTACGACGAGCCCGAGCCCGGACACCGGCACATTAGCCATGCGTATGCGTTCTACCCGGGCAACGCCATCACGCTCCGAGGAACCCCTGAGCTGGCGGAGGCGCTGAAGAAGACACTCACCGCGCGTCTTGCCCACGGAGGCGGGCACACGGGCTGGAGCCGGGCGTGGCTACTCTGCCTCGCGGCGCGCTTCGAGGACGGCAACACGGCGCACTCCCACCTTACCGCGCTGTTCACCCAGTGCACGCTCCCGAATCTCTTTGACTCGCACCCGCCGTTCCAGATAGACGGCAACTTCGGCGCGACTGCGGGAATCGCCGAGTGCCTTCTCCAGAGCCATGCCTATGAGCTGCACCTGCTCCCCGCCCTGCCTGCGGCATGGCCTCAGGGAAGTGTCAAGGGCCTGCGGGCACGCGGTGGCATCACGGTGGAGTCGCTCGCCTGGACAAACGGCAAGCTTACCCGTGCCACTCTTTCTGCAAGCCACACGCTTAAAGTCCCCGTTCGGGTGCAGGGCTCGGCGCAGACCAAGCTTGTCACGCTTCCGGCGGGGAAGGCTGTGGTGATTGTGGGGTAGCGTACCCCTGCCCGTGCTTCCCCCGGAGCGCGGAGTAGAGGGCGGGCGCGAGAATGAGCGTGAAGAGCGTGGACATCGAGAGGCCACCGATCACGGCAATCGCTAGGGGGCGCTGCAGCTCCGCGCCCGCCCCGATTCCGAGTGCCAGCGGGAAAAGCGTGAGAATGGCCGTGAGGATCGTCATGAGCTTGGGTCGCAGGCGGACTTTTCCGGCGTAGACCAGCAGCTCATCCAAAGAGAGCGCGGCCAGCGACTCGCGCTTGGCAAGCTGCCGCGTGTAGTCAAAGAGAAAGATTCCGTTCTCCGTAACAATCCCGATAATCATCACCGCCCCGGTGATCGAGCCGATATTGAGTGGCGTGTGGGTGAGGGTCAGCGCCAGAACGACACCCGAGAGCGAGGCAATCGCGGCCCCAAAAAGCGCTATCGGCTCCTCAAACGAACGGAAGTAGAAGAGCATCACCAGAAAGACCAGCAAGATCACGATGCCCAGGATCAAGAGGAGCTGCCGAAACGACTCCTGCTGGCTCTCGTAGAGCCCGCCGTACTCGATGATATAGCCGGGCGGAAGGTTGAGCTTCTTGAGCTGGACTTTGACATCGTCAATCACGCTACCCAGGTCGCGGCCACTGATCTGCGCGGTGACGGCCACCATAGGGCGCAGGCCCTGACGCTCGGTCTCGGTGCTGCCCGCCGTGCGCGACAAACTTGCCACGGTCACCAGCGGCACGGACTCACCGCTGGGAGTGACGACCAAGAGCTGCTGCAAATCACTCAGGCTCTGCTGGCGTCCCACCTGGCTCCAGACACGCACGGGCACCTGCCGCTCGCCATTCTGCACAAGCGTCGTCACTACATCCCCATAGAGCGCCGTGTTCACCGCCGCACTCACCGACTCGGGCGTCATTCCCAAAGCCGCCGCCTTCTCTTTGTCCACTTTCAGCTCGACCTCGGGGCCGCTCTCGGTGATGCCGTCGAACTCATCCACCACGCCTTTGACGGCGCTCACGAGCTTCCCAACTTCGGGGGCGAGCGCCTGGAGTTTTTTAATATCGTCGCCGTAGATCCGAACCTCGACGGGCTCCGGTGCGCCTGCAAGATCGCCGATCAGATCTTTCAGGATTTGGATAAACTCGATCTCTATACCCGGAACTTCCTCATGGAGTTTGTCACGCAGATCGTCCATCACGGCGTCCACGCTGCGCTTGCGCTGGGAGTGAGGCTTGAGGCGCACCAGAAAGTCGCCGTTGTGGGGGTAGGTCAGGTGAAAGCCCAGCGCTGCCCCAGAGCGGCGGGAGTACGCCTGCACCTCGGGCGTCTCTAATAGCCGCGCCTCAATCTGCCGACAGACCCGGTCGGTCTCGGCCAGCGACGTGCCCGGCGGCATGTTGTAGTCCAGCACAAAGCCGCCCTCGTCCATGGCGGGCATAAAGCCGGTTTCAAGGCGCGTGAAGAGCACAAAGACGCCAAAGAGCACGGGGATGAGTAGTAAGAAGAAGGCGGACTTGTTGCGCAGAACGGCGCTTAACACACGCCCGTAGAGGCTACTCACCAGCTGCATCAATTTTCCTTGCGACTCTTCACTCCCCTCGCTTGCACTTGCTTTTAGCCAGTGGGCGGAGAGGATCGGGGCGATGGCAACCGAGAGCAGCAGGGAGACCGTGAGGGTCAAGACAATCGTGAGCGCGAGGGGGCCGAAGAACTGGCCGGTGATCCCGGAGAGCAGGGTCAGCGGGATAAAAGTGACGATGGTCGAGAGCGACGAGGCAACCATGGCGGGGCCGATCTCTTTGAGCGCCTGCGCCATGGCGTCTTGAGTCGGCAGGCCGTCTTGCAGGTGCCGGTAGATATTCTCCACCACCACAATCGCATCGTCCACGACCAGGCCGAGCGCCACGGCGAGCGCACCCATCGTCATGATATTGATCGTCTGCCCGAGCAGCGCCAGCAGGCCCAGTGTGATCAGGAGCGAGGCGGGAATCACGGTGAGCACTACGGCGGCGGAGCGGAAGTTTCCCAGAAAGAGGATCAGCACAAATGCCGCCAGCGCTCCTCCAATCAGAATCGCCTCCCCGACACTGCTCACCGCTTCCTGCACCAGGTCCGCCTGATCGTAGAAGTACTCCACTTTTGTCCCGGCGGGCAGGCTCCCGCGCAGCCGCAGTAGCGTCGCACGGACATCACGGGCGATGTTCATCGTGTTGCCGTCGGGCTGGCGCAAGACATTGACCAGCACGGCATCGGTGCCCGCCGCCGTGACCGCGACATTCTCCGGCGTGAAGCTGCGCGTCACCGTGCCCAGATCGCCCACCGTAACTGCCGTCTGGTTCTTCGCCGCCACCACCACGCCCGCAATTCCTTCAGGGCCGCTGGCCTGGTTCACCGAGAGCACGGCAAACCGGTGGTAGCGCTCATCAAACTGCCCGACCGCGGAGACGGTGTTGCTGACCTTGATGCTCTCCTCTACTTGGGTGACCGAGATACCGTGTGCTCGGAGCCGTGAGGGATCTAGCCGCACGGCGTACTCCCGCGCATGCCCCCCGACCAAGCGCACTTCCGAGACCCCCTCCAGCTTGGTAAGCTCGGGGCGGAGTGTGTAGTTGGCAAAGTCCTGAAGCGCCGTGAGATCGGATTGTTTTGAGGTCAGGCTGAGCCCCAAAATAGGAAAGACCGTGGGGCGCATGAGCTGGGTGCGTAGCGCGACACCGGCAGGTAGCGTGGCCCGCACCTCTGCAAGGTTCGTGTTGGCGAGGTTCAGTGTCGCAAGCATCGGGGTTCCCCACTGAAAGTCCGCCGTCAGCTCCGCCGAGCCACGCGAGCTCACCGAGCGAATCCGTCGTATCTGTGGCAGGCTACTCAGCGCCTGCTCCAGCGGCTTGGTCACCTCGACCGTCACCCGATCCGGCGGCATGTCTCCGTAGTCGGCCATGATCTTGATGCGCGGAATATCGAGCTGGGGGAAGATCGCCGTGGGTACCGTGCGGATCGAGAGCGCCCCAAACAGACAGGCGATCAGTGTCAGAAAGAGCAGCGCCCGGGCATAGCGTGTGAGAAACTGCGCCAGCCTCATGACTTTTTCTCCACCCGCCAGGACGGTAAACGTCCGGCTTTAGGGCCTTTGGCCTCCTCCTCGTCTCTTGTCGGTGTGCGGGATTTGCGGCCATTCATGGTTTCTCTGCCTCGATGTTTACTTTGCCGCCCTCGGCCACTTCATGCGCTCCGATGGTCACCACGCGCTCCCCAGCGGCGAGGCCGTCGGTGAGGGCTACCCAGTCGCCCTCGCGCAAGCCCACTTTGACTTTCTTACGGTGCGCGACACTATCGCTGTCAATCACCACGACCGCATCGCCTTGCTCCTCCTCGACCAGTGCGGCGGCGGGAATCACCACGCCGGTGGCGCTTGCGGCGAGGGCGATCTTGGCCTTTCCACTCAGCCCCACCCGAAGCTCCCGCGCGAGGCTCCCCAGAAGCGTAAGCCACGCGACCCCATTGCCGCTGCCATCCGTGCCCTGCCCAATGCCGCTCACACGGGCCGCGTAGGGCTTGTCGGCGAGGCTATCGAAGCGCACTGTGGCCGCTTGTCCGGCACGCAGTCGCGCGAGCCGTGTCTCAGGGATGCCCACACGAAACCGCAGGTGCCCCGGCTGACCCAGCTCCAGAAGCACGGTGCCCGGCTGCGCGGTATCGCCTACATTGGCGGCGCGCCGAACCACGATGCCTGAGATCGGGGCCGTGATATGCAGATACTGGCCACGGATCTGAGCCTGCTGGCGCTGCTGCTCTTTCTGCTGAACCTCACTGGTGCCCGCTCGCGCCTGTTCCAGAACAGACTGAGCGCTCGCCACTTGCGCCCGCGCCGCTGTCAGCTCCGCGCGCTTGCCCGCCTCGGAGAGCCGTGCACTCTCCGCCACCTGCACGCCACTCTGCGCCTCCGCAACACGGGCCTCGGCAACGGCAATGTCCTCTTTGCGGTTGCCCTCTTCGGTAAGCTTCACCTGCTGGAGCGCCTCTTGGTAGACCCCATCGGCCACTTTCGCCGTGGCTTGGGCCTCTTCCCACTGCCTCTGGGAGACCACCTGCTCGTCTAGGAGGCGCTTGGTGCGCTTTAACTGAAGCTGGGCCGACTGGTTCTGCGCCTCAGCCTCCGTGAGAGCCGCCCGCGCGGCAGCGAGCTCCTGGGGCCGTGATCCCGCCTTCACGCGCTCCAGCTCACGCTGCGCCGTCGCAAGCATGGCCTTGGCCTTGGTAATCTCCGCCTGGTTTGCGCTCAGAAGTGCCTGCTGCTCGCCCTCCGCTTTTTTTACCAGCGCCTGTGCACTCCGCAGGCTCGCCTCGGCCTGGCGCTGCGAGAACCCCACTTTAAGCTGCTCCTGCCTCACCGAGAGTGCGGCTTGGGCAAGCAGGGACGGGGCCTCGCCGGGCTCCAGCTCCGCAAGCACCTGGCCCGCCTGGACCAGATCGCCCTCTTTCACGGAGAACTGACGGATACGCCCGGCAGCCTGCGCACTCACCAGCGTGGTCGCATTGGGCTCCGGCTCCGTGACACCGAGCAGCTCGATGGTCTCATGCAGGGTGCGTGGCCCCGCAACCGCCACCTGAACCTGCGCAACACTGGCAACCTCGGGCTCACCCGGCTCTTCGGTGGGCGTGGCAAGGCTCCGCCGCCAGAAAAAGAAGATCGTCCCGGTCAAGACAGCGGCAAGAACAAGCGGCAAAAGGCGGCGCAGGGCATTCATCGTTTTTTCTCACTTTGGCTTAGTGGTATCAGTGTGGGAGGGACGTAGTGCATGGGCTGCGTACTCACCGGAGTGGGTAGCCCTGCTCCCAAAGCGCGTTCCAGCCCCGCCTCGGCGATATTGTAGTCGGTGAGCGCTTTGAGGTAGCTCTGGAACGCGGAGCGGAGCACGCCAAGCGCATCCAGAACGTTCAAGTAGCTGGTCGCCCCTTCGCGGTAGCCCGTCTCTGCAAGCTGGTAGAGTCGCACCGCACGCTGGAGCTGCTCCTCACCCGTGCGCGGCACAAGCACGCGTGCTTGCTCCTGAAGATAGATCGCCGTCGTGAGATCTAGCGTGACTTGTTGCTGCACCGATGTCAGGCTGGCTTCTTTCTCCGTGGTAGCCGCTTGTGCCCCTCGCACCGAAGCGCGAATCTGCCCGTTATCCAGCAGGGGAAAGACGACGCCTATCCTGTAGCTGTCTCCTCGCTGCCAGTTCAGGAGCTGGTTGTGGGCATAGCTGGCCACTGCTTCAGGCCGGTTTGCAGACTTCGCCACCTCAATACCCGCTCGCTGCGCTGTGAGCATCGCCTGCGCCATGACAACGCGAGGGTGTTGCGGGGTGCCACGGAGCAGGGTCGCTTTCTCGTAGGTCTTGAGAGTCGTACCCGAGAGCGCGGGTAGAGAGAGTGGTGCATCGGGCTGCTGCTGGAGAAGGGTATTGAGAGTGGCGGTTTGTATCTTGACAGTGGTCTCCGCCACCAGCAGAGCCTGCCGCGCGTTCTCCGCCTCGAACTCGCTACGGAGTACATTGGCAATGGGAACATCGCCCGCCTTGTACTGGGCATCGGCAAGTCGGGCAAAGGTCTCCGCGACCCCGAGTGCCTGTCTTGTGAACTCGGCTGTCGCCTGCGCCGATTGTAGGCTAAACCAGGCAGAGCGCACTTGGTAGGCGATGTCTTGCTCCACGAGGCGAAGCTCGGTGCGGGGCACCTGAACTTCCAAGCGGGACTGCGCTAGGAGTGCTTGTCTCTGTCCAAATATATTGAGCCGCTGGGTGAGCTGGATATCCTGCCCCGTGGTGCCCGCCCCCACACTGTCTAGATTTCTACTGTATCCAATGTCCAGCTCGGGGTTGGGCAGGGAGCGTGCTCCTGCCAGGCGTGACTCCGTTTGGAGCACGCGCTGCCTCGCCGCGAGCACATCAGGGTGATACATCAGTGCCTTGCTCACCGCACTTTCCGGCGTTGCGAGATTAGGATGGGGTGCCTGAGCGCGCGCCTCGGTTCCCAGGAACAAAAAAGTGCCTACTACCCAAAGATTTATTGATCGCCTTGTCATCATGTCTCAGTCAGGCGCATTATAAGCTGATTGCGAGAGAAAATGCTTTCCTAGGCTTTTCACCTTCACCGCCTACGATGGCATCAAGGCAAGCCGTGAGTATCGTCGTCGTGGGAAAGGAGCGCTACAGCCGACCGAGTCCGACGATCACCGCCTCACGCAAGTCGCCGCCGACGCTCAGGCGGCTGGCGTCTATTTTTAGCGTGCCCATGGCGGTAAAGTCCACGACGGCCACCGTATAGATTTTCGTGGGATCGCTCGCCGGGGCGCTGAGGATCACGCCCTTGTTCTTCTGCTTCAGCTCCGTCAGCTCCGCGCCGGTCATCGCCAGAGTGGCGACTTTATTCTTAAAGGGCATCACGGCCCAGATATCGTAGCGGGTGAGTTTTTCGGTGCGGAAGACATCGAAGAAGCCATCCCCCTGGACATGCAGGCCAATCTCCGAGTTCGTCGCTTTCGCCAGCGCCAGAGCAACTACCTCGCTCGTGCGGCGCATGCGCTCGTCGGGCGTGGCTCCCAGAAAGCGTGTGGGGAGCGTGGCAGCGACTCCGTTCTTTAGCGGCGCGGCGTAGGCATCCGCCACGGCTTTCACATCTTTGGCCTCCTTGAGCTTCGAGGTGATGGGAAGCAGCGCGTACTCATAGCCTGCCAGTTTCCAGCCACCTGCCGATGTCTTGGCGAAGTGGAGATCGAACCTTCCT
>NZ_JANNYP010000340.1:0-15945 GCF_031410135.1 Armatimonas sp. | reverse complement strand
CCCTCACAGAAGCAGGACTGCGGGGCGTGGTAGCATAGCGACGCAGTGAGTAGGAAACGAATCGTTGTCAAACTGGGAACGTCCACGCTGACGGGCGGCACGACGCGGCTCTCGCGACGGGCGATGCTGGGGATCGTGGGCCAGGCGGCGGAGCTTTTAGAGGCGGGCCATGAGGTCACGCTTGTATCGTCGGGGGCGATGGCGGCAGGGCGCGAGGCGCTGGGCTTTACCAAGCTCCCCCCTCACTTGGCGGGAAAACAGATGCTGGCCGCCATTGGGCAACCGCGCCTGATGCAGGCCTGGGCTGAGCTGTTTAGTATCTATGAGCGCACCGTGGGCCAAGTGCTTCTCACCCGCGGCGATCTGGCCCACCGTAGCGGCTACCTCAATGCCCGCGATGCCCTCGAAGCACTCCTGGCCGCCGGACTGGTGCCCATTGTCAATGAGAATGACACGATTGCCACCGATGAAATTAGGGTCGGGGACAACGACAATCTCTCGGCGCTGGTGGCGAACCTGATCGATGCCGACCTTCTGGTGATCCTCTCGGACATTCCTGGCCTCTACACCGCCGATCCTCGCGCCCACCTAGATGCAGAGTTTCTCTCCGTGATCGAGCACCTCGATGAGAGCCACTTTGCGATGGCGGGTGGCAGCGGCTCGGCGCTAGGAACCGGCGGGATGCTCACCAAGCTCCAGGCCGCTCAGCTCGCCGGGCAGAGCGGCACGACAACGATTATCGCACCCGGCAGCGAGCCACAGATCCTCCCTAGACTGGTCGCAGGGGAACGCATTGGAACCACTATTCTCCCCTCGTCTACTCGTCGAGAGAGCCGCGAGCGCTGGCTCCTCGCTGAGCGTCCAACAGGCACGATCTGTGTGGACTCGGGCGCGGTGCGACGGCTCAAGCAAGGTGGTGCCAGCCTGCTTCCCGTGGGCATCACCAAGATCGAGGGTAGCTTCGAGCGCGGCGATGCCGTGCGCCTGCAAGCGCCTAATGGCAACGCTCTCGCGGTTGGTTTGGTGAGCTACAGCGCCGATGAGCTGCACCAGCTCATGGGGATTTCATCGCGCCAGATCGTCCATATTTTAGGCTATACCTATGGCGAGGAAGCGATCCACCGCGATAACCTGGTGCTAATGTGAACCCATCCCCCACCCTACCCTCCCTGCCCTGAGGGAGGGTGGCGAAGTGAGGAACGAACGAAGCCGGGTGGGTTCGGAGAATCTAATGTGACTATGACTATTGATCTCATTGCCCTCGGGGCGGCGGCGAAAACGGCGTCTCGACTACTGGCTCAAAAGACCACCGACGAAAAAAACGCGCTTCTGCTTGCGCTGGCAGCTGCCGTAGACACAGAGGCAGAGGTGATTCTTGCTGCCAATGCCGTCGATCTAGAAGCGGCGAAGGCAAACGGCACTACTGAGGCACTCCTGGACCGTCTTACTCTCTCGGAAGCGCGGCTGGCGGCGATCACAAGCGATGTGCGGGCGGTCACAACGCTACCCGATCCGGTGGGCGAGATTTTCAATGCAAAGCTGCTCCCCAGTGGCCTCAAGCTCCACCAGCGGCGCGTGCCACTGGGCGTGCTAGGCGTGATCTACGAAGCGCGTCCCAACGTCACCGTGGACATTGCAAGCCTCGCGCTGAAGACGGGCAACGCCGTGATCCTGCGCGGCGGCTCGGAGACGCTACGCACCAATACGGCGCTAGTGACGGCGATGCAGAAAGTATTGCCTAAAGATGCCGTCCAGCTTATCGCTAGCCCGGATCGCGGCTTGGTGAGCGAGCTTCTGCAGCTGCACCAGTACGTGGACATGATCATTCCGCGTGGCGGCGCGGGTCTTCATGATTTCTGCCGCAGGAACAGCACGATCCCGGTAATTATCGGCGGCATTGGGGTGTGCCACTTGTTCGTGGACGCAAGCGCCGACCAGGAAAAGGCGATCCTGGTGATCGTCAACGCCAAGTGCCGCCGCCCGAGCGTCTGCAACTCCCTCGACACGCTACTGGTTCACGAAACCATCGCCGAGGCGTTTCTTCCCCAGGTCAAGGCCGCGCTGGCCGAGCGCGGCGTGTGCTTCGTGGACGATGAGTTCGACACGGAGTGGATGAGCCTGACGCTGGGAATTAAAGTGGTGAAAAGCCTCGACGAAGCGATTGCCCATATCCAGGCGCACTCGTCGCAGCACACCGACGGCATCCTTACCCAGAGCGACACCAACGCCGCCCGCTTTATCGCCGAGATCGACTCCGCCGCGGTGTTTGTGAACTGCTCCACGGGCTTCAACGACGGTGGCCAGTTTGGCCTCGGGGCAGAGGTCGCCATCTCCACCCAGAAGCTCCACGCACGCGGCCCGATGGGCCTGGAGGCACTCACCACCTACAAATGGGTCGGCAGCGGCGACTATCTGGTGCGGGAATAAACCTCACTGCGAAAACACCGTCATAGGACTAACGCCCCATGCCCCCAATGGCTCAAAGACAATGGGGACGGAGGGCTGTATCCCCCCCGGGCCTAAAATGCGAAGCGGGAGCGACACAGAAGAACCATCAGGCTTGGTTATCTGCGCAGTGAGGGTGTAGTCGGCGAGGGGAATATCACGAAAATAGGCGGAATAAAAATTTGGTTTTTGCAGAACCAAGGTTCTAACGATGGTCTTACTCGCCGTGCCATCATAGAGTGGGCTGGTTGGGGTGAAGGTAGCAGTGAGTGTAGAACCCTCCAGGGTCGCAGCATTTTCGGGCAAAACCAAACCAACGATACCTCCGTAGAACGCGATATAGCTCGGGTCACTTGTATTATTGGTAAAGGTATCTCGCGGAGGGGTGTTGCGCTCAAAGCCACGCTTGGGGCCAGAGAGCCGCAGCACAAAGTCACGGACAACACCGCGCCCACTATCCCCACGGAAGTAGCCCTCCGCTGAGCCGTCTTTTTTTCCATCGGTGGGATAGACCTCAAGACTAAACTCTTTTCCATTACGTGTGATGAGCGCGAAGCTCGTGACCCCAACCACCAGAGCTTTCACAGGCCTTCGGTCCATCTCACTGGTGGTGCGAATGGCGTACTGGCCGTTTTGTGCGGTCATCGTTCCCAGATCGGGCAGGGTTCCTACCGGCCCCAGATGTATCTCCCCCGTAAAGCCCATCGCAGTCACTCTAAATCGTGGAATCGGACGACCATCGGCAAAGACGGCACGTCCGATCACGTAGCCCGGTCTTGCTGCCAGCGCCGAGAGCCGCATGGGAGTGGGGGGAGCTGGCGCGGGAGTAGAGGCGGCGGGTGGTGGGGTATTCAGTACGGTGGGACGAACGCCTACCGGGCGGATCGTGGTGCCACGCTCCTTGGCACGACCGGCAACAAACTCCGCTTTGGAAACTTCGCCATTTTTGTCGAGGTCGTACTTAACCCAGCCCCCCTCAAGCTCTTTGCCATCCAGCACGCCATCGGGGTTCCAGTCGAGCTTTTTCCAGAGGATCTCGTCGTCGGCGACACTTCCCTGCGGGGCACCTGCGGCCTTTTGCTCACTTGGCTCGGCCTTGCTCTTCGCTCTCGCGGCGACAAACTCCTTAAAGTCAATGTTGCCATTTCCATCCAGATCGTAGGATCGAATCGCGGGGAGAATCTCGGGCCCGGTCAGGTAGCCATTACCACTAATATCCAACCGGTCAAAGTCGTCTTTGTCGTCGGGGGCTATAGTTGCTCCAACCACCCACAGGCTGGCAAGCACACTACAGAAAAATATACACTTCGATGTTTTCATTTGTTTCCTATTGCCGAACGTGAAGCAATTCTTTCTGCGTTCAAGCACCACCCTACCTAACTTTCTGTAGACGCCATTTTACCCTGGAACACGACAAGCGAAACACCAGAAATCAGGTGCGATAGTGCGTTATCTCGCTCACTGCTATCTCCCCGCTTGATGGGTGCTATACCACCCTGACCAATGCCGCACCGACTTTGCCTCGGAGTTTGCGCTGATCAAGTACGAGGTCGCCATCTCCACCAAATGGGTCGGTAGCAGCGACTATCTGGTACGTCTATAGCCCTGAGAAGACTCATCATGGCTTGTCCCAGCCATCGGACTTATAGATTCGGAAAGCTTCGATCGAGGTCCCATGGCGACCGTACCCAACGATCGTTTTTTTGTCAGACGATATCCCTGTCGCATGGCTGAGTCCCCAGCGGTACTGGGGTGGGATACCCATACCAAAGACATCAATTCCATTGTTCTGGATAACCGTCATGAGGTTTTGAATACCCGTGGCTTGTGTCCAGACCCATGCAGCGTTTGTCGTCGGGCCTACCTTGGCAGTCCCAACAACCGTTGTTCCGTCCGGGGAGACCCCCAGAGCAACATGATCTGCATTCCCAGGCGCAAGTTCACCCAGGTTTACCATTCCTGTTGCTGCTGTCCAGCGGAATGCACGTGCTCCACTGGCACCAACAATCACGCTTCCATCCGTCGAAGCGGCTAAGGCGCGACTGTTGGCAGTGAAGCCTGGCAGAAAGCCCATACCAACTATACCGCCACTGGCAGTCCAGCGAAATGCCTCGGTGGAAGTCCCCGTCGTTGCGCTGGAGTAGCTGGCTCCAACCACGACATTGCCATTGCGAGAGACCCCATAGGCCCAGCTTCCATACGAGCCTCCGGCTAGCTTGCCCAGCCCCTGCATGCCTCCGCTCACAGACCACCGAAAGGCTTGCTCACCCTGGCTGTCGCTGCCCTTCCCCACCACGACCGAACCATCTAGAGAGGCAGCGTAGGCAGTGCAGCTATTGGCACCACCTGCCAAGTCATCGAGCCAGACAAATCCCGTCGCTGCGGTTCCCCGAAAGGCGAGAGTATCACTACTGGAGCTACTCATTCCCACGAGGTAGTTGCCATCCCCCGAGATACCGTAGGCAACACTGGTAAGCCGTGTCCCCAGGTTCCCAAAAACCTGCATTCCACCCGTCTGTGTGTAGAGAAATGCCTCTTCGGTTGCAGAGTTGGATCGGCTATACCCGACAATACGGCCTCCATCGTCGGAGATACCTGTTGCGTAGCTGGAACGTACGGCAATGTCGGTAAGATGGCCCAAGCCTTCGATCGTGATCTTCGCGTGAGAGATGATGCCTGCCGGAAACGCCAACCTGCCCGATTCTTTTTCTTTTAGAGTAATGTATAGGGCGTTGGGAGGTGTGCCTCCGCTGGTACGAACCAAGGCCGTCGCTCCAGAGGGTGTGAAGGTAAAGTCGCCTGTATTGTTGCTGCCCCACTCCCACTGATTCGGGTCAACCGCGACACGTTTCCCCGAGCCATCAAAGGCAACTGCTGTCAGAATGAGCGAGTCGCCCAAGGCCAGAAAGAAGGCCCCTGGCTCAACCCGGAAGCCATTGTTGTAGATGTCAACTTTGGAAATGGTCGAAGCCATAGTCAGGCTTGCGGCCACGGTCTGATCCTTTACAATTGTCAAGCTCACGCTACCGCTTGCCTGAGCGACTCCGGTTCCATCCGGATTGGGGTAGGCAGTGGCCTTTGCCGTGTAGTTTCCAATAGAAAGATCTGAAAAGGTCTCTGTCACGGTATTGGTACCGGCAGGAGGACGAGCAATGACCCGTGTCACCGACATAACACCTGTCAACTCGATGGTGATACTCCTTGCTCCTTCGGGGATTAGGCGGGTCTTTGAATCGGGCCAGACAACTGTAAAGCGCACACTCCCCTTTGCGGCAGGTTTTGGAGAGGTACCTCCCCCACATCCCTGAAAAAGAAGTAACGACGTTGCGTGTAGTATCGAGCGACGGTGAACTTTCATGACTGACATATTTTACACGACAGAGTTTCAGGGGGCTACGGGCTCCCGTCGGGTACCATAAAGGCACTATGTCCCTGACTGCTATCTCCCCACTCGATGGGCGCTATGCCGCCCTGACCCGTCCCCTCGCCGACTTCGCCTCGGAGTTTGCCTTGATCAAGTACCGTGTGACGGTTGAGATTCGTTGGCTGATCCAGCTCTCTCAGGAACCCGAGATCGTAGATGTCCGTGCATTCACCAAGACGGAGCTGCGCCTTCTGGAGGAGCTGATCGAAGGCTTCTGCGTGGACGATGCGACTCTTGTGAAAGACATTGAGCGCACGACGAACCACGATGTAAAAGCCGTGGAGTATTTTTTAAAAGAGCGCCTCGGGGAGAGCAGCCTCTCGGACGTGCTGGAGTGGATTCACTTTGCGTGCACGTCGGAGGACATCAACAACCTCGCCCACGCCCTGATGCTCAAGAACGGCATGGAGTGCGTCCTCCAGCCCAAGCTTCACGAGCTGATCGAAGCCGTTGCTGATTTGGCCCGCCCTTACGCCGCGACCCCGCTGCTCTCGCGCACACATGGCCAGCCCGCCTCACCCAGCACGCTGGGAAAAGAGCTAGCGGTCTTTGTACATAGATGGCGACGCCAAGAAAAGCAGCTCCAGAACCAGGAATACCTCGGAAAGCTCAATGGCGCGGTCGGGTGCTTCAACGCCCATGTCTCCGCCTATCCCGATGCCGACTGGCCCACTATCGCCCAACGTTTTGTCGAGAGTCTCGGCCTGACCTACAACCCACTCACCACGCAGATCGAGTCGCACGACTACATGGCCGAGCTCTTCCACACGCTCACCCGCTTCAATAATATTCTGCTGGATTTTGATCGGGACATCTGGACGTATATTGCGCTCGGAGTGTTTCGGCAAAAAACCGTCAAGGGCGAGATTGGCTCGTCCACCATGCCCCATAAAGTGAACCCGATTGACTTTGAGAACTCCGAGGCCAATGTCGGGATCGCCAATGCCCTTTTCGAGCACCTCGCCAGCAAGCTTGCCGTCTCCCGTCTCCAGCGCGATCTCTCGGACTCCTCGGCGATCCGTAGTATGGGCACGGGCCTAGCACACACACTCATCGCTGCCACCGCAGCCCTACGTGGTCTGCGCAAGCTCACCGTAGACGAAGCCAAGCTCGCGGCGGATTTAGACGCCAACTGGGAAGTTCTCGCCGAGCCGATCCAGACCGTGATGCGAAAAGCGGGCCTTGAGAACCCCTACGAGCGCCTCAAAGACCTCACGCGCGGTGCCAAGATCACCCCGGAAGGAATGCACGCTTTCGTCGAGGGCCTAGAGCTCCCCGAGGACGACAAAGCACGGCTGGCCGCTCTCACCCCCGGCTCCTATATCGGCATCGCGGGGCAGCTTGCCAAAAAAGTGCTGGGTTGATGTAGGTCGGCATTTCTCTGGTGCTTGCGCTAAAATGAGCACATGAGCATTACCATTGATCTCAGCCCGGAGCGCGAGGCACGCCTCACGCAGCGTTTTGGAAGCTCGGCAGCATTTCACGCCTGGCTAGAAGGAGTCATCCAACTAACGGCAGATCAACCAGTGGAAAGCTCCAAGCCCCTAGAAAAGCGTCTGCTCGGACAGCAACGCGGAGTCATAAGCTTTATTGCCGATGACTTCGACGAACCACTACCAGATGCCTTTTGGCTCGGGGAAGATAAATGAAACTGCTGCTGGATTCGCACACGTTCCTATGGGCAATCCAAGAGCCGGAAGAGCTATCTGAGTCTGCTAAGATTGCACTGCAAGACGCTCATAATACACTTCTGGTCAGCCTAGCCACTCTCTGGGAGATCCAGATCAAAAGTGATTTAGGTAAGCTGAAACTCACCATCCCACTCCAACAAATGCTTCAGACGGAAACGAACTCAGGCAGAATGCAGCTGCTTACCATCACACCGCTACATATCTATACCCTCTCCAATCTTCCCATGCATCACCGTGACCCCTTTGACCGTCTTCTCATTGCCCAATCGCAAGTAGAATCCGCTGTCTTTGTAACAAAGGATCATCTGATCGCTGCTTATGATATTTCCACACTTTGGTAAGTCAGGATTTTTTTGAACATGCCACGACGAATTGTCACCGAAGACGGCTCGCGCTTCTGGATTACGGAGCACGAGCTTCCTGAGCTAGCTGCAAACGAAGTCCAGATTAAAGTGCAGCTGGCGGCACCCAAGCACGGCACGGAGGCGCAGCTGATTACGGGCAGCGCGTTTAGTGCCAAACAGTGGAGCCCGGAGCTACGGCTCTTTCTGCCGAAGCCTGAGAGAGATCAAGCCACGACTCCAGACGCTCCAGCGCCGCGTGGGATCGGCAATATGGTGGTCGGGGAGGTCGTGGCGGTGGGCTCCCGCGTGACGAAATTTACCGTCGGGGAGCGTGTTTTTGGCTACGGGCAGGTGCGCGAGCTGCTAAACATCCCCGAGGACAAGCTCTTTGCGCTAGGCAACCTCACGGAATCGGATGCGGTCTGCTGCGATCCCGCGCACGTGGCGTTTGTGGCCGTGCGTGATGGCAATATCCGTGTCGGTGACGATGTGGCGGTCTTTGGGCTGGGCGCGATTGGCCTGCTAGCGGTGCAGATCGCCAAGGCGGGCGGGGCGCGAAGAGTCTTTGCTGTAGACCCGCTCGCGATTCGCCGGGAGCATGCCCTGGCCCACGGCGCGACGGTCGCCTTCGATCCTCTGAGCTGCGACCCGGCGCTGGAGATCAAACTTGCCACCGAGAAGCTCGGCGTGGATGTCTCCATCGAGACCTCGGGCAGTGGTAAAGCGCTCAACGACGCGATCCGCTGCGTACGGCAGTGCGGCACGGTGGTGCATGTCCCGTGGGGACCCAAAGATGCCAGCGCCCTCAAGCTTGGGGAGGAGTTTCACCACAACCGCCCCACGATTGTCGGGAGCCAGGCCTGGGTCGGCTGGGGCAACGCGGATCGCTCCCACCCCCTCTGGGATCACGAGCGGGCGTATGCGGCCACGATCCAGCTCTTTCGAGACGGCAAGCTCACCGGCGAGGGAATCGTCACCCCTATCGTACCCTTAGACGATGCCCCCGACGTTCTCCCGACGATCTTCACCGCCCCCGAAAAATCCATCAAGATTGGCGTCCGATTCGGTGGCTAACCGCTACATCGCTCTTCTGCGAGGAATCAATGTCGGCGGCCACCGCGTGACGATGGAGCGGCTCCGCGAGCTTTTCGTGGAGCTGGGCTTCGCATCTGTCGAGACGTTTATCGCCAGCGGCAATGTCATTTTCGAGACGGACGAGAGGGATACCGCGGCTCTGGAGATACGCATCGAGGCGCACCTGAAGCAAGCGCTGGGCTACGACGTGGCAACTTTCCTACGGACGCCAAATGAGCTCGCCACCGCTTGTGCAGATTGCCCCTTAACTGCCGAAGCCGAGGACTCGCTCTACGTCACGTTTCTTAAAGCCCCCATCGAAGACGCGCTTCAACAGCGTCTTGCCACCCTCGAAACCAAGACCGACGTTTTCGCATTCGCCAACCGTGAGCAGTATCGCCTCGTCCACGGCAAGCTCACCACCTCGGACATTCCCGATGCGACACTAAACCGTGCCATGAAAGGCCTGAGTGGCACAACCCGAAACGTGACGACAGTTAAGAAGCTAGCGACGAAGTACCAAAACTAGCGCTGGATCAGAATGAGGCCCTCTTCTTCGAGATTTTCCAGGAGACGACTCGCGGCAAACTCGGCGAACCGTGGGCCAATCTGCGTATGATACGTCCCGATTCGGTTGCACTCAAGCTGCATGAGAACACTTCCCCGGTCGCCTAGGCTAGCCCGGCCTGCCCCCACACGCGTGAGTGCTCCCAGCTTCGCCACAAGATCCATGGGGCTCCCGCTCAGGAAAATTCCGTCGTCTGTCACAATACACATTGTACTTGTCCTATGTAACAACAAGAAAACCAAAAAGTTTCCTGTCGCTAACTAATCATTGGCACAATGTGATTAATCCCTCAGCCTTTCTCGCGGATTTTCAGAAGCCCTCGCAGCGCCGCACGACCAAAAAAATACGCCATCCCTAGATTGAAGAGTACAACAATAAAAGCGAGTGCAGGAATGCTTTTAAGGGGACGGAGTAAAAATACCCCCATTCCCAGAAAAGCAAGGGACGAAAGAGCGTCCAGGTACCAATACCGGGCAACCGTTTTTCGCTGAGCAGAAGGCATGCTATAATGTATCGTGTCTATGGAACTTTTTCCGGTACATTGACGCACTAAAAACTACGCCACTGAAGGTGGCGTATAACAACATAAGGTATAAGGAGCCAACCATGCTTCGTAATCGTGTAGTTTCGTCTCTGATCGCCCTGAGCGCTCTGAGCCTTTTCTCTCTCTCCGCAATGGCGCAGGGAACCGCAAAGCCCGGCGACAAGAAGCCCGGCGACAAGATGGCCGGCACTAAAAAAACTGGCGACAAGATGGCCGGTGACAAGAAGCCCAGCGGTGGCCCCAAGCGTGGCCCCGATGGCAAGTTCATTAAGGCCGGCGGTGACAAAATGGCAGGCGACAAGAAGCCTGCTGGCGACAAGATGGCCGGTGACAAGAAGCCCAGCGGTGGCCCCAAGCGCGGACCGGATGGCAAGTTCATCAAGGCCGGTGGCGGTGAGAAGTCCGCAACCGCGGGTACTCCCAAAATGGGTGGTAGTACCAAGATGACCGGTGGCGACAAGAAACCCGCGGGCGACAAGATGGCCGGTGGCTCCAAGATGACAGGCGGCGCCGCTGCAGGCAAGCCGACCTGGAATGAAAAAGCCAAGCGCTGGCAAGGGCCAGATGGCAAGTTCATGAAGGAAGCCGACGCTCTCAAGGCAGGCGGCAAGAAGTAACTTGAAAATAAGGCTGGGGCATCTGCCCCAGCCCTATTTCTTCTTCGCCCGCTTTTCGACCGAGCCCTTCAAGTCCTTCAAGAAAGTCTTGAAGCCGTACTTTCGCATCTCCGTCCAAGTCTGATCAAAGCCCCACCCTTGCTGCGTCACGCGCCAGATTCCGATCATCGCTCCGGTTCTGTCGGCCCCGTGCTGACAGTGAACAAAAACAGGCTCCGTAGAGGACTTGGCCAAAAGTCCCAAAAACTCTTTGACTTGCTTCTCGGTGGGCGCTTCAGCTCCCATGGGAATCCTCACCCGCTTAAGCCCTAGAGCTTTCACTGCCGCCTCTTCTTCCGCTTGGCCTTTTTTCTCTATTCGCAGGTCAATAACAGTCCGCACGCCAAGCGCTTTGAGCTTTTTGAGGCCCTCGGCGGTGGGAGCCGCGCCCCGGTAGATTCCTGGAGCCGTGATTGCAAAGTTGGGTAGGTTTTTCTTGTCTTCTTGCATGTTTCGTTTGCTTAGTTTTCCAGGTGTGCCATGTCGTTGAGGCGCAAAAGCTGACCGCCCACGGGAGAGAAACGGACGACGGAGAGGCTGGTATTTCCGAGTGTGAAGTGTCGCATCCCCTCATGCCCATGCCCTGCGGCATAGGCAAGCACAGCGCGTAGCGCTCCTCCATGCCCCACAAGCATCACGCAGCCTTCCAGCGGCTCCGTGGCGGCGACAACTCGCTCCCAGACGCTCTCCTGCGACTCGGCATCAGCGGCACGCTCGTGGCTCCCTGGTGCATAGCCCACCTCGTCGTGCGACTTTCCCTCCCAGGAGCCAAAGCCGCGCTCGCGGAGCCGTGTGTCTGTCTCTAGTAGAAGCCCGGATTCCAGTAACTCAGCAGTCTCCGTAGCGCGTGAGAGATCTGAGGCAAGCAGGCGCTGTGGTATTGGCAGTGCTCCCGCCTGCCAGAGCCGCTCAAGACGCTGCCCTAAAAGACGAGCCTGCATGCGCCCTGTTTCGTTGAGCGGCACATCACACTGCCCCTGCCAGCGGTTCTGCGCATTCCAGTCCGTCTCGCCGTGGCGCACCAAGAGAAGCGTTACTGAACTCACTGCGTCGGAGCCGGGGGAGCACCGTTTGCGGGAGCAGGAACGGGCGTTGGGAGTCCTGGGATGTCTTTGGTCAGCTCCGGGTAGAGATTTTTCCAGCCCGTGACCATCTTCACCATTTTCGTTTGGTTGTCACGCAGAAAGAATGTCGGTGTCTCGCTGACCCCAAGCTGTACTCCCGTATCACGATCGTCGGTTGCAAGCTTGAGAAGAGTCGCATCCGTCTTCGCTTTTGCATAGAGAGCCATATCCAGACCCGCTGCTTTCACGGCCTCGTCAATGATCTCTTGTGTCAAGTCGTCTTTTGGCTTTGCAAGAATACCTTCGTAGACCTCCCAGAACTTGCCTTGTTTATTGGCAAACTCAACAGCAACCGCCGCAGGCGTGGCAAACGGATGTACATTGTCTAAAGGGAAGTGCCGGAATCCAAAGCGTACTTGGGGGAACTCTTTCCCAAATTTTTTCAGCACCATGTCGTAGGTATTACGGCAGGACGGACACTGAAAATCGGCAAACTCGATCACGGTGAAACGGGCCGCAGGAGCGCCTTTAAAGTGTCGTGTGGTCGCCTCTAGCTTTGCGAAAGACTCCATGGTCACCGGAGGCGGCGTAGGAGTTGCCTGTACGGGCTGCTCGGTCGTCGCTTTATTGCTAAAGACAAGAAAGCCACCACCGAGCGCGACAATCGCGCCCATAACGGCGTAGAGTTTTGTTTCAGATTTCATAGTTACTTGGTTGTTTTCCCGATCAGAGGCCGCAGCCAGTCGGTGAGATTCAAAATAAAGATACCCGCAATAATGCCCTGACTGGTCATGCACCACTTACAGATTTTATGGAGAACATTCAGCTCGATATAGGTGAGCCAGAGTGCAAAGCCCAACGCCCCTGTGGCGAGTAGTAGCGCCATTGTTAAAAGCTGCCGACTGCGCACAGCGCTCTCTGTCGTTGTCCGTAAGAAGGCAAGTCCCGCCAGCGCAAGGTAGCCAAACGTCCCCCACATCGCCACAGGCGGGCCGTTGCCAATAGGAAAGCGCGAGTACTTGCTCAGTGCCACACTGGTGCAGTCTGAAGCCTCCGTCATGTGTATACCACAGGGAATGTCTTGGGGATGCGAGTGCATACTCCACATGAAGGCCGCGACCACGATCCCAAAAACGGAAAGAATAAAAGCAAACCGATTGAGAATCACTAAAGATACCTCCTCCGAATGATGACTATTGTACCGCGCAGCACCGTCAGACGTTTCCAGCGCGGTAAAATAGCTCCTGTGACTATTGAAGAACAAGTGCAGCTCCTCGCCCGTGGCGCGAGCCTTATCGTCCCTGAGAACGGCCTGAAGGCCAAGCTGGAGAAATCCGCCAAGACCGGCAAGCCACTGATCGTCAAGCTGGGCCTCGATCCGACGGCTCCGGATATTCATTTAGGTTTTGCTGTGGTGCTGCGTAAGATGCGCCAGTTCCAGGATTTAGGGCACCGCGTGACGATTATCATTGGTGACTACACCACGCTCATTGGCGATCCGTCAGGACGCTCGGCCACGCGCCCCATGCTCACCAGCGAGCAGATCGCGGAAAATGCCGCGACCTATGTGGATCAGCTCTCAGTGATCTTGAACAAAGAGAAGACCGACGTGCGCTTCAACTCAGAGTGGCTAGGCAAGCTCAGCTTCGCGGACTTGGTCAAGCTCACGAGCAAGATCACGGTCGCGCAGGTGCTCACTCGCGACGACTTTAAGAAGCGCTGGGATGCCAACCAGCCTATCTCGCTCCACGAGCTGCTCTACCCGCTGGCGCAAGGCTACGACTCGGTAGCGATTCACGCCGATGTGGAGATGGGCGGCCTCGACCAGACGTTTAATATCCTCACGGGCCGCGAGCTCCAGAGCGACCCGGAGATCGCGCAGGATCCCCAGATCGGGTTCTTCATGCCACTCCTCGTCGGGCTGGACGGCGTGAAGAAGATGAGTAAGAGCCTAGGCAACTACATCGGGATCGCCGAGCCCGCGCTCTCGCAGTACTCAAAAGTGATGAGCCTCGCCGATGCGCAGATGGGAACGTATTTCCTGCTCTGCACCGATGTCCCCACGGCAGAGTTTGCGGAGATTCTGAAAGCCCAAAACCCGATGGAGGCCAAGCACCGCCTCGCAGGGGAGATTGTCACGATCTACCACGGCGCAGAAGCGGCCAGCGCGGCCAGCGACGAGTGGAAGCGCATTCACTCCGCCCGCCAGTTCCCCAGTGACGCGCCCGAGCTGACGGTTCCTGAGAACCCCATCAATATCGTCGCGCTGGTTCGGCACGGCAACTTCGCCCCCAGCAACGGCGAAGCGCGCCGGCTGATTGAGCAAGGCGGCGTGAAGCTCAATGGAGAAAAGCTCTCCGACCCAGCCGCAACAATCACCATCACCGACGGCGACGAGTTCCAGGTCGGCAAGAAAAACTTCGCCCGGCTAAAAGTCTAGCGCACTAGTTTCGCACGGAACCGAGAGCCATCTTCTCGGTTTCGTGGTGCTCCTAGTCCCTCCGCGAGAGCTTGCCCACTAACGAGACGTAGATAGCGGTGGGAAGCGAGCGAGAGAAGCGTGATGTCTCCCTGAGCCGTCTCGATCCACTGAAAAGGCTCCATCTCCTCAACAGACCCCATACTAGGCCGGAGCGCGATACGCCCCTGGCCTCGGTCAATGACCTTGAACTGTGTGGCACCACCGACAGTGAGTGCTTGGCCACTTCCAACTTCGGTGAGCGTGATGGTTTTCCCGTACGGAATGGGCTTGGTCAGCCCGTGGCACAGCGGCTCACTGACCGTGAAGCCAGCAAAGTCCGCGTGGCCACCAGCGGCTCCCGACGTGCTGTAGTTGAAGAGGGAGTAGCGTATGCCCTGGAAGGTCTTGAGCTGGAAAACCATCTTAAACTCCTCACCTAGAGGCTGGAAGCTCTTTCCATTAACGCTAAAGCTAAACTTTGCCTTCTCCGTGAAGAAGTCACACTCCGCCCGGAGCCAGACGCGTGTGCCACGAAGCGGCGCTTGGGCCGTCTTACCCGTGGTCTTATCGAGCTGCTCCATCACAAAGCCACTTGCCTCGCAGCGCACCCCGATCCAGGCATACGGCGAGTTAAGCAAGCCAAGTCCCGCCAGATCACCGGGCTTCATGCCGCCCAGTTCTAGCTCCACCGTGGGGATTGAGACCGGCCCAATGGCGCGCTGGGTGAGCGTGTTGCGTGCCTGCCAGAAATCAGCGGCAGGAAGCGCGTGCAGACGCAGAAAGCCGGGGCGCTCGGTGAGGGACCACTTGGCGTTGTCTGGCGCGTGGTTCCACTGCCAGATCGGCTTGAGGGTCTTGCCGGAGAAATCATCGCTGTGCTCGTAGGGAGCCATAGGCTTGGAGTTCGTCCCTGTCTTGGGCTTGCTCCAGGTGCGCGGCGAGCGCCCGAGGTTGCCGGGGAGCCCAAAGTAGGGCCAGCCGTCCTTCCAGGTCACCGGCGAGAGCCCCGTCAGCCGCCCCAGGGAGTTGAAGTCCATCATCGAGAAGCCCCACCACTCACCTGCGGGAGTCTCGACAATACCGCCCTGGTGCATCGCGCCCTTGGCGATCCCAAAGTCCTCCCCCTCTGAGATTACTTTGACTTCGTAAGGGCCTTCGGGGCGATCCGCGCGGGCACAGGGCATCTTCATCGTCCCCAGGTACCAAGCGCTCGTAATAAAATACTTGCCATTGATCTTATAGAAATGCGCCCCCTCGCCCATGCCGTCGCTTTGCTTGAACAACACGCGCTCTGTTCCGGGGATGGCATCGGTAAGCTCGCTATTGAGCTGAGCAATACGCAGGTCCCGGTAGCCCCAGACCACATAGATCTTACCGTCGTCGTCGAAGAGCACCGACGGGTCATGAAAGCCAGTCTTCATTGACCAGTGCTTCCAAGGCCCAGCGGGGTTGGTCGCGGCGTAGACCTGCATCGGCTGGCCCCGGACATTGGTGAAGATATAGAACGTCCCTTTGTGGTAGCGAAAACTGGGTGCCCAGATGCCCTGGCCGTAGATCGCCTTGCCGTCTTCTAGCCGGTACTCCGGGCCAAAGTCGAGCTTTTCGCAGGCATAGCTGAGAAATTTCCAGTTGACCAGGTCTTTGGAGTGGAGCACGGGGAGGCCAGGCATGGCG
>NZ_JANNYP010000339.1:0-2123 GCF_031410135.1 Armatimonas sp. | reverse complement strand
CGCGGTGGTGCCCGCGTTGAGCCAGATGAGGTGTGAGAAGCCGAAGCCGTACGTGGTGAATAGCGTTGAGCCGACCCAGTCGGAGAGTGAGTTGGTTAGGTTCCAGACACTCATCATGATCGAGTATCCTAACGCCTCGCTCCCCCTTGGAGTTCCCCGCGCTGCCAGATCGTAGACGGGCAGGACGGCAAGGGTCTGGGTTACTCCCTCTAGCGCCGTGACCGCCACTGCCGTCGCGGGTGACTGGTAGAAGTGGTAGAAGAGTGTCCCCAGTGCATGGACGATAATACTCACCACCAGCAGGGCCTTCATGCTCCCCTTCTGGCAGAACTTGTGGTAGGCCGTCGCCGTGAGCAACCCAAACGCCGCCCCGACCAGCGTGAGGCTGCCTAGAAACTGCTTCGAGAGCCCCAGGGTGTTGGTCTGGTAGAAAAACAGAGGGGTGTTAAAGCCCGGTGAGGCCGCGATCAGACAGATCATCAGCGCCGCCGAGAGCACGACTTTACTCTTCACCAATCCACGAAACTGTTCACCAGTTTGCCGCCAGAGGTCTTTGTTGAGGGTCGCCTTCTGCGGCTCTTTGAGCCAGAACCAGACAATCGGGATCAGCACAAAGTGCAGGGTCGCCGAGAGACTGAGGGTAAGCAGGAGTGGGAACTTCGCCAGAAAGCCCCCCAGTGGCCCCCCCGCAAGGCTTCCAAAGCGAAACATCCCGATCCGCTGCGCCGTGAGCCGTCCGGCCGCCTCAAAGCGCTGGGCCGTCTCGACCATCACCCCACCAAACGTCGTGGAGATAATCATCACCATCGTATAAGTTGTGGCGAAGACACCCAACATGAGGTTGTAGTTGCGAGGGACGCTTCCTAAGATCAGCCAGCCGATGCCGCAGAGAAACAGGCTCAGGATTAAGTACCAGCGGCGGCGCGTCCCAAAAAGCGGCACACTATCGGTCAGAATCCCCGCCAGAGGCTTGACATAGTTGCTGAAGACCCCCAGCGCAAAAAACGCCGAGATCTGCTGAGCGTTTAGCTTCAGCTCCTCTTTGAGCACGAACTTTAGCGGCAGATCATAGATGGCGTAGGCGATATTGGTCAGCCCCCAGCCCAGCGCCAGCAGCAGCGCCATGCGGGAAAATCCGGGAAGTGAGGGCTTGTCAGCATCTTTGATGGCCATGGTGGATTATACCCGTAACCAACGGCTACTACTATGCGTTCTTACTCTTATGAACCTGCGCTCTCTTTGCTCCTCACGCTCTCTTGCTTTGCTTGCGGGTGTCGCGCTTGCGGTGACGGCACTTCGCCTACAGACGGCCTATCTGGCGCGGCGGGCGGCGTAATCGTATAGCGGATCGCTGTAACTAAAACGACGCGCTGGATGTCCCATCCTCTATGAAACGCACTATACGGTTCCTATTTCCCATGCTGGCGGGAGCAGCCCTTCTGGTTACTTTGCTCAGACCTGAGACAGGGTGGCTGGCACGCCACCAGCTAGGGAGTGTTCTAAGCGGCTCATGGGGAATGGTACAGACCTTGAGTGATCTGGGGCTGAAACGCGACGAAATGCCACTCTCTTGGGCGCTACCTCCTGCCCAACCGGAGCGCATCAAAGCGGCTTATGCCCATGCGCTTGTGACCCATCCCGCTGACACTGAGCTACAGATTGCAGGTATCTTACATGAAACGTGGGGAGGGGCAAGGCTGACAGCTCTACGTAATCTTCCTGCAAGCGCACCCCGAAATGCTGTGATCTTGCGTCTTGCCTGCCAAAACGACATCAACCTCAAGAACCGACAGATCGAGCAGGATACGCTTTCGTCGACCATTGAGAAGCGCAAAGACGAGCCCGTTGATAGCGCTGCACTAGAAGCTGCTCTCAAAGATGCACAGGGCGGTGCGGTGCTTGATCCGTCCAATGCGTTCTTTCCCGCGATGGAGGCAATCGCGCTCTACGGCCTGAAGCGCGACTCTGAAGCCCGGGCAGCCCTACACCGCGCCGCCCTCGCGCCCCACTATGACGATGGGACTCGCACCGAAACGGAAGGGACGTGGCGCTTGCGGGAAATCGCACGGGGGCCACAGCTCGCGCTCACGGAAACCGCTGTCGCTGCCGCTATCCTTTTCCCC
>NZ_JANNYP010000338.1:0-3663 GCF_031410135.1 Armatimonas sp. | reverse complement strand
CGCCACCCCCTCCCGATAACGGGAGAGGGTTTGGATGGGGCTGCCCCCCTCAGACTCCCCCTCTCTCCCACCTGAAGGGCGATAGTTATTGGGAGAGAGGGGGCCGGGGGGAGAGAGGGCGCAGCGTCAAACAGGCCACCTCGGGGCGGCAGTTGAAGCGAGGGGCGAGCCAAGGCAGGCGTGGGATAAACGCGAGGCCGATGCCTCGGGAGATGTAGGTCGTGAGCTCGCCACCGGGATCGTAGCCCAGGATCTCCGTGAGGCGCTTGGGACTGAAGGCGCCGCAGTCTAAGAGGCGGCTGAGCGGGTTCTGGGTCTTCCACGGGCCGATTATCGGGAAGCGAACTTGCCCCCCGTGGGTGTGCCCCGAGAGCATCAGGTCCACCCCCGCACGGGCGGCGAGCGCGGCCACTTGCGGTGAGTGGGCGACAAAGAGCGTGAAGCGCTCCGGGGTGAGCTTTGCAAACGTGGCGTCTAAGTCCGCAAAGCCGTAGTAGGGGTCGTCGCAGCCCGCGATGGTAATGGTCTCGCCTCGGAGCGTGAAGGGGAGGCTCTCATTGGTAAGCGTGCAGACCCCCACCTCGGCCAGGAGCGCCTCTAGCCACGCCCGGCGCTCACGGCGGATCTTATGCTCCGCATTGCCCCACACCGCAAACGCCGGAGTGCCGGGAAAGAGCTGGGCGATCTGCGTGACGAGCTGAACGGCGGGCACCACGCCCTGGTAGCTGCCTAAAAAATCGCCGCCCCAGAGGATCAAGTCCGGCGTTTCGAGGGCACCACAAAGCTCCACCACGCGCCGCTCGCGCTCCCCAAACTCCGTCACGTGCGGGTCAGAGAGAAAGAGAACCTTCAGGCCGTCCCAGCTTGCGGGCAGGCGCGGCAGGAACAGCTCCGTATGCGTCACCTCTACGAGAAGCGGCTCGATCTTGAGGGCGTAGTAGGCTGCTGCCAGTGCTGCGCCTGTCGCTATGCCCAGTTGCTTCTTACTCATCAGGAGAGCGGTGCCGCCGCAGAAGAAGAAAGAGGCTCGACACGGGCATGGAGCGTTCGGATTTTCACCACATCTCTGAGCATCTTCAAGCCCGCCTTGAGATATGCCCCTCGCGTGGCAAAGGCCGCCGCGCCCTCTTGATGCGCCCAGCGAACGGGAATCTCCGCGACACGTAGCCCGAGTCTGCGTGCGAGAAACAGCGCCTCCACATCGAAGCTAAAACCATCGAGCTGACAGCGGGAGAAGATCGCCTGCGCCGCGTCGCGCTGGAGCAACTTAAAGCCACACTGCGTGTCCTCGATGCCGGGCGTGGCGGCAAGCTGGACGATTTTATTAAACGCACGGCCACAAAGCTCGCGCAGCAGCGGCTGGCGCACCGTCAGCTCCGACTCGCGCAGGGGCCGGGAGCCGATGGCGTAGTCCGCGCCGGTGTCTAGCGCCGCTTCGAGCTTGGTCAGCTCCTCAATAGGCGTCGCCAGGTCCGCGTCCATAAAGAGCACCCGCTCCCCAGCGGCTCGCAAGACCCCAAAGCGTACCGCATAGCCCTTGCCTTTATTGCCGCCATAGCCCAGCACCGTCACGCCAGGAAACGTCGCCGCGACAGCCGCTGTCTCGTCTTTAGAGCCATCGTCCACCACTAGAATCTCGGCGTCGAGCCCACGCTTTTGGACATAGGCCCAGGTCGCCTCCAGCGTCCGAGGCAGGCGCTTGGCTTCGTTGTAGGCAGGAATGACGATAGAAAGCTGCATTTTCTTGGTGTTATTGTATCGCAGGCAGGCATGGTATCCTGAGGCTCAGTTATGAACCGTCTAGATGCGCGTTTTGCGGAGCTGAAGTCACGTGGCGAGGGAGCCCTTGTCGCTTTTGTGACGGCGGGCGATCCGTTTCCAAGTCGTACTGCCGATGTGATCTGCGCCTTGGCGGAGGCGGGGGCCGATGTGATCGAGCTGGGCGTGCCGTTCTCTGACCCATTGGCCGATGGTCCGACCATTCAAGCCGCGAGCTTTCGGGCACTTCAGGGCGGGATGACGCCGCCGAAAGTGCTCGATGCAGTGCGTGAGGCCCGCGCTCGGGGCGTGACGGTGCCGATGGTGCTGATGGGAGCTTACAACCCGGTGCTTCAGTACGGGCCGACACAGTTCGCCCAAGACGCCGTGGCCGCCGGAGCCGATGGCGCAATTGTCACCGACGTGATCCCCGAGGAGGCCGACACCTGGAAGCCGATTGCGGATGCAGCGGGCCTGGCGACGATCTTTCTGCTCGCACCGACCTCCACCACGGCGCGCATGGAAGCCGTCGGAGAGCTCGCGGCGGGCTTTATCTACTGCGTCTCCATGACCGGCATTACGGGAACCAAGGAAGTCGTTCCCAGCGAGCTGCCAGGCTTAGTTTCCGCGATTCGCGAGCATGCCCGCGAGACGCCCGTCTGTGTTGGCTTTGGTGTCAAGACCCCTGAGCAAGTCAAGGCCATCTGCGCCTTCGCCGATGGTGCCGTGGTCGGAAGCTCGCTGGTCACCCTTCTCCACGAAAACCGCGAAAAACCCGATGTGCTTACTGTGGTGAAAGAGTATGTTGCGTCGCTAAAAACTGCTACAATGGGGGCATGAACCGACGACAGTTTCTGGGAGCCGCCGCTGCGCCGCTCTTTCTGCCTAGCTCCGTGCTGGGGCGTGCGGGCCACACGGTGCCCGCAGATCGCATTACCGTGGGCATTATTGGCTGTGGGAAGATGGCCAATAACTTCCATATCCCGACGCTTCTTGACTTTGACGACGTGCAGATTCTCGCCGTCTGTGATGTGGACACGACCCGGCGCGAGCTGGCTAAGAAGCGGGTCGAGACGCACTACGCGGGCGAGGAGCGGGCTACCCGCACCTGCGCGGCCTACAACGACTTTCGTGAGATTATCGCTCGCAAAGATATAGACGCCGTGGTGATCGTCACCCCCGAGCACTGGCACGCAATCCCGATTATCGAGGCGTGCAAGGCCGGAAAAGATGTCTACTGCGAGAAGCCGCTGACGCTCACGCTCGCGGAGTCCAAGCGCTGCATCGAGGCCGTGCGTAAGTACAAGCGCGTGCTCCAGACCGGCAGCCAGCAGCGTTCTAATGTCTTTGGCAGCTTCCGCCAGGGCTGTGAGTTTATCCGAAACGGGCGGCTGGGCAAGATCAAGTCCGTGACGGTGGGGGTTGCCGCGCCGAGTATCTGGTGTGATCTGAAAGAGGAAGCGATGGAGCCGGGTCTCGACTGGGATCTGTGGCTTGGCCCCGCGCCGATGCGACCATATAACTCCGCGTTAGCCCCGCGCGGTGCACACAACCACTTCCCCGCCTGGCGCAACTACCGCGAGTACTCGGGCGGAGGCCATGCTGACATGGGAGCCCACCACTACGACATCGCGCAGTGGGCACTCGGCAAGGACGACACCGACCCAGTAGAGATTCTCCCGCCGTCTGATCCGATGGCAATGGAGGGCGCGAAGCTGATCTACGCCGATGGGATCGAGGTTGTTCATGGCGGCCCGAGCGGCTGTTTCTTCACGGGAAGCAATGGAACCCTGCACCTCGACCGAGGCGTGCTCAAGAGCGACCCGCCCGAGCTGGCCAAGACCCCGCTGGGCGAGAACGAGACCACGCGCCTCTTTGTCTCGCCGGGGCACCACCGCAACTGGA
>NZ_JANNYP010000337.1:0-7104 GCF_031410135.1 Armatimonas sp. | reverse complement strand
GGTCTGGCGCTAAAGGGGAGCGTGGCCCAGAGGCTGGGCTGGACGGACAAGAAAATAGTCACGACGGACAAGATTCGAGAGGCGGCCCAAGTGGGCCGCCTTCGTTTTTTATTGACCTCCGCCACGCAGAGCAACAGCGGCGCGGCGGCGTATCTCGCGTTTCTCTCGGCGTTTGCGGGAAAGCCGCAGGTGCTGACCGAGAGCGATCTGCAAAAACCTGCCGTCCAAAGCGGCGTGGCAGCACTGCTGGGAAATGTCAACCGCTCGGCGGGAAGCTCGGGCTGGCTGACGGAGCTCTTTCTGCGCCGCTACGACGACTACGACGCGATGATCAACTACGAGGTCATGGCAACCGAGGCCAACGCACAGCTTGGGGCGCAGGGCAAAGAGAAGCTCACCATGATCTATCCCTCCGATGGCGTCGCCATCGCTGATGCGCCGCTGGGCTATGTCGAGCGTGGGCAGAGCGCAAGCAAGCGCGAGGCGTTCACCAAGCTCCAGACGTGGCTGCTCTCCCCGGAGATCCAGCGCGAGATCGCGGCGACTGGGCGGCGCACAGGTCCCATCGGCGATGCCTTCCCAAGCCAGCTCCGCCTGCCCCGCGCCGAGGTCGTGCGGCAGGCGCTGGATCTATACCAGACCACGCTCCGAAAGCCCTCGCTCACGGTCTACTGTCTCGATGTCTCGGGGAGCATGCGTGGCGAGCGATTGGAACAACTGAAAAGCGCCATGCGCGGCCTGCTGGATCAAGACCAAGCGCGACGGAGCCTGCTGCAAACCTCGTCGAGAGACATTACCGTGGTGATTCCCTTCAGTGGAGCCCCGCAGGTGCTCTGGGAGGTGCGCGGCAACGATCCCAACGCGCTGGCAAGCCTCAATGCGAAGATTCAAGCGCTAGAGGCAACGGGTGGCACGGACATCTACTCCCCCACCGTGCAGGCGCTGAAGCGCATTCACCGGCAGCCCGGCTACGAGGACTACTTCCCCGCCGTGATCCTGCTCACCGACGGCGAGTCCAACACGGGAGCAAGCCTGAGCGATGTGGTGAGCGAGAAGCTCGATATCCCCGTCTTTGCCATTCGATTTGGCGAGGCATCGTCGGAGCAGCTTGATGCGCTCACCGAGAGCACGTCGGGCAGGACATTTGAGGGGCGCAGCGACCTGAGCGCGGCGTTCCGGGAGGCGAAGGGCTACAATGGCTGACCTCAAGGCGGGCCTGAGCAAGCCCCTGAGAACGAGTCTCTGGGCTTTAGAAGGCGACGGGCACCTCCGTGCCCAACCAAGTTTACTGGCTGCGAAGGCAGCCGTCGCCCTCGTGAGCCGGAAGACTCGTTCTTCCGGTGACTTTTGGGAGGGCTACAATGGCTGACCTCAAGGCGGGCCTTACCGCCACGCTACTCTTTATCGTCTTGCTTCTGGCCGCCAAGCAGCCCGTTCTTCTCAGTGCGGCTCTCGCAGGTGGAGCCTATCTCGGGGTGCGCCTCTTGCTCGCTCCCAAGACGATCCCTAGCGAAAAACCCTGGCTGGAGCCACTGGCTGAGCGCTGGTCGGGCCGCGACGAAGGCGAGCACCTCGCCTCCCTCTTGCGCCTCACGGAGCGCCTCCGCCACCAACCCGAGCTAACCAGCGCCGTGGACGAGCATCTGGTCTACATCAAGCGTGCCTGCGAGCCGTACAAAACCGGCATAAATCCCACCGGCCAAGCCCGCACGGAGCTTTTGACACTTCTTGAGCTGGTCGAGCGCCGCCTACTGCGCTTGGCCGAGGCACATCGCCGCGATGATGACCGAGCACTGGCAAGCGAGCTGGCCGCCCTACGACAAACTCTGGTTGAGCTTGTCCCCGAACGCGTTATAGGAATGAGAAAACAGTAACTGATCCTTCGGCTAAAGCCGAAGGCTTTGACAGTGGAGGAAGGCAAGCCTACTTCCCCGTCTATAGGGCAAGTTACATTGCCCCGTGCTCTAGGTAGCAAGCTACCAGGAGCCACACTAGAAAAACTGATGCCGTCTGAATGTTTTACGAATCAAGACGATGTGTTGGTTCAACCACCTACATTCACTTCACCCAAAGGGTACCCGGGTACAGATAACCGTTCCCTCCCTAGGTGGGAGTGCCTTCATACCTGGCGTTATGAGCCAATGCGATACTCAGCAGGGTTTTAAGAACCCGGAAAGCAGAGGCAAAATAATTTGAAAATCCAATTGTGGTAAATTCTATGCGGTTAAATATTCCTCTCCTGTCTGAAGCAAGAAGTTTACTCTGAGGTATATCTATGAAAAAATTTATCGGACTGATTCTATTGCTGACTGTCATGGGAGCCGCCGCGCTTCTGACGGCCCAGAAATCCCGCACTGCCCCCACCGTTCTGCGCGGCTTTGTCGGGGGTGAGAAAAGCGCACTTCTCGCCGACCCCGAGTTTGGCAAGCTCTTGTGGGAGCGCTACGGACTGGTGCTCGAAGCTGAGAAGCGCGGCTCGCTGGAGATGGTCACGGAGTCAGACACCACGGGGAAAGACTTCTTATGGCCCTCGTCGTCGGTAGCGCTGGCGCTCTACAAAGATGCGGGCAAGCCGCTGTTGGCGAGCGAGAACGTGCTGAACTCACCGCTGGTGCTCTATACCTGGGCAAAAGTCGCCGACGCACTAGACAAACAGAAACTCGACTTCCCCAAGCTCGTCAACGCCGCCGCAACAGGCAAGACCTGGAAAGAGCTGGGCCTTCCCGAGCTCTACGGAAAAGTCGTGCTCTACACCACCGACCCGCTGAAATCATCATCGGGGAATCTCTATGCGGGGCTTTTGCAGACCGTGCTGGGCGATACATCCAAAGTCAAGGCGCTGATCGCGGCACAGGGCTTTCAGGAGAGCAGCTCGGACACGCTCTTTACGCAGTACGTCAGTCGGGGCATTGGCGACAAACCGATCATTGTCGGCTACGAGGCGCAGCTGATTGACTTCGCCCGAACCAGCCCAGAAAAATACGCTACGCAGAAGGCCCAGCTCCGCGTGCTCTACCCGAAGCCCACGGTCTGGAGCAGCCACCCGATCCTAGCACTCACCCCAAATGGCAAGAAACTCATCGCGGCACTCCAAGACCCCGAGGTTCAGAAACTTGCCTGGGAGCGCCACGGTTTCCGGTCGGCGACGGGCGCAACCAACGATCCGAAAGCCTGCGGCGTGGAGGGCATTCCCGAGACGATCGAAAGCGTCGTCCCCGTGCCCGACACCAGAGCCATGCAGGCACTGCTTACCGCCCTGCGATAAGATACAGGCAATAATTATGAAAATATTAGCTTCTCTTGCAATAATTCTCGGACTTGCATCGCATGCCACAAGCCTTGCTGCCCCGCAAACGCGTGATCTTGAGTGGAAACCCAATCAAACGCTTCGGAGAGGGCTGATTCCCGTGCCCGCCCGTGAAGCCTCCGAGTTCCAGCTCCTCCGCCCCCAAGACTACCAATTTCAGACCATGCCAGGGCCTGCGGGAAGCCAAGCAAAAGCGTGGGTAAGCCCACCCCGCGCTGACAAAACCCGTGTGTATCTCATGGTCACGACGCTCACACCTCCCAAAGAAGAGGCGACTTCGTACACAGCGGATCAGGTTCTGGACAAGATGCTCTCTAGCATTGAGCGTCGGCGCAAGGACTGGAAGCGCTCCGCCACGCAGCGGGGCACCGTCAACGGTCTGACATTCTACCGCGCCTACTGGAAAGGCACCGACACACAGACAGGCCAGCAGATGCGTGGTTTCAGCTACGTCACGCAAATCGGCAACAGCTTTTTCCAGCTCTCCAGCCAGGACATTGAGCCTGCGGCAACGACCTCACTTGCCCTGATGGAAACCATGACCCTGACCTTCACATTACCCGCACCCTCACGATGATCGAGACGCATGTTCACTTTAACAACGAGACTTTAGAGCGCGACCTGCCCGGTGTTTTGGCACGCGCCACCGAGGCGGGTGTCACGGACTTCGTAGTCGTCGGCTTTGACGAAGCCTCGTCGGAGAAAGCCGTAGCGCTGGCGGAGAAAGACACTCGGATCTGGGCAGTGGTCGGGGTGCACCCGCACGATGCCAAACACTGGAATGCAAAAATTGCGGAGCGGCTACGAGGCTGGGCGACGCACCCGAGAGTGCTAGCAATCGGGGAGATCGGGCTGGATTTCTACCGGGATCTGTCGCCACGAGACTTGCAGTACGCCGCGTTTCGGGCACAGCTAGAGCTCGCCCGAGAAGTCAATCTGCCGGTCGTCATCCACTGCCGCGATGCCTACGACGAGTGTCTGGCGCTGCTAGAGGCCGAGGCAGCGGACATTCCGCTGATCATCCACTGCTTCGCAGGAGACATGCGCCACGCAGAGATTTGTTGGAAGCACGGCTGGTTTATCGGGGTAGACGGCCCGGTGACTTACAAGAAAAACGACGCACTGAGAGAGATCGTGAAGGCCACACCCGCCGAGCTGCTACTTCTGGAAACCGATGCGCCGTATCTCTCGCCCGAGCCCTTTCGGGGCAAGTTCCCCAACGAGCCCGCACGGCTGGTCTATATCAAGAATACCATCGCGGATCTTCGAGACACCACGCCCGACGCGCTCGATACGCAAACCACCGCCAACGCACGTCGTGCCTTTCCGAAGCTACTTGGGAACGGCTAGGCTCAGGACTTTCTCCCCGAGCTTTGCGAGAGGAATCTCGGCGGCAAGCTTGGCATCTTGGTCGTCTTTGACAAGCACCTCGGGAGTTCCCGAGCCCGTGCCTGTCTCACTTGCGGTCTTGCCATTAGAGCCACGTAGGCGCAGCTCCCACTGCCAGTCTGTCCCAGAGCCTTTTTTGGTGAAGATCACATCGCAGAGCCAGGTGTGGCAGCCTCCGGATTTCTTGGGATCATTGAGCTTGTAGACCCCCTCCAGGCCTGCTTGTCCTCCCGAGACACTCGGGGTTGTCCAGTTACGTTCCCCTAGCAAGCTCCACTGGTAGTGAAGCGTCTCCGGGGTCTCCTTCACGCGTACCGCCAGTACACGCACAGAGCCGTCGGCGGGGCTAGAGAGACGCTCAGTGCCTTTGCGAGTAGGGCGAGGGCAACCTGCCAGAAGCAGCGCAACAACGAGGAGGAGAGCAAGACGTATCACGACCTATTGTATCGCGCGGTACAATTCTTCGATGCGCAAGCCGCCCCAGAGTAAAAAACTACAGAAAACCGCTCTCAAAAGCAAGCTCTCTGCCACCCAGCAGCAGCTCAGTGCTGTCCAAGGCCAGCTCGTCGCTGCGAAACGCTCTGAGGACGCCATCGTGCTAGAGCTTTCCCAGGTAGAGGCGCAGCTCTTGAGCACACGCCAGAAGCTTGCGGAGACGAAATCACGGCTAAACCGGACGCGTGATGAGCAGCAAAAAGTCGCGGGGCTCCTGACAAAGTCCCAGAAGCAGCTTGCGGTCGCACAGCACGGCCTCGCGCAGCGCATGGCAGCCAACTACCGCCAAGGCCCGGTGCGCTACGCCTCGGTGCTCCTGGGGGCGCACACCATGGGCGAGCTGGTTAGCCGCGCACAGCTCATCCGCTCGATAGTCAAGTACGAGTCTACCCTCATCGCCAAGATCAAGGCCAGTCGCGAGCAAGTCGTTAAGTGGAAGGTTCTTCTCGATCAGAAGGCTACCGAGATCCACAAGCAGGAGCTAGCCCTCGGGGGCCAGCAAGACAAAGAAGCCCAGCTCGTCCAGAAGCGCCGTGGCGTGCTAGCAGAGGCGCAGGCCGCTCGTACCCAGATTGAGGCAGAGTACGCCCAGCTTGCCGCCGACTCGCAGGAGATTGCGAAGCGGCTCCAGGCACTGGAAGGGATGCCTCTACCAGGGACATTTGCGGGCAAGCTGATCCAGCCGGTGGCCGGAAGGATTGTCTCTCCGTTCGGCATGCGCTTCCACCCAATTCTCAAGTACAACCGCCTGCACGCTGGTGTAGATTTTGGTGCCGGCACGGGCACCCCGATTGTCGCGGCGGCAACGGGGGTGGTGGCCTTCTCAGGAGTCATGCGCGGCTACGGCAATGTGGTATTGCTGGATCACGGCGGGGGCATCTCCACTCTCTACGCCCACTGCTCGGTGCTCTTAGCCCACGAAGGAGAGAGTGTCGAACAGGGGAAAGTGATCGCGCGTGTCGGGGCAACGGGTCTGGCAACCGGCCCGCACCTGCACTTTGAAGTGCGGCGCAATGGTACGCCCGTTAATCCGATAGGCGGCGGACTTTAAAGCAAAATTACGAGTTTATCTGTGCTTGCCGTAAAGGTAAATCCGCAGGGTTCCTACCATAATCTCAAGGAACCTCAACTACGAATGAAACGCATCTTCACTCTGATCACCCTCAGTTTTGCCTTGTCCGCTCTCACACTGGCCTCGTCGGCGTCAGCCCAAACACTAGCCACGAGCGTAAAAACCGCGAGTAAAACCTCGACAGCACTCAAAAGCTCAACTAGCACCTCGAATGTGACTTCAGGTAGCAATAGTACAGATCGCGTGCAGTGGGGGGAAGGCCCTGCTCAGCCAACTCCGGCACCAATTGCCTTTACGCCAACCCCGGCTCCGACGCCTGATCCGGGTATAAACACCGGTTCGAATACTACCAATGTGGCGGCAACCCATCGCTCTCGTTCGACAGCTCCCTCTGTGCCCGAACCGACAACACTTGCCTTGCTGGCTCTAGGCGGAGTAGCTCTCATCCGTCGTCGAAAACGCGGAAAATAGCTGTGGTACAATAGTCCTGCGAAGCCGCGCATCCCCTCAGGGTGCGCGGTTTTTCTTTTCAGGACAGCTATGGATCTCTACGACTTCACGATTATCGGTGGCGGCCCCACGGGTCTTTTTGGTGCCTTCTATGCGGGTCTGCGCCAGATGCGTACCAAGGTTATTGACTCCATGCCCCAGCTCGGAGGCCAGCTCTCCGCCCTCTACCCGGAAAAGTATATCTACGATGTGGGAGGCTTTCCCCGCATTCTGGCCAAGGATCTCGTTGCTCAGTTTGCCGAGCAGGCACTTCAGTACAACCCCACTATCTGTGTGAACGAAAAAGTCGTGACTCTAGAGCGTGTGGGAGGGGAGGGAGCCAATGATGGCC
>NZ_JANNYP010000336.1:0-13581 GCF_031410135.1 Armatimonas sp. | reverse complement strand
CGACTCCGTGAGCGCCATGCCGAAAATGCAAAATATGCTCAACATCTGGCCTATCTCAAGTCCTCGGAAGGTATAGAAGCAATTGCCCGTTCCCGAGGTTATCACCGTCCTGGTGAGACTGTCTATCTTCAGCCCAGCCAGAAAAAAAACGATCACCTCTGAGGAACTCTTCACACAGTGCCACAATCGAAGTTTGAAACCGAAGGGAATCGGGGGATAATAGCACAGGCTAAATACATGCCTCCCTTGGAAAACACTGTCTCTTACTCATCAAACAACAATGAAACTACACAGAATCAGAAAGGAAACATGTCTGTGTCCGTAGAGATCCTCTCGGTTCCGACGCATGCCAAGCGTTCAAGCGTGTCTCGCGGCGCGAAACGTTGCCTTGATATTTTAGTCGCATCACTTGCTCTACTTCTGTTGCTACCCGCATTGTCCTTGATTGCACTTATTATCTACGCCACAGATCGTGGTCCCATTATCTACCGCCAGAAGCGTGTCGGGAAGAATGGCGAGCAGTTTACGTTCTATAAGTTTCGGAGCATGGTCACCAATGCCGATGCCCTTAAGGCACAGCTAGCTGTTCAAAATGAAGCATCAGGGCCAATTTTCAAGATGAAAAATGACCCGCGTGTCACTCGGATTGGTCGCCTTTTGCGGCGAACGTCGTTAGATGAAACACCTCAGTTCTGGAATGTTCTAAAAGGCGACATGACACTGGTTGGACCACGCCCACACCTCAAGAGTGAGATTGATTCCTATACCGACTACCCCATGGAACGCTTGAGTGTCACTCCTGGCCTGATCTGTTTCCGCGAGGTTGAGGGCCGCTCAGGGCTGACATTTGAGCGCTGGCTTGAGCTCGATATGGAGTATGTCAAACACCATTCATTTCGCACAGATCTGATGATTCTGTTGCGAGCCATTCCGGCAGTATTATTAGGACGTGGTGCCTACTAGGGCAACATTGCCATCTCCCCTATTAAGAAGCTAGGCACTGCGGCCTGGCTTTTATTGTTTTTGGGCAAAGATATAGTACACCTGTGAGATAATTCATTGTAGAGGGGTTCGGCACGAAATAAGCAGGAACTTCCTCGCAACTGAAGGAACAATGATAACAGCCCGCTTGACAGCATCTAAGGGTGCTCGTACAATTACCGGAATCAATTTTTGCCTAGGGGAGTTTCTGATCCCAGGAACCACAATGAAAAAACGTAACACACACCAACGCTTTGCCCGTCGTGGCAGTATCTGGGCAACTGCGAGTGCCCTCAGTCTTCTTCTCCCAGCGGCAGCCGCTTGGGCAGATGGCCAGATCAAGTTCAAAATCGTGGACGCCAAAAATGGTGCAGTCCTGCCGGGAGCTACGATTGTTATCAAAGCAGGACCGCGCGACCTTGATGATATTCAGTTTAATACTGCTGCCAACGGTCTTGTGACGACAGGAGATCTGGACTCAGGAGAACGAACATACAAGATCACCGCCATTGTCAATGGGATTTCTTATAAAGAGCTGATAGGCAAGATTGCTGTCGTAGACAATCAAACCATTGAGGTCGAGCTAAAGCTAGAGCAAAAGGGTGAGATAGAAACGATTTTGGTAAATCGGGTTGTGCGAATTGATATTAGCGACCCGAGTATCTATACATCGCGTGATCGTGAGCATCTTCAGTACTTCCCCAATGGTGTCGGGAACCGCCAAAGCCTCAGCAAGGCGCTACGATCTGTGCCCGGCATGGTTCCCAATAGCCAGAACCGCCTTCATCCGCGTGGTGAGTCGGACAATGGGACGTTTTATATTGATGGCTTCCAGCTTCCCTCGCTCCTGTCAGGACGCGCCGCACAGATTCTGACCCCGGACATGATTGAGGGCATCAAAGTGCGCACGGGGAACTTGGCAGCCAGCCTTGGCGGTGGTAGCACGATTCTAGAGACCTCACTGCGTCCTGCGATAGGAGCATACAAGAGCCCCCTCGCCCCAGTTTTCGAGTATGCCTTCGGTGGAGAAGAGTACGGAGGAACCTCCCAAACCCTCACTGTTAGCCGTCAACTCGGTACCCATCTGAACAGCTCAGGAAAGCAAGAGACCAATCCCGACTCCCGTGCGGGCTATGTCCTAACCTACTCGCGCCGTGATACAGACAACTTTCTGGAGTCTCCCCAGCCACAGCGGCAGATGTCGAACAACAAAGGGACTTCGGAGAGCTTGCTCGGAAAGTTTAGCTATCGTCTTAGTGAGAAAGCCGAGGCTTCCGCTTTTATCGGAAGTAGCGGTGCGCGAAATGGTGTCTCCAACCGGCAGGGACTTTCGTCATCCTTTATCAATCGCGGCCAGGGATATGGCTTTGGAGGCAACAGCAATGCGACGGACTTCCCGCGTGTAAACTTCCAAGATGGCACCAACTTTGCGGCAAGCCAGGAAATTCTGGGCAATAATGTCCGTCAGTCAGATAACCACAACTTCTACGCTCTCCAGTTTAAACGGACATTTTCTCCCAAGCTAAAGGGGACGATCTCCATAGGTGGTGCGGATACACGTCAGGACACCACCAATCGAAACGTTCTCGGCTATCCGCTGACAACCGGAGCCGCCTACTCTGCCTCCACACTTCCGGCAAACTACTCCATTGAGTACAACCCCGCAACGACCCTGAATTTTACCCAGGGCCAGGTTCAAGCCGATTTTAACTATGGAGATAGTGACAGCCAGCACGCCTACAAATTTGGAGTAATCGCGCAAGATCTTAAGGGAGACGAGACCTATCAGTTTGTTCCTATGAGTCAGGCAGCTGCCAACGCCGTTACAGCACTTCCGTATGTGGGTAACAGCCTCCGTGCCAATGCAAATAACACCAGCTGGCCCTCAATGCTAATCCGCCGCACAGGTGGCTATAGTGCCTTCTATCTTCAGGATACCTACACCGCAACGAAACAGCTTAGCCTGAATGTGGGGGTTCGTGTCGAGAACTTCTCACAAGATCAGCGGATTCGCTTTGCTGCCTCAGATCCCCGCGCGAGTTATGATACGAAGCGCTCGGAGAGTATGGTATCTCCGCGCCTAAATGCCCTGTATCTCTTTCCGAAGGGCCTCATTAAGAGCCTGGGTAAAGATCAGCCGATGGTGCTTCGCGTTGGCTACAACCGAATCGTCACCACACCCGGAATTGGACAAGGAGCCATCGGGCTTGGTCAGTCAGGCACAACACCCCTTCCTGTCGCCGCTCAAACCAACGACCAATTGGATTTCAGCGTTGAGCAGCAGCTTCGTGGTCAGACCATACGCCTCTCTAGCTACAATAAAGATCTGAAAAATGCACACGGCTGGCAACAGATGATTCAAGGTCCGCAGGCAGGTGCGTTCTCTATGGTAAACCAAGGGAATGCAACGATCAATGGCTTTGAGATGCTCTATGAAATCAAGCCACGAACCCTCGATCAGCAGCCAGGTGCACTAGATGCCATTAGCTCCGGACTCAGTGGATATGTTTCGTATACCAGCAGTAATGCAAAGCGTCGCGCTCTAACCGGTGGTGGGATGGTCCCCCAAGAGTTTGACCAGCAACAGACTGTCAATGTCGGAGCGGGCTACCAGCTACGGGATCAGTCTCAGCTAGCGCTGACTTACTACCATGGCAGTGGGCTTCAATCCTCGGTAACCACTTTGGGTGGCACACGTGCCCCTATTGATCAGCTTGATCTGCGCCTCCGAACACGGCCACGTCTGATCAGCAACCTGCATACGATTGAGTTTGGTGTTGAGAACGTAACAAACTCACGCAACGCTCTCAATTTCGCGCAGGGAGCAGCAGCAACGGGTACGACATCGCTCGGCGGAACACGCTTCCAGCAGGGTCGCCGCTTGGTCTTAACACTCTTGGGCAAGTTCTAATATTTGTACAATTCCGGGGAGAACCTGAATTTTCTCCCTGGACTTGCCAAAGCTAAGAGTGAAATTAAAGTAACTTTATCTCGCAATACCGAGATACTTAGGGGAGAGATTCATTATGGGGTCCAATCCGCTGTTTGAGTTTTTCAAACGCGAGCCGTTTATCGCCATTGTTCTTTTGCTGATGTCTGTGGTTGGCCTGATGGTCATCATTGAGCGCATTATCGCCTTCGGCAAGTACGGTGCAACCAACTCGGGACTAATGACAGAAGCGCTTGATCTCGTAAAAGCAGGGCGTGATAACGAAGCTCTCCGTGCTGTCAACGATCAACCCGGCCCGGTTGCGGCCATTGCCCGCGTCATTCTCTCCAATGCCAAGCGCCCCGTCCATGAGGTGGAGCGCTTAGTTCAGGAAGCGGCTGAGGAGTACTTCCTGGTTCTCGAAAAATACTTGCCGATTCTGGATACGATCACCACCCTCTCGCCTCTCTGGGGGCTCTTTGGGACGATCATCGGGATGATCCAGGTCTTTGTTCAGTATGCAGCAGCAAACGATGACAAGACAAAACAGGCAATTCTACCGAGCGTGGGAACGGCACTTTACGCTACAGCCGGGGGAATTCTTATTGCGATTGTGAGCTTTATCGCTTACAATTACTTTGCATCCCGACGCCTTCGGATTATCGCGGAGTCCGAACAAGCGGCGACGAAGCTGATCAATGCCCTGGAAGCACGCGGAACGTTTGCACGCTAAACGAGCCGTTTGTGTTTTCTCAAGGAGATAGTCATGCGTTTCAGCGGTCAACGGGAAGCCAAACATACGAAGATCGAGATCATTCCGATGATCGACACGATGTTTTTCCTACTCGTGTTCTTCGTTCTGGCTTCACTCAATATCATAGACCTCCGCGGCCTCAACCTGGATCTGCCTCCCGCAGCCCCAAACTCCCCCTCTGTCAAAAAGGCGGAGGATGTCAAGCTGGAGATAGAGATAGATAAAGACGGCAACAAGACCCTCAATGGTGGTGCGAAACAAGTGCCCATCAAGCTCGCGAAGGGTATCTCTTGTAGTGCCGATCTCTATAAGCTCATTGATGGACAGTTAGGACGCCCGGCTCGTCCTTCCGATCTTGAGAAAGTCACGGTCGTGATCTCCCCCGACCCCGAAACCGCTCATGAGAATGTCATCAATGCGGTAGATGATGCACGGAGCGCTAAGATCGAGAAGTTCTCGATCCGTTAAGAAGGTCTAAAATAATGCCGTACATCAAACGCCGCCAGATCAAAAAGACCAAGATTGAGATCATTCCCATGATTGATACGATGTTCTTTTTGTTGGTCTTCTTTATCTTAGCCTCTCTTAATGTCATTGACATGAAAGGTGCCCAGGTAAAGCTTCCGCCCTCGACAAATCAAGACCCTCAGGCGGTGGCACGTGTCACGGTCACTCTTCGAGAAAATGGAGAGATGATTGTTGACAAAACAATCACTGCAAAAGATCTTGAAGAGCTTCAGGGCATTTTGGTTCAGCAGCTTCAGGGACAGGTGGATGCAAATAACCTGCCCCTTACTCCGGAGAATGCGATCATCGTTATCAACGCAGATCGCAAGATCCACTACTCGTTAGTTCGAGACTGCATTGACGCAGCACGCCGCGTCAAGTTTCGCAAGTTCTCCATCGCAACCGACCCGAAGTTTACGGGCGGTTAAATCTACAGGAGTTCTTTTATGGCAAACCTTGACCATGGCGTAATCGCCCAACTTATCAATATTCCCGAGGATGATGCAGGCCGACGTTTTATGGCGTCGCTCCTGGCATCCCTTGGCATCAATGTCGCCGCAATGATCGGCATCAATGTCGCAAGTGTTCTTCGCGGCGAACCAGAAAGACCACCAGCACCCGTCGTCGCCAAGGCGATTGAGCTTGTGTTTGATGATCGCACTCAGATCCGCCCTGAGCCTAAAAAGGCTGAGCCCACACCTGCTCCCAAGCGACAGGTGCGTGTCAAGCGTACTCCCGTGAAGCCTAAGATTGAGGAAAAGAAAGAAAAAGCAAAGCCCGATCCCAAGAAGCCAGAGCCGGAGCAGAAAAAGCCAGACGATCCCGAAAAGCCACAGCCGACACCGGAGCCGGAAGCTATCAAGCCCGAGCCCACTCCGGTGCCTGAGCCTGTCACGCCAGATCCCAGCACTGAGCCTTCCAAACCCGCAACGAAGACCGCGCTGCGCACCGCAGCGGCAGAGCGTCGGCCTGGTGAAGTGCGCTCGGCGAATGCCGCTTCGGTGACATCAAGCATCTCCAGCGCCGCTCCGGGTAGCCTGGGGGGAAGCGCTACGGGCCAGAGTAACTCCGCCGCACGAACGGCGGGAGGATCTCGTGAAGCCGCGAGTAACAGTGAGCTCAGCGCGGGAATCAGCGCCTCCAATGGCGCTTCCGCAAGCAGGCAGCCTTTAAGAGGCGGAGCGACTCTTGCCGGTGGCGGCTCACGTTCTGGCGTTTCGGCAACCAGTGAGCGAGCGGACTCTGGGGCAATGCTCGTGGGCGGAGGAGGCACTCCCGCCGCCTCCAACTACCGCCCCTCCGATATTTCCCGTAGCTCCGGCGTTGCAGGCACAAGCGGCGGCTCCGTTCGTGGAGGAAGTGGTGGTTTTGCCAGCAACTCGCCGAATGCCGCCTCCGTAGCCTCGATTTCTGCCCCCTCGTTTGTCGGACGGCGCGGCCCTGCCATTGGGAACACCTCGCTCTCGTCGGACTCCAAGGCCACCTTAACCTCGGCAATGTCGGATGAGGGGCGCGCGAATCCTGGTCTGGCAACGATTCAAGGCACTCGTGGAACCGTCGCCTCGTCGGTTGCGGTGGGTCGTAGTGGTGTGAGCGGTCAGTCCGCTGGAATCGCAGGTGTGGGTGGTGGCCGGAGTGCGGGCTCAACCACGGTGGGAGAGGCCTCCGTCTCAGGCTCCGGTGTGGGGCAAGGACGTGGCCCTGTCAGCGCAACGGGTAGGCTCTCCGACAGCTCCGGAAAAGGCAGTGTGGGAGCAGCATCCGAAGGTGGCCGTGAGTCAGGCCTGGAAACAAGTGGTGGTGGCCGCGGTTCTGCCACAGCGACGGGTTCATCCGGTCGCGGCGGGGTCAGTGGTCAGTCCACAGGCAGTGCAGGCGCAGGCGGGGGACGTAACTTGGGCTCCTCGGGTGTGGGTAACGCCTCCGTCTCAGGCGCAGGTTCGGGAAACGGGCGTGGCCCAGCCACGGGCAATAGCCGTCTCTCCGATAGCTCCGGCAAGGGTAGCAGCGTCGGTGAGGCCTCAGACGGCGGGCGTGGCTCCGGTCTGTCCACAGGCAGTGGGAATGCCGCAGGTGCAGCGGGCACGGGCGGAAGAACCGGTGGCGGCAGTGGCCCCAAGGGTGAAGCGGGTCGCGCAGGTGGCGGCGGCGGCGGCGGTGCCTCAGCACGCTCCGCGGGCGGTGGCGATGCGGGTGTAGATTCCGACGGCTCGGGGGGTGGGGGCAAAAAGCCCACGAAAAAAGACGGTGAGGTAGTGGATGTCAAGCGCACGGGAGATATCACCAAGATCAACAAAGACGCCGAGCGCACATCTGATCCTGCTCCCGATCTCACCCCTGAGATGAAGAAGCGCTCCTTCAACGCCAACTTGCGCGTCCGAGTAACCGTAAACGCCGATGGTAGTCATGACGAAGAACTGATTCAAGGCAGCGGTGATAGTGAGATTGATGCTCTAGTGCTCAAGACCATGCGGCGGTGGAAGTGGCGACCAGCCTTGCGTGACGGTGAGAAGGTCACCAACTCCCAGACCTTCCGCTACAAGATCAGTATCAACGATTAAAACCAAAAGCTCCCCTAGTTGTAACCAACAACCAGGGGAGCTTTTTTTACTTAACTTGGTTTATGCGGCCTTTTGGGCGGCTTGCTCCATCGTCTCCACAAAGTATGTCTCCAGCGGGGAGCCAATCCCAGAGCGCAGGTGCGAGTCCATAATATGCTCGTCCACCACGCGCCCTCCATAAATGAGAATCACACGGTCACAGAGCTGGGCAACTTCATCCAGCTCGTGAGAAGAGAAGAAAATCGTGGTTCCTTGCTGCCGCACTTCTCCAAGAAGCTCACGGAGATGGCGACGGCCAATCGGGTCCACACCACTAGAGACTTCATCAAGTACTAATAGAGCGGGTTTTCCCAGCAGTGCCTGTGCAATTCCCAGGCGCTGCTGCATGCCTTTAGAAAATGTGCGTAGCTGCTGCTTCTCCCGACCTTCTAGCCCGACGCGGCGCAAAAGCTCCAACGACTCTGTCTCCAGTGCTTTGCCACCGAGTCCCTGAAGCTTCCCATAGAGGCGCAGGGTCTCCAGCGGCGTTAGAAACGGATAGTAGAGCGCCACTTCAGGTAAGTACCCAATATGCGCCTTGGCTTCAGGAGTTCCTGCAGGCAGTCCAAAGACCGTGGCCTCACCCACTTCGGGTAGGACAAAGCCCATGATCGCTTTAATAGTCGTGGATTTCCCCGCGCCATTGGGGCCCAGAAAGCCAACCACCTCACCGGGCTGCACGGAGAACGACAGCTCGTGCACCACCCGTCTGGTGGGTTTGAACATCCCATTTTTGTAGGCTACCGAGAGCCCCTTCACTTCGAGTGCGGCTGTCCCCACTCCCCCTTCTTCGATACGTAAAACCGTCATTTCTGAGTTTCTCCACTTCAGTTTTCGGTGGAGTGCCCCGGTATCTTTACGGTAGAGTCACTTCTAAAACAACACGGGCCGCTTCCGAAAGAGAAGCGATGGTATTGAGATGAAGAGAGGCTTGCTGGTTGGTCTGCTGTGGCTGATCACGGCGCGTGAAGTAGGAATGCAGAGCGCGGCGTGGTTTTTCTGTGTGATTGAGTGTCCCTCCGTGCCAGGTGTGGCTGTTGAAGATCACCACCGTCCCCGCTGACCCCAGAATAAGCTGCTCACGCGGATGGGTATCTGTGGGGCTAGACAGCTCTTCGTGCGGCGCTTTTCCACTATTGTGCGAGCCGGGTACCACACGAGTCGCCCCGTTGTCGGGAGTAAAGTCGTCCAGGAGCCAGATTGAGTTACAGACGTAAAACTGTCCTGGAGCCGTCGCCCCGCTCCAGTCGGCGTGGAGCCCTTGTAGCCCTTGTCCGGGTAGTGCCGCGCGGTGATTGAGCGAGGAGAGCTTTAGGTCTCCTTCAAGAACATGGGCAATTCCCGCCAAGACCCGTGGGTGGGTGTAGCCCGGCAGGAACAGTGCGCTCTTGTTCACCAGGTTTGCCAAGCGGTTGGTTCCTGGCTCCTGATGCACCTCTTTTCCGGCCGCTTCCCCTTCTTCATCAAGCAGCTCGGCGAGTCGTTGGTTCATCGCGGCAACAGTCGCGACATCCAGAATTCCCGGAAGGGACAGAAACCCCTCACGATCTAGCTGTGCTTTTTCGTCGGTGCTCAGGGTGTCATCGCGGACACCCAGCTCATACAATGCCTCTGTGATTGTCATGATAAAAGGTTCACGTCCAAAGCCCTGATTTCCTTTTCAAAAATCCTCTAAAAAATTCCTCGTTCTTTTAGGAGGGATTTGCCCATACGGCGTGGTATATTAGGACGAATCTTGAGGAGGCATAGTTTGGCATATTCCATGAGAGCTCGTATTGGTGGGAGCATCTTCGGCTTGGCTTCTGTCGTTATGGCGGGATGCAGTGGCGGGAGCAGCGACTCTGCGGTTCCACCCCCAACCCTATCCCGTAGTGTTGCGGGAATCTGGCGACGTACCCATATCGGCATTGAAGGCACTCGCGTGAGCTGCCCCGACCCGAAGTCGCTTCTGGCTCCGAATACCCGTGAGCTGACCATTAACAGCATCGTAGTAGACACCTGCGGTAGCAATGAGACCCTGATTTTTGGCACAGCAACCTCGCTGGGCAAGGGACGTTATCGCCTTATCGGCCTGCGCGGCACGGAGGATGGTAGCTATGTCCTAACAGGCTCGACGCTGACTCTTGTACGTGATGCGATCAATGGCACGTATCTGAAAAACCTCACGCCCGCTCAGGCACCTCAGCGTACCGTATACAGTGTCGTTTTATCGGGTGACAGCATGACTTTTGTCCCGGTCTCACAACCCGTGGGCCTTGTTAAGAAAGACTCCGCAATGCCTGCTTTCCGCGAGGATGGGACGATCATTGCGAGCAATGTCACCCCTATTCGCAATACGGATGGCACTGTCAACACGGTAGTTCTACCGGGCGTCAATGACATGGCCGTCGTCAATTCGGATCTCTCGATCACGGTAGGTGCCGTGGCCTCAGGCGCGAACGCGGACGATACACCCGGTCTGGTGCGTGTTCGTGGGGTGGAGAATACCTTCGAGTTCGTCCCACAAGACCCCGCCGTGGTAATTCCGTCACCACTGCCTGCTCCCTAAAAGTGGTAAGAAGCACAACGTTGTGGCCTCCGCGCTTGCGGAGGCCACTTTGTTTTGTTATCCTACGGGTATGTTGCCAGAACTTAACTCCGACTACCCTCTTTCTCCTGAGCAAGTTGCTCACTACCAGACAAATGGCTGGGCGTTGCTGCGCTCTGTGGCTGCTCCTGATGAAGTGATGCCCTACCGCGAGGTCATTACCAGCATGATCAATGAGTTTGCCAAGCGCTACGCACCGATTGAGCAGCGCGACACCTACGGCAAGGCGTTTATCCAGTTCTCCAATATCTGGGAGATCTCGGAGGATGTCAAGAAGTTTGTCATGGCCCGGCGGTTTGCTAAGATTGCCGCAGAACTAATGGGCGTGGATGGTGTGCGCCTCTACCACGATCAGGCACTCTATAAAGAGCCCAAGGGGGGGCATACTCCCTGGCACCAGGACCAGCAGTACTGGCCTCTGGACGGGGTGAAGTGTGTGACGCTCTGGATGCCTCTCGTGGATGCCTCGGCGGCGATGGGGACGATGCGCTTTGCCTCGGGTTCACAGGCGCTGGGCTACCTTGGCCATGAGAATATCTCCGATGACTCAGAGGCTCGCTTTGACAGCATGATCCAGGAGAAGGGCTACGCACTTTCCTACGCGGGGGACATGGCGGCGGGCGATGCGACGTTTCACAATGGCTGGACTCTCCACGGTGCGCCGGGCAACACCGATCTAGAGCGTACCCGTGAAGTGATGACCATTATCTATCTGGAAGACGATGCCACGATCAGTGTCCCGGATCACGGCAACCGTGAGAACGATCTGAAGCGCTGGTTCCCCGGCCAAAAGCCCGGCGAGAAAGTTGCGAGCCCGCTCAACCCGCTTCTCTACCACCAAGACTTGCTTCCATGAAAAAATTCCTCAAATGGTCCAGCCTTGGCATGGGAAGCTTACTTGTCGCGTTGGTAGGTATCACCTTTGCCAGTCGTGCTGAAGATGCATCTTCGGCTCTCAAAGCAGTAAATAGTGCCCTCTACAATCAATCACTTACACCCATAACCTATATCGGCTATCAACAAAAGCTTCATGCAGGAATGTCTACCACTGAGATTCAGGAGCAGTTCCGTGACAAGGGACGACTCTTTGGTGGCGCAAGTTCGGTCTCCTTTCAGGAGATCACTGCGCCACTTGCCACAAACTTCACAGGCTATCTCAAACTCCATGACGGGTGTTGTGGAAACTTTGGCGATTGCGGGAGCACTTGGCTAGTGATGGACTTCGAACAGGGGAAGCTCAAGACGAGTAGCCTTTGGTTTAATACTTTTTAAATATCTATGAAACTATCATCGCAACGAAAAGAGCTGGAAATTAGTGAGACCACGTTTGGGGAGCTTCGGGAATCGAACGAAATACTGCTCGATGGCCCCGCACTCCGTGAGCGCATGGCAGAAGACGGCTATCTCTTCTTTCGGGGAGCACTCAACCGCGAAGACGTAAAAGAGGCACGGCGCGAGTGTGTCCGACGGCTCGCAGATGCGGGTCGCATTGAGCCAGAGACCGACCTGATGGAGGCAATCCCACGGCGTGGCGGTGAAGGCTCGTATTTCTGGGCAGATCTCGCGGAGGGAAATACCCCACTCCTCACCGTCCTCTATGATGGCTCTATGATGGAGATAATGGAGCGACTCCTGGGCGGCCCCGTGCTCCACTACGACTTCACCTGGATGCGTGCGGTCACACCAGGCGGTGGGACGGCGCCCCACTGCGACATGGTCTACATGGGCCGTGGGACCAAGCAGCTCTACACCGCCTGGACTCCGCTGGGCGATATCCCCCTCTCGGTCGGGGGGCTGATCGTGCTAGAGAGCTCTCACCAGCGCCACGACATCACGGGCGAGTATCTCTCTCAGGACGTGGACTCCTACTGCGAAAACGGCCCGGCGGCAGAGGCGGTGCGCACGGGCAAGCTGCACTGGGAGCACCCCGAAACCCACGAAGCCTGGGACGGTGCGTTTTCTCACGATCCTCCCGCACTCCAGCAGCAGCTAGGTGGGCGCTGGCTCACCACGGACTACAAGATGGGCGATGTGCTGATCTTCTCCATGGCAACCCTCCATGCCAGCCTCGACAACCAGGGCGACACGATCCGGCTCTCGTCGGACACGCGCTACCAGCGCGCCGATGCGCCCGTAGACGACCGCTGGGTGTGTGGCCCCAACGGCGAAAAACCCATCGCACACGGCCTCGCCGCCAAGCGCGGAAGAATCTGTTAGTCGGTGGGGAGTATGGTATCGAGTGCGGTTCCCACGCGGACAAACCCGAGCCGTCCGTAGACACGTGCGACGCTTTCATCGCCTGCGCTGAGAAAGATGCAGGTGCAGCCTCGTGCAAAGGCATCGGTGACTAAGGCACTGGTGACGGCTCCTGCTAGACCTTTCCGTCGCCACTCAGGAGCCGTCGCCACGCCTGCGACTTCCGTGGTCACCCCGACAGGCGAGTGCAACCCTGCGGCCACGGGCTTACCGTCCACAAATGCCGCGATGGCGCACGTGCCACTCTCCAAAAGCCCGCGCAGGAATGAGCCGTCTGCCTCAGCGGGATTTCCTCCAAACGCCGCCGCGAGCATCGCATCGGTAGGCTGGACTTCGTCGAGGCTGATTGGGCGAACCTCCGCCAGCGCACTTGTCTCCGGACGAAAGCTCTCACGGGTGACGACTTGGAGGGGGCGCGGTGTGGGAGCGGGAAAGCCTGCCGCGATAAGCTGTGCCGCCAGTTTCGGGTTTAGCTCCTCCAGATACTCCCAGCGCGATCGCCGCCCTCGTGCCACGAATGCAGCACGCATCGCCATTATTTCCTCAAGCGTCCCCTCACGCTCCCCACGCACGGGGCGCGCGTAGGAAATCTCGGGCATGTCCGAGTCGCGGCGGAAGTAGAGCTGGTATGGCCCGATTCTCTCCACATCACAAGCACGTGCCGGAGCCGCAGCTAGGTAGTCATCAATGGAGTTCAGCAACATAAAAGATGGATTTTTAAGCGGTCAGGGCGGCGAGAAGGGCGGCGATGGCGGTTTCAGGGGGGCCGTCTAGGGAGCAGCCGGAGGCGAGGCGGTGGCCGCCTCCGCCGAACTGTGCAGCGACAGAGGCGACATCCCAGGGGTCTTGGGCACGCAGGCTGACTCGCATCTTGCCGGAGGGCATCTGGCGCAAAAAGATCGCGACTTCTGCGCCTCGTACAGCACGGAGCGCGGTGGCGATTCCGTCGGTGTCTTTGTCGTTGGCA
>NZ_JANNYP010000335.1:0-18058 GCF_031410135.1 Armatimonas sp. | reverse complement strand
GACTGTATAGCCAGAGCCCGGACAATGTGAGTAGCACAAGCCAGCCACCGAAAATCATCATCGTAAAAGGCACATTGCCTGGCTGCAGTAAGAGAATGATTGCTCCGGTTAGCAGAAGGATAAGCCCAACCCATTTGAAGCGCAAACGAATCCAGGAGAACTTCAATAGTGCCAGCATAACTACGATAAAGGCAGTATCAAAAACAACCAAAACACCCGCTCCAACATCGTTAACTGACCGGGTGGGCAAGACGAGACTCGTAAGGTAGAGGTGGGGAATCGGAAAGAGTAGAGCCAGGTAGGGCAGATAAGGAAGGGAGCGGGCAGCCATATTTAAGTTCCTCTCCCTTCATTATAGGGCCTTCTACAGCTTGCTCAAGAACCGTCCCATGCGCTCCAGTGCCTCGGTGAGCTTGTTGGTGGCGGTGGCGTAGCAACAGCGGACGTGGCCGATACCGCCGTCGCCGAAGACATCGCCGGGGACGACCAAGACGCGCTCCTCTTTTAGCAAGCGCTCGGCGAACTCCTCGGAGGTCAGGCCGGTTTTTTCGATGCTCGGGAAGGCATAGAACGCGCCGCCGGGCATGCGGCACTCCAGCCCCAGCTCATTGAGCCCTTTCACAAACAAGCGGCGGCGCCTATCGTAGTCGGCGACCATCTCGGCGGCGTCTTGCTCGGCGTTCTTGAGGGCTTCTAGCGCGGCGATCTGCGCGGTGATCGGGGCGCAGAGCATGGTGTACTGGTGGATCTTCATCATCATCTCAATGATCGGGGCGGGCGCACAGGCGTAGCCGATCCGCCAGCCGGTCATGGCGTAGGCCTTGGAGAAGCCATTGAGCAGAATCGTCCGGTCTTTTGCGCCGTCGAGCGCAGGAACCGAGACGTGCTCGGAGTCGTAGCAGAGCCGGTCGTAGATTTCGTCGCTGAGGATGTAGAGATCATGTTCGACGGCCATGTCCACCACTTTCTGGAGCCCCTCGCGGCTCATCACCGCGCCGGTTGGGTTGGTCGGGTAGGACAGCAGGATCGCCTTGGTTTTTTCCGTGATCCGCTCCGCGATAGCCTCGGGGTGCGTGGCGAAATCCGCGCTGGCGCGGGTGGGAATGGGCACGGGAACGCCACCAGCGAACATCACACAAGGGGCGTAGCTGACGTAGCATGGCTCGGGGATCAGCACCTCATCGCCAGGGTTTAAGATCGCGCGAAACGCCGTGTCCAGCGCCTCGGAGACGCCCACGGTGACGAGCACCTCGGTGCGCGGGTTCCAGCCCGTGCCGTAGCGCTCGATATGCTTTGCGACAATCGCTTCTCGGAGTTCCAGAAGTCCATAATTGCTCGTATAGGTCGTCCGGCCCTTCTCCAGCGAGTAGATCGCCGCCTCACGGATGCGCCAGGGAGTGACATAGTCCGGCTCGCCCACGCCCAGCGAGATCACGTCATCGAGCTCCGCGACAAGGTCAAAAAAGCGCCGAATCCCCGAAGCGGGGGTATTGCCGACAATCTGCGAGAGGGATTTCATGGGGTCACCGCCAGTCTTTCATCAGTGGGCGCATCGCCAAAGATATCGCCATCGTCTTTATATTTTTTCAGTAGAAAGTGGGTCGCTGTCCCTCGGACACCGTCAATGGTTGCCAGCTTCTCCGCCACGAAGTTCGCCACTTCCTGCATCGTCTTGCCCTCGACGATCACACGCAAGTCCTGCGAACCAGAGACCAGGTAGACACTGTGCACCTCAGGGTAGCGATAGATGCGCTCCGCAATGCGATCATAGCCTGTGCCACGCTCTGGCTGCGCCGCGACATCAATGAAGGCGTAGACCCGGCCCGCGCCCGCTTTCTCCCAGTCAATCCGGGTACGGTACGAGCGGATCACCCCTGTGCTTTCGGCGGCGGCGATAGCGGCATTCACCTGAGCCTCACTCCTGCCCGTCATCGCGGCGATCTGCGCCGCACTCAGGCGGGCATCACGCTCCAGTATCCGCAAAATTTCCAGATCCATAGGTTCCTCAAAAGAAAAAAACCGACTCACAGAGGTGAGCCGGTTGGTCTTAGTTTATAGAAGTCTCTCGTGCAGCGCTTCAAACAATCCCCGACATCACGCGACGGCCACAGCAGCCGGAGCCGCCGCAGCCAGGATAGCCGATGCCAGAGCTAGTGAGAAGCACATCACTTGGGAAAGTGTACCATACAATAGATTATGTTTACCATCAGTACCGATAAAGCCCGCTTGGACTTTCCAACTATTTATGCCTATCTCTCGCAAGATTCTTACTGGGCACAGGGTATTTCTGAAGAGACTCAGCGCCGCGCGATTGAGAACTCTATCTGCTTTGGAGTCTACGAGGACGCGACGGATCAGCAGGTTGGTTTTGCACGCCTCATTACCGATCATGCGACGTTTGCCTACCTCTGTGATGTCTTTATCACCCCCGAATTTCAAGGACGTGGGCTAGGCAAGCAGCTCATGGCTGATATCGAAGCCTATCTGCTCCCGCTGGGCTGTCGCCGCTGGGGATTAGTCACCAAAGATGCACATGGGCTCTATGAGCAATTTGGCTTCGAAGTGGAGAGCAATGGGCGCTGGATGACCCGTAAGTTCCCGGATATGTATGGCTAAAAATGACAAAAACCGCTGTCAGTGTAGATCACTGACAGCGGTAGTTTCGGATGGGTTGTACGGGACTCGAACCCATGACCCGCTGATTAAGAGTCAGCTGCTCTACCAACTGAGCTAACAACCCGAAACGCAAGGAGAATCATATCGCAGAGTGAAGTATCTGTCAAGAACATTGACGGCTAAATTTGTGCATGGTAGAGTACACACTGACATCTGTCTTGTCAAGAGTGGTGGAGGGACCGGCCCGACGAAACCACCGCAACCGGCGCGAATCTGCGTAGCCTGGTGCGAATTCCGAGCAGGCGCATCCTGCGAAGACAAGAGACAATCTCTTCGTTTTCGTCTTGCGTTTGCAGACAAGGCATGAAAATTATACAAAGAGAGAAAAAAAATGTCTGACATTTCCCTGTTTACGTCGGAGTCTGTTTCTGTAGGCCATCCTGATAAAGTGGCAGATCAGATCAGCGATGCGATCCTCGACTTCTGCTTGGATGCCCTCCCCACGAGCCGTGTGGCCTGTGAGACTCTTGTCACCACCGATACCGTTGTGGTAGCTGGTGAGATTACCACCAAAGAAGGCGCACTGACTGCCCGAAAAGTGGATGAGATCGCTAGCAATGTGATCGCAGAGATCGGCTACAACGACCCCGCCATGCTCTTCTCGGCGCATGAAGTCCGTGTCTTTAACTTCATCCATGCCCAGTCTCCTGATATCGCGATGGGCGTTGATTCGGGTGGCGCGGGTGACCAGGGCCTGATGTTCGGCTACGCTTGTGACGATACCGCAGCGCTTATGCCGCTTCCTATTCAAGTCGCGCACCAGCTTGTCGCAACCCATGTGAACCTGCGTAACTCTAAGAAGCTCGCTTGGCTGCGCCCCGATGCTAAGAGCCAAGTCACGGTCAAGTACGACAGCACCGGCAAGCCCGTCGGTCTGGATGCCATTGTTCTCTCCACCCAGCATGATGAGAGTGTCATGGGCGAGAAGCATGGCAAACCTTACTTCACCGACGAGGCCCGCCAGGAGATTATTGACCAGCTGATTCGCCCCGTTCTGGAGAAAGAGTGCCCCAGCCTCATTACCGGCGAGCTCATTGCCCTCACTCCCGATAACCTGGATGCCACAGTAGGCGAGAACGCGATCCGTTGCTTTGTCAACCCGACGGGAAACTTCCTGATTGGTGGCCCCCACGGCGACTCGGGCCTGACCGGGCGCAAGATTATCGTGGACACCTACGGTGGGTATGCACGTCACGGTGGTGGTGCGTTCTCCGGCAAGGACCCGACGAAAGTGGATCGCTCTGCCGCCTATGTCGCGCGGTATCTTGCAAAATTAGTCGTGGCCGCAGGTCTTGCCAGCAAGTGTGAGATCCAGCTCGCCTACGCGATTGGGGTAGCGCAGCCTGTCTCCGTGCGTGTGGACACGTTTGGCACCGGCAAGCTGCCGGACACAGAGATCTCCGCGCGTCTCAAGAGCAAGTTCGATCTGACACCTAAGGGCATTATCGAGACGCTCAATCTGCGCCGCCCGATCTACCAGGCTACCGCCAAGAACGGTCACTTTGGCAACCCCAGCTTTCCCTGGGAAGACACCAGTCGTGCCAACGAGCTTGCCTAAGCTCTAAACGATCTATTCTATGCCTGGGAACTTTCTGTGCACTCCCAGGCGTAGTTATGTTAGAATCGAAGTATCTCGATGTTTCGATGTTTTTGGAGGATAGAACTATGAATCGTTTTGTGATCGCGCTGTCTGCTGTGATGGTTGCCGGTGCTGCATTTGCGCAAAAGCCCGTGAAGCCTACTGCCCCTAAGGCGCAGACGGTTTGCCCGATGATGCCCACCAACAAAGTGGATGCCAAGTCCAAGGCCGTTGCCTACACGGGAAAGAACCCTAAGTACAAGGGGAAGTCCGTCAAGTACTGCTGTGGCGGCTGCGAGGCTCCGATCAAAAAAGATCAGGACAAGTACTTCGCGATGGTCTTCGGTAAGTAGTCTTAGCCCTTATGGCTTCTCAAATCGCCCTCGTGCCTTCTGGGTACGAGGGCGATTTTTCTTTCTGGGTACAATAGGGTGTGAATACCTCTAAACTTCCCGTTTGTGCCGTGACTCTTTTTTCCTCCGGGGTGGCCTATACCCAGCGTGAGGGAGCGATTGAGGCAGGTGAGGCCACGGTGCCCCTGACATTTCGCACCAACCAGATCAACGATATCTTAAAGTCGCTGGTCTTACTCGATGCCGAGGGGGGAGCACTTCCTGCCGTCTACCCGTCGCAAGACCCCGTTGAGCGCACCCTCCAGAGCTTCGCGGTCAATGTCTCCACGTTTGCCACCCGTGGCGAGCTTCTGCGCCAGCTCCGTGGAGCTGTTCTGAAGATCGAGACGATCAGTAAAGAAGTCTTTGAGGGGCAGATTGTTGCGGTTGAGGAAGAAAAGCAGGCACGGGGCGAGGGCACAGGCTCTGTGGTGAAAGTCGAGGTGCTGACCCTGATCACGGCGGAGGGTTTGGTCTCTGTTTCTCTTGATAAAGTGCGGCTTATCAAACTTCTCGACGAGCGCCGCGACACGGAGCTACGAGAGGCACTTGCTGTGCTAGCCAGCGGTGCGGACGATGCCCGGCGAACCGTGCAGCTACGCTTTGCGGGCAAGAAAAAGCGCACCGTGCAAGTCGGCTATATCACCGAAGCGCCGCTCTGGAAGATCAGCTATAGATTGGTGCTGGGGGAAGGGCAGAAGCCGTATCTCCAGGGCTGGGCGCTGGTCGAGAACACGACCGACGAGGACTGGGAGGGCGTGCAGCTCACGCTGGTCTCTGGCCGCCCTGTGAGCTTTATCCAGGATCTCTATCAGCCGCTCTATCTCCCACGCCCTACCGTCGGCCCGGATATTATCCCTGCCGCCGCGCCGCAGCTACATGAATCCGCGATGGAGTTCGAGATGCAATCGGGAGTAGGGGGAGCGGTGATGATGGCGGCACCGGCTCCTATGGCCAAGCGCTCCGTGAGGGCCGAGTCTATGCGGCAATCGGTCACGTCGCAGGCAGAGGGACGAAGCGCGGGGGAGCTGTTTCAGTACAACATCAAAGCCCCCGTCGCACTGCCTCGGCAGCAGGCGGCGATGATCCCCGTGGTTTCGGGCGATATTGGCGGCGAGAAAGTCTCGCTCTACAACGCCGATACCGATCCGAAGTACCCGATGAACGCGCTGAGGCTTGTCAATGACACAGGGCTGCACTTAAAAGCGGGGCCGATCACGGTTTTTGATGGCGGAACCTACGCGGGAGATGCACGGCTGGGGGAGGTCACACCCGGCGACACACGGCTGATCACCTACGCGGTGGACCTGAGTATTGAGGGTGTTCGCACCGAAGAGGTGCGCAACGGCAGTGAGTCTAGCCTGACGATCAAGCGCGGCGTGCTGACCATCACCTCTAAGAACCGCCGGGAGACACTCTACAAGTTCACCTCGAAGGCAGCTCTGCCCCGAACGGTTCTGGTTGAGCACCCACTCTGGGCAGGCTGGGAGCTGGTTGCACCTACGGAGCCCACCGAGACCACGCGGGATCGCTACCGGTTCGCTGTGCCCCTCGCACCGGGCATGACCGAGACGCTCACCGTGGCACAAGAGCAGGCATACGGAACAACGGTTGCACTGCTTGATGCTGATGCAACTCAGCTCATGTACTACGCCAGCCAGGGAGAGATTCCCGCTCGCCTGAAAGAAGCCCTGGCTGTTACCATTGCCCGCCGTCGCAAGATCGCGGAGCTGGAAAGCAACGCTGATGGACTGGATGCAGAGCGCACCCAGATCCATGAGGAGCAGGGCCGCATCCGGGGAAATATCGCCACGCTGGATAAAGAATCCCCGCTCTACCGCCGCTATTTAGACGAGCTCAATGGCCAGGAGAACCGGCTTCTGGAGCTACGGGAAGAGAGCAATCGCCTGCGGAAATCCGCCCAGGATGCTGGAAACGAATTGAAGGCTTTCCTCGATACATTGGACTTATAAGAGAGCCCCCTGATCCCCGCCGGGCGGGGGGTGAGGAGAAAAAACGATGCTAACAACCATGATACTACCGATGATCGTGCTGGCGCAGGGGCCAGCGCCCGCGAAGGCTCAAGAGAGTGTGCTGCCTGTACGTGCCGTGACTCTCTTTTCCTCGGGGGTGGCCTACACTCAGCGCGAAGGGCGCGTGGAGGGTAACGCCACCGTGCCGCTGACTTTCCGCACCACGCAGATCAATGACATTCTAAAATCGCTGGTGCTCATAGATGAAAATGGCAAAGTCCAGCCCGCGATCTACGCGGCAAAAGACCCGGTCAATCGCGCACTCCAAAGCTTTGCGGTGGATGTGGACAAAGCCTCTACTTTGGGCGGATTGTTGCAGCAGCTGCGTGGTCAGAGGGCCAGTGTCGAGACGGGGGGGAAGACAATCTATCCTCCTGCCAGCTTTGGGGTGGGGGGGCAGCCCCATACGACACCTATAAACAAGATCGAAGGACGGATTGTAAGCGTGGATTTGACTCAGAATCCGAGCTTCCAGGCGCAGGGGATGGGTTTTCAGCAGCTAGTGATCTTCACGGGTGAGAGCATTCAAAATATCTCAGCGTCAGAAATCAAAAGCATCTCGCTACAAGATCCCAAGCTGAATAAAGAGTTCACAGAGGCACTCTCTTTGCTGGCGGCGGGGGCGGATGACAAGCGGCGGAGCGTGACACTGCGTTTTGAGGGCAAGGGGGAGCGACGGGTGCAAGTGGGCTATATCTCCGAAGCGCCACTCTGGAAGATGAGCTACCGGCTCCTGCTCTCTGGCGTGAAAGAGGGGAGTACACTGCCGTATCTCCAGGGCTGGGCGCTGGTCGAGAACACGACAGACGAGGACTGGAATGGGGTGAGCCTGACGCTGGTCTCGGGCCGTCCGATTAGCTTTATTCAGGATCTCTACCAGCCGCAGTACATTGCCCGCCCTGTGATTGGTGCCGATCTCAGCGTCTCGCCTCTGCCTCAGCTCTCCGAGTCTGCGATGGAAGATCGGAGCAATATCGCCGCACGGGCTGCGATTACGAACTCCATGATGCGGGGACAGGGGGGGAGCCAGAGAGGATCGGGATTTGCTCTTCCTGCTCCTGCACCGGTCACCGAGGCAGGCGTGGATGGCCCTGCGCTGATTGGCTCCGTGGAGGCGCAGGCGTCGGGGGAGAAGCAGGGGGAGCTGTTTACGTACAAGATCACCTCGCCCATCGCACTTCCGAGGCAGCAGGCGGCGATGATTCCGGTCGTGGCGCAGGATATTGCCGGGGAGAAAATCTCGCTCTATAACCCCGCCACCGACACGCGCTTCCCGCTCCATGCCGTTCGCCTCAAAAACAACACGGGACTGCACCTCAAAGGTGGGCCGGTGACGCTCTTTGATGGAGGAATCTACGCAGGCGATGCGCGAATGCTGGACATCCCTCCCGGTGACAACCGCATTCTGACCTATGCCGTAGATCTAGGGCTTCAGGGCGAGGTGCAAAACAAAGGCGGTAGCTCTGTGGAGACCAGCCTGACGATCAAGCGCGGCGTGCTGATCAGTTCCCGGAAAGAGACGACGGAGGTTGTCTACAACTTCCGCAATAAGTCCGACAAGTCCCGTACCGTTCTGGTGGAGCACCCCTACAACGCGGAGTTCAAGCTGGTTGCCCCCACCAAGTCTGAGGAGCGCACGCCTAGCCTCTATCGGTTCAGTGTGAGTGTCCCCGCAGGCAAGACCGAGGCACTCATCGTAAAAACCGAGCGCCCTCTCTCCGAGACCTACGCGCTTCTGGATGCCGATATCAACTTTATCGAAGTGACGACGCAGCGCAAAGAGGGGATATCTGCCAAGCTCAAAGTTGCTCTGGAAGATGTCTTAGCCCGGCGGCGCAAGATCCAGGAGCTGGAGAGCCAGAGCCGCGAGCGCGATGTCGAAGTGAAGCAGATCGAGCAAGACCAGAGCCGGATTCGGCAGAACATGAATGTCTTGGAGCGCAACTCGGAGAGCTACAAGCGCTACGTTCAGCAGCTCGACGAGCAAGAAATTCGTATCCAAGCACTCCGTAAGCAAGCCACGGAGCTACGTGCGCAGAGAGCGAGCGCCGAGCGTGACCTTCGTGCCTTTTTGGATAAGCTAGAAATCTAGTATCCAAAATATCACGGAAAAACCGAGAATAACTTCAGCAATCTCTGGTACTGCTTGTGCACTTAGGGAGCTTGCAGGAGTTATTTTTATGGTGCTTAGCAAGATAGTCAGCCCCCCAATCGCTCGTCGTTTTGAGAGGCTGACTGCGTTTTTCAGCATAGCGGCTCCTTATGCCGCTGGCAGCGTTTTTGGGCTTTTACTGGCGAAGTTCTGGCTCTAGCGGGTTGCCCTGGCAGCAATGCCCTGGGCAACCCGCCCTAGGTCGGCTCCGCTATTTGCGAGAAGGATCACTGCATTGTCGCCGTCCAGCTCGCGCCAGTAGTGGGTAGCGAAGCCAGGGCGACTTCCGCCATGCTCTGCGGTGCGCTTTCCGGCCACTCCCGCGAGGTTCCAGCCAAGACCGTAGAGGTGGGGCTTGCCACTGTTTAGCATCACTGGCTCAAAAAGCCGGGCGCGGGTCTCGGGCTTTAAGATAGAGCCATTGCGGAGCATCCCTTCCCACTTGGCCAGATCTTGCACGGTCGTCAGGAGGCCACCACTGGCAAAATCACGGCTCCACGACGCCACATTTACGCGCTTCTCCGACTCTAGCGCATAGCCATCGGCGCGGTGGCTAACAAGCTCGGTGAGGGTGTGGCGGCGCGTGGCACGCATCTCCAGGGGCTGGAAGAAGCGCTCCGTAAGAAACTGATCCCAGGTCTGGTTGGTGATGCGCCGGATCACTTCCCCAAGGAGCACAAAGCCAAAGTTGCAGTACTGCCACTTCTCGCCAGGGGTAAAGTGTAGCGGTAGTGGCTTGACCGCGGCGACAGCATCGGCCTCGGTGTAGCGGCGCGTGAGATCCAGCGGCTCATCCGTGACCAGGCCCGATGTGTGGGTTAGTAGGTGCTTCAGGGTGATCTTCTCCCAAGTAGACGGCGTCGAAAGCGTCTTGGGCAGATGGCGGGAGACAGGATCGTCGAGAGAGAGCTTGGACTCTTGCTCTAGTAGCAAAATACAGGCCGCGATAGTCTGCTTGGTCACGGAGGCGAGCTGGTAGACCGTCTCCGCCGTCGCCGGTGTCCGTGTCTCCAGGTTGGCCTGACCGTAGCCCGCCGCCTTGAGCACTTTTCCCTGCCGCACCAGCGCCATCGAGAGTCCGGGGACTCTCTGGAGACCGAGCTCCTCGTTGATGTAGCTGTCAATCGGATCGTCAAATAGTCGCAACTTTACTGGCCCTCCCGTGCCCTATAATACAATAATGCAACGACAACAGCACGAGCCGCTGGTAATCGCTCCGACCGTGAAGAACCTTCGCTTCCGCCGTGGCTACGCCTGGGTATTGTTTTTGATGGTCGGGGTTCTGGGGCTGATCGCCTGCCTCGCTTGGAGTCAGGGCTCAATCGCCACCGCCGGGCTGATGCTCACCGAGATGTTCTTCATGGTGGGAGTACTCTGGTGGTTCAAGCAACAGGGTAAGTTCTGGTCAGTGGGGGATAGCAACGTCGCTGTTCCGCGTCCTGCGTACTACCTTACGGAAGAGGGGCTTAGTGTGGTAGGAAGTCCGACTCTCGGGCCGATTCCCTGGGACGAGATTCGGGCGATCCGAGAGACTCAGTTTCTGGGCTTTCCGATTCTTAAGATTGAAGGGGACTACGGGCGCATCCGGCGGCGACTGGGCAGTAAGGGACGATTCCTCTGGCTGGCACGGGTTCCAGGCGGCATTGGGCTTAACAGTATGGCCTTTCACCAGCAGGGAAGCTCGCTTGCGACACAGATCAATGCCTATCGCGAGAGCCTAGCGCCCCTCGCGAACCACCCAAGCGAGTAGCTCCCCTTGCTCCTGCCAGCTCAGCGCCGCGGCCCCCGAGTCCCCGCGCTGGCAGGCATCCAGGCGCTCGCGGGCGGTGCCATTGCCAAACTCCTCGTAGAACGTATGCGGCCCGGTCATGCCCACCCAGTAGCGCGTGTTGCCCCAGTCGCCCTCACGCCGGTGCACGAGCTGGTGGATGTAGTTGGCCGTGCTGTCGTCTTCGTGCACTTGGACGAGCTTATGGGCCGAATCCAGGTCATCGTTGAGCAAGTGCAAGAGCGCCTGCAGGTTGTACGAGCCCTCGGAGACACCCGAGAGCAATCCCGCCTGCCAGGGGGCTTTCGGGCAGAGCGGGGCGTCGGTGCGGGCCAGAAGTGTCTCGGCAACAGTGTGGAGCGGGTGCGTTTCAGGGAATGGGTTTGTCATGAGGGTAGGTATCCAAAGAGGCGCACGGAGCCGTGTGCCAGGGAGTTGTCGGGGAGCGGCGCGGAGTTTTCGGAGTTAGGAACGGCCAGCTCTATCGTCAGAGTGAGCGCATCGGACTTGACCACCTGCGCCCGGTAGACGGTCAGTGGAAGCTCGCCCCAAGTAGCAGTGCGGTGGCTGAGAATCCGGCAGATCACCACGTAGTCGTTCTCCAGCTTTCCCTGGCGCACCAGTGCCAGCGTGTCGGCGGAGAGCGTGTCGGCATCGCGGAGTAGGTCGCGCATGGCATCGGCACCACCGGGAGCGAGGGTCGCGAGGCCATAGAGCGCCAGCTCACAGGGCTTGCTGACGGCGGCTTTGTAGCGTTCGGCATGCACGACCTGATCTGTGGTGCAGACAATCAGGCGCTGACTGCCCACCCCAAGCTCCGCCAGCGGCAGGCCCTCCTGGGGGTCGCGCCAGAGCCGCCGCAGTGTCCCCGCCAGGCGCAGCTCGGTAAGCAGATCAGGTAGCTCCGAGGCATCCGCCGCTCCGACCGTCAGAAACTCCTTGCGTCGCTTCAGACTCCGCGCCACCAGTGCGCCAAAGCCGCCCAAAACCAAGAGCAACGCAATCGGCAGAATGGTCTCCATGCCGCCTATTGTACCCCGCCGATTGAAAGCGGCGTTTGAGAGCCTCGTGCCTCGGCTGAGAAGTCGCTCCGCGACTGACCCCATTGGGGTCTCGGTAGTCGCGGAGCGACTTTTTGGCGGAACGCCCTCAGACGCCGATTTTAACCGGCGGCACTACGGATGAGCTCTTGGGCGCGGGCTTGGGCGACGCCATCTTCGCCGGGCTCAAGCGGCTTTTGCGGGTCGCGGACGCAGGCGGCGAAGTGCTCGACTTCGAGCTGGAACTGATCCTGGTGCTCGAAGAAAAAGACTTCCTCGGTGTCGGAGTTGTTGGCGCGGACGAGAACTCTGACGCCGCTCTCGCCGACTTGGAAGGCTCGCTCGGCAACAATGCTGCCCTCACGCCCGACTAATTCGTAGCGGCTGGTGAAAGCCTGGTCAAAGCCGCCGATGAGGCTGGCCGTTTGCCCGTTGGGGAAGGCGAGCAACGCGGCGGTTTGGATGTCCACGCCGGTCGCGTCGTCGCGCACGGCGAGGGCCTTTGCTTCGGTGGGCTCGCTGCCAAAGAGCCAGCGGGCGGCGTTGAGGGGATAGACCCCGACATCCAGAAACGCGCCGCCGCCCTGCGCCGGATTCCAGCGAATCCCCGCGTGGTCCGCTGTGGCGGGGTAGGTGAAGACGCCGCGAAAGTGGACGGGCTCGCCAATCGCGCCGCTTCGTAGAACCTCGAAGACTTTCTGGTGCTGCGGGTGGTGCCGGTACATAAAGCCCTCCATCAGTCGCAGGCCCGCCGCCGCCGCTGCGCCCGCCATCCACTCGGCCTCCGCGACACTGAGCGCGAGGGGCTTGTCGCAGAGTACGTGCTTACCCGCCGCGAGGGCTTTGACCGTCCACTCGGCGTGCTGGTCGTTGGGGAGGGGGAGGTAGACGGCCTCGATGTCCGGGTCGGCGAGCAGTGCGTCGTAGCTGCCGTAGGCTCTTGCCGCGCCGTGTTTTTCTGCGGTGGCCTGTGCTTTCTCCAGGGAGCGCGAGGCCACGGCATGGAGCGCCGCATTGCCCGCACTTTTCAGAGCAGGAGCCATGCGGCGCTCAAAGACGCGGGCGCAGCCTAGGACGCCAAAACGAACTTTCTCCACTATCGTCGTGCTCGCGTGGGGCGCTGAGCGAGCTTCTTGGCCTTCTCGATCTCCGTGGCGTAGGCTTTCTCGTCCCAGCTGGTGAGCGTGCTGGCGATGGCGGCGCAGCTGCCGTAGGTCTCTTTCTCCGAGAGCATCGCAATCAAGAGCTTCGCGTCGGCGGGATCGTGCTTGAGCCTGCCCAGAGCACGGATCGCCTCGCCGCGCCGGGCATCACTCAGGTGGGTGAGCAGGCCACGCCAGAGCGAGCGCAAGTCTTCCCGATCGAGGCGACCCAGTCCGTCTAAGCTCCCCAGAGCGGGGAAGCGCAAAGCATCGGCCTTTGCCACGGCGGCGATCGCCTGAATATCGGTATCCGACGCGCCAGCGGAGAGAAGCCCCTGCATCGCGACGGTTTTGTCCAACCCAACCGGGGCGTGTTTCACAATCGCCAGGCGCTCCTCGGGGGCAAACTCATGCTTGAGCTCGCGCAGAAAGTCATGATCCGGGTCCAGTAACACCGCGCTCGGCTTCGCAGATGCCTTGATCTTAAAGATCTGCTCGGGGGCATTGAGCGTGACCTCGACGCGGCTCAGACTATCCTGGATCAGGCCGATTTTGGCGGGAATCGTGTAGATTGGGGTGCCATCACTGGTATCCTGGGTCTGCTTCACGTTTAGTAAGACCGCTTTCTCCGCCTCGTCCCAGCTCCAGCTATACTCCAGCACCGGGTGGCCGGGCTTGAGGAGCCACTGCTGGAAAAACGGCTCGCAGTTGACACCACTGAAGTCGGTGAAGGCGCGGCAGAGATCCTCCCACTCCACGGGCGTGTGGCGGTGCTCGGTGAGATACTTCTTGATCCCCCCAAAGAACGCCGCATCGCCTAATTGACGGCGCAAGGTGTGCAAGATCACGCTGCCTTTGGGGTAGGTGTGGCTGTCGAACATCACCTCCGGGTCGCGGTAGAGGTTGGTCGAGACAGGACGCTTGTAGCTACGCGACTCCCCAATGTAGGCACGCATGTTGCTCTCGACCTCACGATCGTAGGCGTTCTTGCCCCGGCTGTGCTCGAAGTAGAGTACCTCCATAAAGGTCGCAAAGCTCTCGTTGAGCCAGACCTCACCCCAGTCTTTACAGGTCACCAAGTCGCCAAACCACTGGTGGGCCAGCTCATGGGAGTTCAGGCTCGCCATGTTGCGAAAGCCGGAGCGAAAATCCGTGAGGTTGCCCACGCCCAGCGTGGTAGACGAGACATTCTCCATGCCACCGCCAAAGTCGTACATCGCGTTCTGGGCGTATTTCTGCCACGGGTACTTCACCCCCGTGATGTTCGAGAAGAACTCCAGCATGTCGGGCGTGTCGCCAAAGCTGGCGTCAATCATGCTCGCAAAGCCCTTGGGAACCACATACCACAGTGGCACATCGCGCCACTTGTCTTTCTTGATATCAAATGGCCCCGCCACAATGGCCGTGAGATAGGTCGCGTGCGGCTGGCTCATCTTCCAGCGCACGGTTCGCCGCCCATTCTTCACCGTCTCTTTTTGCGGCAGGCCATTGCTGACCACGCTCCACTCCGCCGGAACCGTGGTGATGGTCTCGGTGGTGGTCATGTCGTTGGGGTAGTCCCAGGTCACGGCCCACTCGCGGTTGCCCGCCGTCTCTCCCTGAGTCCAGAAGCCCTGTTTCTCTTTGTTCTGGTCATTGGGAAGCATCCAGTGGAAGCCATCGCCTTGGCCAAAGCCACCGCCCTGGATCTTGCCGCCCTCGTAGGTAAAGCGCACCAGAATCGGCTTGTCTTTTGCCAGCGGTGCGGGGAAGCTCACGGAGACAATATCGCCATCGCGGGTGAAGCCCAGGCTCTTGCCCGCCGACTCTGCCGTCTTGACCTCGATATTTTTTCCCGCATGGAAGCGCAGCACAGTGAGCTTGTCACGGAGCGGCGCGACGGTGTTGGTCGCGGTCCCGGTGAACTTGCGACCCGGCCAATCAATATCCAGCTCCACTTTCAAGTGCTGAAGATCGAAGTCACGATCCGGGGCATATTGGAGCTTGGCAGCGGGAGGAGTAAAAGGGTTGCCTCCTCCCCGGCGCTGTGCCGAAGCAGGAAGTGCCGCTAGACCAAGCGCGGCAAAGAGAAGGGTAAGGGAATAAAGGCGAGACATGCGGGCATTTTACCTGATCTTCCCCCTTGACTTAAAAGCTTGTTTTGCCTACAATACCAACATCTCAAAACGAAGGGGGTGGTGGCATGCACAACAGTCATAGTCTCCGGGGGGGTCTCGCGGGCTAATTTTAGTTCATGAGCCCGTCTCATGAGTCATGAACGACTCCCAGGGGCGGGACTTCCTCGACGTGAGCGGCCCGGCGAATCGCAAGATTCGCCGGGCCGCAGCGCGTTTTAGCCGCCCATTGTGGGGGGAGCCATTCCCATTCCGTCGCCCATCTTCACTTCTCCGCCCATCGTGACCTCGCCGCAGTCTGCGCCCCTGCCGTTGACTTTATGTACGGGGTTGTCGTGGTGATCGTCGGAGAGGGGCTTGGTGGTGCAGCACGACGGGTCCACTCCCGCCAGCATCATTCCCTGGCCTCGGCTCTCGTGCGTGCGAATCATAGGCGGATCGAGCGGGTCGCGTAGCTGGATCAGAAGCGTGGTACGGGCTTCGTTGCTGACATTGACGCCGCTACCATGAATCGTGAGATACGAGAAAAAGAGCACATCACCGGCCTCAGCGGGACAGGGCGTGGCGTCCTCGACAGGATATTGCGCAGGGTCAAGGTGCCAGCCGCCGGTAGAGTCATGCGGCAGCAAGCCCAGGTGGTAGCTGCCGGGCACCACGCGCACACAGCCTTTTTCGAGCGACGCATCGTCAAAGTGCACAATCGCGGCGATCATAGAGTGATTGGCGTGAGGGAAAAACGGCGCGTCCTGGTGCATCGGAAACGGACTGCCCTTCTCCGGTGGCTTGATAAACATCTTCGTGTGGTGAAGCTGAACATTGGGGCCGATAATCTGCGCCGCTACTTCCGCCAAGCGCTCGTCTACGATCAGTCGCGCCAGGTCCGCATTGTAGAACTGCACATCGTGGCAGTGCTGGAGCGCCGAGGTCTTCCCGCCCTCCACATAGTCCCGCGCTGCTCCCCACGTCGCATCGGAGCCACGATTGGTCTCCACATAGAGCCGGTGCGCCAGGTCATGTAGCGCCTGCCGGTGCCGCGCCATCTCGTCTTTGTTAAAGAGTCCCTTCACGAGTACATAGCCATTCTCGCGATAAAAATTAAGTTGGTCATCCGTGAGCATGATTTGAGTATACAATAGATCATGCAATCTCCAAAGCTGGCGGCCTTTCCCAAGGCGTTTATGGACGAGCTGTGCGTCCACAAGACCATGACGGTTTTCGACTGGATCGAGCTGGCCTCAACTCTCGACATTGATGGCCTAGAGTTCTATGCGGGCTTCTGCGAGGGCGATAACCCCAGCTGGCTCGCCGCAGTACGAGAGGCGCTCACGGCAAAGAACCTCGCCATGCCCATGCTCTGTTGCTCGCCTGACTTCACCGCCGATGACCTCGAAGGCGAACTCGAAAAAGAGCGCGGCTGGATCACGCTCACAGCAGCGCTGGGCGGAAGCTACTGCCGCGTGCTCTCCGGCCAGCGTCGCCCAGACTTGTCCAGAGAAGACGGCGTAAGGCGCGTGGTCGGGGCGATCTCTAGCCTCTTGCCCTTTGCCGAGGCGCACGGCGTGACGCTGATCATTGAGAACCACTACAAGGACAACTACTGGACACACCCCGAGTTCGCGCAAAAATCCGACGTTTTCTGTGAGATTGTCAACGCCATAGACTCCCCGCATTTTGGCGTCAACTACGACCCGTCCAACGCCTTTCTGGCAGGCGAAGACCCGCTAGATGTCCTAGCGCTCGTCAAGCACCGAGTGCTCACCATGCACGCCTCAGACCGCTACCTACTCTCCGGTACTATCGAAGACCTGCGTAAAGAAGAAGACAGCCTCGGCTACGCCTCGCGCCTCGCCCACGGCGTCATAGGCGAGGGCCTCAACGACTACGACGCCATCTTCACGACCCTGAAAGCCGCCGGGAGCACCCCACGCTGGGTGAGCATCGAGGACGGTATGAATGGCATGGGAGATTTAGAGAAATCCGTCGCCTTTGTCCGCAAAAAACTACGAGAACATTTTTAGGAGTGCCGTCATGCAGCAGCCCAGAAACAAACGTGAGGCTCTTGAAACTAAGTGCTGGGAAGCACGGAAAGCACGGAACTGGCTAGAAGCAGAACGCCTGACCCTAGAGTTAATCAAACTCACTGCCCATCGCGAGCCGCTCTACCTGATCCAATTGGGTGATTTTCGCCTTTTCCGGGGTGATCATCCAGGAGCGCGAAAAGCATATGAAGAAACATTGCAGCGTGCAGGAACACGCTGGTACGCCACACAGGGAATGCTTCGTCTCATGGTTGAGCAAGGCAACCAGCGCGGAATACAGCTCTGGTTGGATCACTTTGCCGCAGCACCTATTGATTGCGGTAATGCAGTCGCAGGGCATCAGGCAAGTGTATGGGGGCTGCGTACCATCTATCAAGCCGCACATCAGTCTGATGCGGAACGTGCTTTGCGACAACTCGCGACAGGAAAGTTCACCATTCCATCGCGGCTTCTCCCTAATGAGGATACAACCTGGCTAAAGAACCGTATGATTCGTGAGGCAACCTATCTCCTCGCAGGACTACTGGCACGGAGCAGTCATCCTAAGGAAGCTCAACAACTGTTCATGAAGCTGGCAGTGCGAGCTAAAAATGGCAGTGAGATGGATCAGATTGGGCCCTTAGCAGCATTTCATCTAAAAAAGCTGTAGAGGAGAAAATTAGGTTGGTGCCGAATGGGTTGGCATGAGACCGATTGTACAGATTTCCCTCGATATTGTAGACCTTGATGAGGCCCTTGAGACTGCGCATCTTGCGATGCGGGCGGGTGTGGACTGGCTTGAGGCGGGGACGCCGATGCTGATGGCGCACGGGGCCAATGGGGTACGCGTGCTGCGCGAGGCGTTTCCTCATGTCCCGATTGTCGCGGACCTGAAGATCATGGATGGCGGCTACCGGGAAGTGGAGATCGTCGCCAAGGTTGGGGCGACCCACGTGGTGGTGATGGAGCGAGCGCACCCGCACACGGTTCGCGAAGTCGTCAAGGCGGGCCGCGATTTCGGCGTGGAGGTGATGGGCGACAACATGATCTCCGAGAACCTGATTGACTCCGCCCGGCGCTTGGAGGATCTGGGCTGTGGCTACGTCATCCACCACATCGGCTTCGACGAGCGCCGTGGGATCGC
>NZ_JANNYP010000334.1:0-2756 GCF_031410135.1 Armatimonas sp. | reverse complement strand
GCCAAATCCTCCGAATCTGCCTTGTAGCTCGTCGGGTAGTTCAGCAGAGTGATCCGGGCTACACCAGCGCCAGAACCGCTGCTGTAGCCAAAACTCCTGCCCAATGACCTCCGAAGTAGCGTTACGGCTATATGCTTCGCTCCGTCGCACCTGGCAGGCAATTGCTCCCGCCACCACATCCGGGAGGGTTTTCTCATCGGCGAGCTTGGGCATCACTCCTGAAAACATCGAGGGACGCCCTGGCAGGGCATCGCTGCAAGCGACTTTCTCCCAAGCCGTTTTCCCCGGAGAGAGGCGCTGAACATTCAGTCCCAGCGCTCCCACAAACCAAAGAGTAGTATCCGACGTGGCGATGATTTGTGCGTTTGCCAGACGGTAGCCGTCCACACGCTCGGTTAAGTGTGGAAGCGCCGTGGCTTTCCCCGTCTTGAGATCGAGTGTCTCGATGCACGGATTGTTGTCGCCATCCCGATCCGTGGTCGCCAGCACCAGCCGTCCCTCAGAGAGTTTTGTGCCACCGTGGATGGCTCGGTCAGGCAGCCAGCGCTCCCACGAAAGAGGTGTTTCGCTCGCTCGCAGCGGTGCTCCCAGCACACCGATCTGTGTCCCTAGCCAGAGAGTCTCGCCGACCAGCGCCACAGCCCACACCTCAAGGTGACGCTGATCCGCCAGAATCGCCGGATCCCACGCGCCCGAAGTGACCTTCCGCGACTTGCGATCAAAGACCATAAACGGGGAAAGCCTGCCCTGCGCTTGGTTGTTCCGAAGCTCGTTGTACCAGGGAATGCAGGCGACATAGCGCTCTCCCAGCACAAGGAGCGATTTTCCCTGAACCATGGCATTATTGACATAGCCAAAAGGAAATTTCTCAAGAGGAGCTGTCTGCCAGAGCTGCTTCGCCGCATCAAAAAAGCAAAGCAGATACATCCCCGCACTGTCCATCGTCAGCGCAAAGGCCTCTTGTTCGTCGCCCACAAGCGCTAAAAGCTCACTCGGGGGCAAGCCATCATCGGTGCTGTAGACCCGTACCTCGTTGCGCTTTCGATCTACCCGCCGGATCTCATGGGGAGTCGCGACCCACTCGATCTCTCCCGCGAAAGCCGCCGCCCGTATTTCATCGGCGTAAGGCGAGTAGACCCGCACTCCGGGACGCTCTTCAATCAGACCATAGCGTTGACGGATCGGGCCCGCTAGCTCCTGAGGCTTTTTGGGAGTGTAGGTATTAGAACGCTTTGGAGCAACTATCACCGGTTTTTCCGGTTGCTTACCCTGTGCCCAAGCCTTCCAGCCAGTACCCGCTGAGACCAGTGTGCCGCCCGTGAGCGCGAGAAATGTCTTCCGCTGCATTGCACCCATTCTCCTTACCCAATCTTTGTTCTCTCAGACTCCCCAACGGTTCAATAGCTTCATGTTAAAATGCAGCCATGCAAGAGACACTTTTCGTGGCGACGCCTCTCACCCAGGGGGACTTTACCACAGGAATCGAAGGCCCGGCCTGTGATCGCGACGGCAATATCTACTGCGTGAGCTTTCGCGACAAGCGTGGGATTGCAAAAGTAACGCCCGAGGGAAAGGCGGAGCTATTTGTAACGCTCCCCGAGAAAAGCGCGGGCAATGGAATCCGTTTTGACAAAACAGGCAAGATGTATATCGCCGATTACACGGATCACAATATTCTTCAGGTAGACATGGCAACTCGGGCTATCAGTGTGTTCGCACACAACGACGCCATGAACCAGCCCAACGATATTGCCATCGCCTCGAATGGAACGCTCTATGCCAGCGACCCAAGCTGGGCAAACAGCACCGGCCAGCTCTGGCGGATCACCAAAGACGGCAAGACGATCCTTGAAGCCGCTAATATGGGAACCACCAACGGTATTGAAGTCAGCCCCAATGGCAAGACGCTCTATGTCAACGAGAGCGTCCAGCGCAACATCTGGACCTTTGAGATCGCGCCCGATGGCTCGCTCAGAAACAAGCGCCTCTTCAAGAAATTCGAGGACTTTGGCTTCGACGGCATGCGCTGCGATGTAGACGGCAACCTCTACGCCACGCGCCATGGTAAGGGAACGGTCGTCAAGCTCTCACCAAAAGGCATTGTGCTCAAGGAAATTGATGTCCTAGGCGAGCACCCCACCAACATCTGCTTCGGCGGCCCCGATGGTCGCACGGCCTATGTCACCGAAGCCAAACAAATGCGCCTTGTTCAGTTCCGCGTAGACAAACCCGGCCTAGAATGGCAGCGCTGGCGGTAGCGGGAAAATGTTTGGGAGATATTTGGGAGAGTTAGCCGGTAGAGTATCCCCATGAACGAGCCCTGGAACATCCAACTTTTCGGTGGACTGCGCCTCCGCCAAGCGGAGCGCGTCATCACCCGCTTTCGTACTCAGAAGACCGGAGCTTTGCTGGCGTATCTTGCCTACCACAAACAGCAGAGCCACTCGCGAGAAGTCCTCATCGAGCTCTTCTGGCCAGAGACAGCCCCAGAGTCTGGCAGGCACAACCTCAGCCACGCCCTCTCAAGCCTCAGAAGCCTGCTGGAGCCACCGGGAGTCTCTGCAGGCGGCGTCATCATCGCAGATCGCTTCACCGTCGAGCTTAACCCCGAGGCCTTCACCACCGATGTCGCCGAGTTCGAGCAGGCACTCCGAGTCGCCGCGCAGGCACGCAACACCCCCGAGCACGCCCCACTGCTAGCACTCGCCCTCGAAAAATGCACCGGAGAGCTGCTCCCCGGCTACTACGAGGACTGG
>NZ_JANNYP010000333.1:0-15160 GCF_031410135.1 Armatimonas sp. | reverse complement strand
CCCGTCGAGGAGCTCCTCAGACGTCTCATTATTTTTGATCTTCGAAAGAAGAGTGCCTATGGTGCCCCAAATGAGCCTGTTGTTGGGTTCAACGTTTACCAAGCTCTCAGTGATGATCCTTATGTTACAGTCGCTATCTTTATCGAAATTCTTCGCCAAATTTGGGGCGATGCTGCCTTAGGTATACGACTCAGAGACCAGCTTCGACACGCGTCACTCGCCCTGACTATGAGCCCCTCAGGGCCCTATTCCCTCATTGAACTTGAGGCATTTTTCCTAGATGCACAATTTCGGGCACGAGTCCTCAAGGGGATTACAGATCCCGTAGTAGTTCAGTACTGGAAACGGTTTGAGAATGGTAAAGACCGTGAGGGCGAGGCAGATGCGGTTCTCAATAAGATAAGCACGTTAATTTCGAGCCATCGTCGCCTACGAGCGACTCTTGGAAAGACGAAGAAACCATTTTCATTTGATAAATTTCTTAGGACCACTAAGGCTCCGATTATCCTAGTCTGCGCCGACGCCGGATCAGCAGGTAAGCAGGTCGCAGGGATTATCTGTTCCTTATTTTTAACGGCGATAAGCCGCGCTGCTATGCCATCTGACGTGGAGGCAGGAACGGCGCTCCCAAGTCCTCTGCTGATCGCATGTGACGAATTCGTGAATTACTCCGCAGCCTGCCACGAACAACTAGATGAGCTGATCCGCGAGGGCCGTAAGTTCAAGATAGTAAATGTCTTACTAACACAATCACCCGGCCTACTCGACTCTCAAACGCGCAATCTTGTTGTCAATGTCATTAAAAACCAAGCCTATCACTCGGCTGGCGTGGAGGACTCGAATACCGTTGCTGGGATGCTGGCACAAGAAGACATTCCCAAGATTGTTCTACGTACTCAGCTCCAGCAGGCCAAGCCTGGCGAAGCACTTTTCCTTCAAGAGGGACATCCCCTTCAACGTATCTATGTTTCGATGCCCCCAGAGGCATCTGTCTCCGATGAGGTTGTACGCAAGGTTCGAGCTGCGTCCTTGGCTCACTGGGGTGAAGTCGTCGAACTGGAGACCGCTGAGGAAGGCTTGGAAACAACTCACGAACCGGATGCGACCTCGTCACCAGAGACAGCAGGCATTGAGGTGCGTGATGTTGCCACAGGTGCACCAAAGCGATCAAGCAGGAAGAAGAAGTCATGATCCTCATGTCACGCGATCAGGACTGGCTCATTGGCCTGCACCACCACGGGGTAATGATTCGGGATCACGCCTGGAAGCTGTTTTTCGGTGAGTGTGGTTTGGGGCGATTCAATCGCCGCATCCTCAAACTCAAAGAGCAAAAGCTCGTGGTGGCTTTTCAACTACCGCTCGGCACGTTTGCCGTTGGGGTGGAAGGTATCTTGCCTAATCCTGGACAGCTATCATACCGACTCGGTGAGGCTGGTATCCCCATCGTTGCTCAGGCGCTGGATCTCGACATCACGACGGTGCGGCGACGCGTACGGACAGCCCCAACCTATGTTGGGCACTGCGTCAGTGTTGCTGCCCTACACGTCGCCATCAAACAGTTTGAAGATACTCAGCAGTACCGCCTCCAGAGCTTCCTCTGTGAATCTGAGACCCGGTGCCGCTTCGAGTGGCGGGAGAATCCTCACAGCTCCTGGAAACAGGGTGAGGTGCGTCCCGATGCTCTGGCCTGGATCGAGAAGGCAGGAGAGTCCCTCCCATTACTTCTTGAAGCAGACATGGCAACCCAAAACAAAGCAGCCTTCATTACAAAGCTTGCTGGCTATAGTCTAGCGACCCGTACAGGCGCACTCCAGCGCCGCTGTGGTGGCTCCCCGCTTCGACTTGGCATCGTTACAACCACGCCTGCACGACTGGCTAAACTTGCTGCTCTCGTTCAGGCGAGCGATCTCTCCGGGCTTCATTTGGTAGCCCTTACTACCTTTCAGGATTTCACTTCTCAGGGGCCTCTTAGCCCCATTTGGCACATCCCCGCTCTCGGGGACGAAAGGAACGAAAAATATGTGGTGCTTTAAGTGTTGGCGGCTAAGTCCGCCTGGCTCTGTGTTTTGCTCACAGTGCGAGGGTAAGCGTAGTTTCAACGGAATAATTTGCGGGGGCGGGCACCGCTGCCAGGTCGGAACCGTGACCTGCCCCACCTGTGGCAGTGACGAGTTCTCAGAACACACCACAGGGATTCCAGTAGGCTGGCTGGCCAAGCCCGTGACCGCCCTTCTGCTCGTCTACGTTTGGAAGATCGGGCTCACACATCATTCGGATATCCTCCCAGTTCTCTGGATAGGTGTCACGAAGGCCTTTGGGTTTCTGACGAACTCTGATGCCTACGCCTTGGAGAACCTTCTACGTACCGCTGTTGCATGGGGCTTCGTGTTTTGGATGATCGGCCTTGGGATGAACACTCTTCCCAGCCAAGGATGGGCACTTGGTCGCTTCCTCAGGAGCCTGCCTGTGCGTGTCTATCAGCTCACCCTGCGCTGGATTCCACGCCTACTGGCTCTCCTCTGGCGAGGCGTAATAAGGCTCTCAGGTCTAGCTACGAGCAAGTCTCAGACACTACCTGCTAAGGCGAAAGACAAGACGGGAAAGGGGGAGTAGTCAGATGGGACTTCCAACAGACCTAAGCACCATGATTGCAGTAGATATTGGCTCTGCACCGACTGAAGGGGCGCTCTTCCCTGTCGGCAAAGTCTTAGTAAGCTCTCGTGCACTCAGTGAAATCAGGAGTGCAGGTGAAGATATTCGATCACTTGTTACCCGCCACTGCAATGGCAGCTACGGAGATTCGAGTATGTCCGAGGTATTTGAAAACCAGGCAAATCTCAGTTCTGGCGAAGAACTCGGATCCATTTTTTACTTGGCTGAGAAATACGATCCTGATACAGCCCTTTGTGTGTGGACTAATCCAGATCGAACAGAAAGCTACATGTTGATGTGCGAAGAATTCTAAGGGCCGCTCACAAAAAAACGCCTGGCAGGACAAGTAATCCCTGTCAGGCACAACAGAAAGGACAAGAACATGACTAAACTTGAAATCGGACTCGCCAGTGCTGCTAACGGAGGCCTCTTCGATCTCGGCGCTCTCGTAGGAACGCCGGGGGCTGTGGCAGCAATGCAGCGGGTGAATGTCACTGCCCGCGAGCTTCTGAAGAGGCATCACACAGGTGACTGGGGTGATATCCATCCTGAAGACGTTGGACTCAACGAGGAAGCACTTGAGACGGGTGCACGCATCTTCTCGGTCTACAAATTTCCCCACGCTAATGAGACGATTTGGATCATCACGGAAGCAGATCGCTCTGTTACAACCATCCTCTTGCCGGAGGACTACTGATGTCTCACCACGACTTTACGATCCCTTCCTGGCTCAAGTCGGAGCGGCGCTTTGAGCCAGGCACTATCTCGATCTCGATAGGCGCTCAGGAGGCTCTCCGGGTGACACACACCTCTGCCGAGGCACTAATTGCGCGGCATTGCTCGGGCGACTTTGGTGAACTGCCGGAATCTGACCGGAAGGTATGCGAGGCAAATATCCTCACGGGCGGCTACGTCACCAGCGTCTACTCCATCCCACGCTTCCCCCTTGGCTTGGGGCGGGAACATCTCTGGATTTATTCCCACCTGAGGGAGCGATGGAGCTATATCTGCCTCCCGAGTGAGGTCGGCAATTTACTCTAGGCTAGCAAAGCCAGAAAACAAAAAGAAAGAAACCAATGAAAAAATTTGACCTTCAATGTAGCTCGTGCGGTGCGACGACTCGCGCTCAGCAGAACGGGCGATCCTGCTGTGTGGGGTGTGGGAAGCCGCTGAATGCGGATGCCTGTAAGTGTGGGGCATGGACTCCGCACTACGGTGATCTGCCTCGTGGCCGTCACTGCAACTCCTGTGGTAGTGACGCTCAGTTTATCAAGGGCACAACAGCAATACCCATCGGAATATACCAGACGGTAGCCCTGACGCTCATCATTGGGTGTCTGGGAACTGTCTACCTGAATCGGTTCTGGCCTGGGAGTCCCCCAACTCTCATCCTCCACTCTCTTGATCAGGCACAATCAGATGCTCTCAAGTGGATAATCAGCCACCCGGCAAAAGCAAACTGGGGCATGGCGCTTCTGCTGTTCTGGTCGTTGCAAGGATGCCCCTGGCTTTGGGCTGGGCTGTATGCCTTCCTCTTTGGATCACGGGGCCGCCGCCTTGTGCACGATGACCGTCAGCACTTCCAGCTCCTCTACAACGCTCTCCACAACTTTCCGAGAGTAGTCCGCTGGAGTATACACAGCCGCCGAAGAATCCGAGCGGTTTTACGAAAAGTGCGACTCGCCCTTAGAGAAAACTGCACGCCCTAAGCTAACCACGAGAAAACCAAGATTTTCCATGCCTGCCAAACGCCTCCCGATCCACGCTCAGTTTAAGCCAGCCGCCGGGTGCCATGAAACGCACTTGCGCTCCCTGGCGCGGGCATCCGCACTTCTGTTGCGCGGTCGGGAGCGACGGCTACTAGAGGTAGAGAAAATCCGTTTGCCGGAGTCGCAGGAACCCGAACGTCCCGAAGAGAACAAGTAGAAATGAAAGACCGAAAAAACAACTCTTCCACAATCAAAGCAGCCATTTACCTGCGCTGCTCCTCAGACGATCAGCGAGAGGGTGACTTCTCCACGATTGACGTTCAGCGAGAGCTAAACCTCGCACACCTGGCCGACAAGAGCTGGAGCCTCGCTGGGGCTTACAGCGACGAGGGACGCACCGGAACCAACCTCAAGCGAGCGGGTTGGAAGCAGCTCCTGGCCGATGCACAGGAAAAAAAGTTCGAAGTGGTTGTCATCACCTACATGAGCCGACTGGGACGCGGCGACTCTTTTGTTATTGCCCAGTGGGAGCTTCAAAAGTACGGCGTCAAAGTCGAGATGGTCAAGGAGAAGTTCACCGACGATCTGGCGGGCTATGTCAACCGATCCATGACCAATGTGATGGACGGCATGTATGCCCAGATGGTGCGGCAGTGGACGCGTACCAAGCAAGAGAGCATGGTCAAGCAAGGCTACTACATCGGAGGCCTCCCACCCTATGGCTATGTCAGCGAGCCGGTGCCAGGCATGACCGACACACCACTTGCCGGTGGAAAGATCAAGCCCGCCCCACGCAGACTCGTGCCCCACCCTGAGCTAGGCGATCAGGTTCGACGCGCCTTTGAGTTGGTCGCTGAGACAGGGGTAATATCAGAAGCGCAGCGCTACCTCACTCAGGTAGCCCCAGAGCGTCCTTGGGCCATGAGCAAGGTCAAGAACATGCTCACCAACCGACGCTACCTTGGCGAGCTTCGCCTTGGGGAGATCGTCAATGAGAGTGCTTTTGAGGCCATCATCAGTCCTTCACTCTGGGACTTGGTGCAGCGCAGATTAGCCGAGCGCACCACTTATTTGGAGAACATCGGGCGGATGAAGGACGAGCCTACACAGCACAAGATGCCAAACCGCACCGACCCTATCTCCTACTTTCTACGTGGGCGGGTCATCTGTGGTCACTGCGGCTCGCTGATGACTCCAGCAGGTCACCACGGGCACACAACCAAGGTAGGCTACTACGAGTGCCTCAAGCCGCGTAGGACGGGCACCAAGTGCCCTATCTCCCGCGTGAACGCTACCTCGATCCATACCGTTGTCACGGATGAGATTGTTCGACTAGCGGAGCACCCCACCCGCTTTGATCGCCTCTGGCGGGATTTGATCCGCGTCATGCCACAGACCAGCGACCTTAGCGAGGAGGTTGCCAAGGCGCGGCGTAATCGTCGCGAGACAGAAAAGAAGATCACACGATTGGTAGAGTCACTGAAGGCGGGGATTCCAGCGGATCTCCTAGCCAACGAGTTTGCGAGTCTGCGGGAGCTTGCCGCTTCCCAGGAGGAGCAGATAAAGACTCTGGAGGCCCGCCTCGCGATGGGTCAGCCCAAGCGTCCGAATGCAGAAGTGCTTCAGGAGCTTTGGGGAGAATTTCGCGAAAACTTCGAGTTTTTGACCGAGCAGGAAAAATCCGAGCTGCTTGGTCTTTTGATTGGACCGGTAACTTTGACCGGACGGAGTGTGGAAGGAATTTCGGCGGAGATCGAGCTCGTCTTGTCGGATGAGCTGGCGGAGGGAATTTTGGACAGTCAGTTTGCCCTGAAGTTACAAACCCCCACCGTCAATGTGGAACAGTGGGGGTGCATGGGTGCGGGGGAAGGACTTGAACCTCCGACCTTTGGGTTATGAGCCCAACGAGCTACCAACTGCTCCACCCCGCGTCGTTATGCAAGAGGGAGTATATCCCTCTTACGGGAGACTGTCAAGGATGGTTTAGAGATATTATTACCACCAGACGGGACGACGATCACTGAGGGTTCCGGGGGTGAGTTGCTGGAGGCCTTGGGAAGCAAAGTCGAGGAGAGCGAGGGCGTAGCCGCCTGATGCGATCCGGACACTGAGCGCAAGTTTGCTACCATCAGGGCGGAAGGTTGGGTTTCGGTAGATGCCTGGCTCCGAAGTCAGGCGCTGGGGGGCCTCTTTGGCGTCTAGGTCTATTTTCCAGAGTTGCTGCTTGCCTGGGGCTTCTTCAAAGCTGGCGACAATGAAGCGTCCATCCGGGGAGAAGGTGGGGTCGCTGGGGACTCCGGGGGGGCAACCTTCTAGCGCTACGGCTTCGCCACCACGGGTCGGAGTACGCCAGAGGGCGGGCTGACCACCACGCTCGGAGACGAAGACAATCCATTTCCCCCCCGGTGACCATGCGGGCTGGGTATCGCGGCCAGGGTGGTTGGTTAGGCGGCGTGGTGCTCCCCCACTGGCACTGATGGTGTAGAGTTCGTCATTGCCGTCGCGGTTGGAGACAAAAACAAGCGCACTGTCATCCGGGGACCAGCAAGGCATATCTGCACCTCCCCATTTAGGATTGGTCAGTCGGTGGCCACGGCTGAGATTATCACTGATCGTAAACAGGGCAAGTTGGCCATCACTGGGAGCAACGTAGGCAAGACGGCCACGACGAGGTGCACGGGCAGGACTGGTCGCCCCTATTTCGATATTGCGCCGTAGCACCTCGGCATTTTGGGCATTCTCGCTCATGGTGCAAAGACCAACTCCCTCGCGGAGGAAGGTCAGGCTCGGCAGGCGGGTGGAGTTATTGCCACGCCCTGGCCACGAGGGGAAAGGGCCTGGCCATGACGGGAAGGGATCTGAGAGAATGATAATGTCACGTCCTCGATTATCATCGTCACGGCTACGAGAATCAGACTTTTGCTTGGTCTCTTCACGGGAGCGGCCTGACTCTTGTTTTTTGACTTCGCGCTCGCGGGACTGGGTAAAGCCAGGGGTAGCCAGAAGCGAGAGAGCAAGAGCGCTCAGCAGCAAAACTTTCATCGGCTTGCCTTTCGGTCACGTGCAGTCCCAGAAACCACAGCGCGGGAGTGAGGCCCCGTATCGTCTTCCGGGATATCGGTGATGCGTACCACACTGGTTCCGTTGCTTGCGTTCATGGAGTAGATCTCAAAGTTACCGGTACGGTTGGAGTCAAAATAAAGTGAGGTACCGTCACTGCCATAGCTGGGTGCGTCGTCGTCGTTTGTGGTGCTGGTGGTTAAGCGTTTGACTTCCGTACCATCATTGGCGTTCATCGTGTAGATATTAAATTTACCATTGCGATCCGTGGCAAAGGCGATCTGCGAGCCACTGGGCGACCAAGACGGTGAATCATCAGAGGCAGCGTTATTGGTAAGGCGTCTCTGGTTGTTGCCATCCGCATCCATCGAGTACACCTCAACATTTCCATCGCGGTTGCTGGAGAAGGCGAGTTTGGTGCCATCGGGCGACCAGACGGGGCTCTCATCGCGCGAGCTGTTGTTCGTCAGGCGGCGGACATTGGTGCCGTCAGTGTTCATCAGGTAGATCTCATCATTGCCATCTCGATCCGAGACAAAGGCGAGCTGAGAGCCATCGGGCGAAAAGGCGGGGTCAGCATCCAGCTTGTTGTTGCTGGTAAGTTGCGTCACACTCTTACCTCGGGTGTCCATGGTGAAGAGATCGTAGTCCCCGCCGTCACGATCCGATGTGAAGACAATCAGGCTCCGGTCTTGTTTGAGCTTAGGCTGAAAGTCACGGGCCGTGTTATTGGTCAGGCGAGTGGGGTTGATCCCCCGGTTGTCCATGAGATAGATCTCGGAGTTGCCATCGCGGCGGGACGTGAAGACAACCCGCTGTGGGAAGCGCAGGTCAAAACCATTCGTCCCACTACAGCCCACTAGTGACAAGGCAGCGCTTAAAGCTAGCCCAAAAGATGCGATCTTACGTTTCATATTTTTCTTAAAGACGACCACACGCGCCGTTTTGTGACAGTCAAAATTACCGAAAGCCTCCGGCAAGCCCAATCAGCAGACCAATCAAGAAAGTAATCACCAGAAAAAAAGTCCCGACCATTCCCAGAATACGCCCTGTATTGGCATTGGCACGCTGCTGGGGGTCCGCCTGGGAATCGTGCTTGAGTAGTTCCATCGCACGGTTACCGTGGTACCAGGCAAACGGGGAGAGAACCGGGAAAAGTGCGATCCCTAGGATGCCCAGAACCATGATATTGGTCCCATTGACCCGTGGGGCTTGTCCATAGGCTCGCTGTACGGGCTCTTGGGTGCGCTGTGCCTGACCATAGCCATAGACAGGTGGAGGCGCACCATAGGCTCCAGAGCCCAGTGTCGGGGGCGGCGCATAGCTCTGAACGGTCGCGGAGTAGCTCGGCGGCGGCGGTGGTGGTGGGATTCGTGGTGGTGGCTCCGGCGCGGACGGAGGAGCGGTGGGAAGTGACTCCAGCTCACGAAGACGTAGCCCAGCCTGCTCGTAGTGAGGATCTAGCCGCAGGGCATGAGAAAAGTGCTGGCGTGCCCCCACTCTATCTCCTGCGGCCTGAAGCGCGAGAGCTAGGTTGTAGTGGTTCTTGGGCTGGCTCCCATCCAGCTCGACCGTGCGCTGAAAAGCGGCAACCGCGCCCGCTGTGTCCTCCAGAGCCGAGAGGGCTCCGCCCAGCAGTCGCCAGGCTCCCACATCGCTGGCATCTTGCGCCACCGCGTCGGCGAGGGAGCCCGCAGCTTCTGCAAAGCGCCCCTCCTTCAGCCTTAAAATCCCCTGCTCGCGCGAGGTAGACATCCCTACGCTCTCCTTCGCTCCTAAAATTATTCGGTTGTCATCGCAATTCGGTAGGCTTGTGAGATCCCCACAAAAATTGCAAGAATGTTAAGTAGTAACCCAAGAATGTTGCCACTCATGTAAGCATCCACGATAAAAAAGACACAGAGCGGGACAAAAAAGATCCCGGATACCCACCCGGAGATCCGGGCAGCGGTCACTCCCCCACGCCCACATGCCTTTGCCGTCAGTAATCCCACCAGCCAGCCGGCTCCCAGAGCGACGAGTGGGCCTCCAAAACCAGTAAAAACGCGCAGGGCGAACCAGAGACCACAAGCGACGACAGTGACGGCAACGGCCACCAGAGTTCCGAGCACCATGCGAGCTGTGGGCACAGGTGCCCCTAGGCAGTCCAAGTAGGCAAGCTGAGCTTGTGCCTGACGGGTATCGTACTGTGGTGCCGCCGTGAGGGCGACAAGCTGACCGAGAAGCTCTTTGGTGGGTTCGTGTTCGGGGTCTTGCTCCAGTGCTCGCTCTAAATACAGACGGGCTTCGTCGTTGCGCCCCAGCCCTTCTTTGAGCGCAACCGCCAGGTTATAGCGGTTGCGCACCGAAGAGTCGAGGGACTCAGCCTTGCGAAACGCGGCGACCGCCGAGGGCCACTCCCGCGTCTGGCTACGGGCAGCTCCTAGAAACTGCCACGCTTCTGCATCATCGGGGTTTGTCTCCACGAGTTTCTGAAAGGCCGTCGCGGCCTCGGTGAACTGTCGGGCGCGTAGAAACGCCTTGCCTTCGTCGTACTCCGGGTTGGTTGAGTCCATAAGTTGTGTGGTATTTTACCGTCCTATCGGCTGGGATGCCCCTCCCGGCTGGACGACGGTCATATTCCCCTGCGAGTCAACTTTCATCGTGCTCCCATCCGGCATCTTCATCTCCGACGAGCCATCATTGTTTGTCTTCATCTGGATAGAGGTTCCGTCCGGGGCTCGCATCCGCTGGGTCTTAGGCTCTTCTTTCATGCTCCCCAGTGCCCCCAGTCCGATAAGAGAGAGCATCAGCGCGGAGAGGGTTACGAAGAGAACCACCGTCAGGAGGAAGATAGCCAGTGCCCACCAGGCCCAGGTGCGCTGACATTTCTTGAAGTCGTCTACATCATCCCAGGAGCGACTCTCCCACCCGACTCGGTTCCCACAAATCCCCAGAAATATCCGCACACCAAACTGAATCAGATTGAAAACTCCACCCACCCAGCCCACATTCAGGGTGGAGAGTCCCCCACCGATAAAAATCCCCCCAATAATCCAGCCCCAGCCGATCTCGCGCATGCCGTGATTGATGAGCCAGATGGGGCCGAACATGAAGGCTCCCCAGTTCCAGCCGCGCACAGCGCTGTCCACATCGCCTTGCATGTTGCGGTAGGCATCGAAGCCCGTGGCACGAAGCCCCTCGTACATGTCTAGAGGCTTCTCACGAGAGCCGGTCGGGGGAGTGTTGGGTGCGTTGCCGCCGCCAACGGGCTGAAGACCGCTCGGGGCGGGAGGCTCAGGAGCACCACCCCCAATCGGGGCTAGTCCGCCACCGACTGGATGGAGGCCCCCACCCCCGACGGGCGTCAGGCTCATCGTAGGCGGCGGAGGGGCAGCGGGGGTCATCTTGCCCATCGGGGCAGGTGCGGTCTTGGCCGCCAGATCTCGGAGCCGGAGCCGTGCTTGCTCATAAGCGGGATCGAGGGCGAGGGCTTTTTCAAGATGCTGCCGGGCCTCGTTTTCACGCGCATTTACCTGCAATGCCACGGCCAGATTATAGTGGTTCTTGGCCGAGGTGGGCACCAGCGCCACCGCTTTCTGGAATGCCGATACCGAGCCCGCCAGATCGTGGCTCTGCCCCAGCGCTGCACCTAATAGGCGCCACCCACCCTCGTCCTGCGGGTTTTGCTCCGTGGCCTGACGAAGTAGCGTCGCCGCCTCACTCGCCTTTCCCTCTCTTAAAAGCTGCGCTCCTTGATCGCGCAGTGCCTGCTCTTCTGCCATAACAACACTATCTCCTTAAGGGTTATCAAAAGTATACGACCCAAATACCAAAATTTGGTTACAAGCCAAGGGATTTTTCAGAAATAAGTTTTTGCGTGCGCAAATCTCGTGATGGGATTATCCGGTTAGCCAGGATGGAGATCATCCGGCTATGGGGCCTTTGGCCGCCTCCTCGTTCCTCGTCGGTAAAATTTCGCCGAAGGCGCGGCGGAACGCCCCAAAGCCAGGACGTTTACCGTCCAATGCACATCACAAGATTTGCGTGCGCGGTATAATCTCTTGCTCATGAATTTCTCCGCTCTGCTCTCGCTGGCGGATGGCTGGAAGACCCTGGAACAGGCGGAAAACGCGCTGGGCCAGGGTCTCTGTGCTGTCCAGCTTGAAGGAATGCCCGTGGCTGCACGGGGCTGGCTTCTAGCCCGACTTCAAGGCGATCTAAAAAAACCGCTCGTGATCGTCACCTACACCGACGAAACTGCGCAGCGCCTCACCGACGATATCCGGCTGTTCTTGCCGGAAGCGCGGACGGTCGAGCACCTGCCGTCGTCGCTCAACTTACTACTAGACGACGCGGACTCGGAGCGCGATGTGCGCGGCTCAGGCAAGCGGGTTCGGCTTCTGGGGGATCTGGCCCAAGACATCTACCCCGATGTTCTGGTCACCACAACGGCGGCTCTGCTCCAGCTTGCACCACCGCCCAGTGTGCTAAAAAGTCGGCGATTGAACCTTGCCGTGGGCCAGACTCTCTCTTTGGATCAGACAGCGGCGCGACTCAATGCCTTTGGCTACCGGCGTGTGGATCTGGTACAGCTTCCCGGAACATTTGCACGGCGCGGCGACTTGCTGGATGTCTGGCCCGCTGATGTGGACGGTCCGGTTCGCATTGATCTCTTTGGCGACGAGATAGAGAGCCTGCGCCCCTTTGACCCGGAGAGCCAGCGTAGTGAAGGAACTCTGGAGAGTGTGGTGATCGTCGCCGCACACGAGATGGCCTTCACCCGTGAGCGCATGGCAGCGGCTCAGGAAGTGCTCAAGAAGCAGCTCAGCGGCGCACTAAAGACTCTTACTCCCGAGCGCACCGAGAAGCTCCGTGATAGTGCCGAGGGTGATATTGTCAAGCTGGGACTCGCCAACTACTTTGGCGGTGTCGAGCGCTACCTGCCCCTGCTCCACCCCGATGCGACTCCGACCGCAAGCTTTCTTTCCGAAGACGCGATTCTAGTTCTCGACGAGCCCGCCCAGCTTGAGCCCTATGCCGAGCGCGAGCTAGAGGCCATTACCAAGAGCCTGACCGCACGCGCCGAGCGCGGGGAAGTGCTCGGCGTGAGTGCGCCCCTCTGGGCGGAGTTTGAGACAACCTTTCGCCCCCTCACCAAGACCCGCCCGACCCTGCTGCTGACCCTACTGGCCCGTGCCCTGCCGTTTCTTGCGCCCTCGCAGCACCTCACGGTTCAGGGAGCCCCTGCCGAGAGCTTTGGAGGCCGTCCAACCGCCATCAAAGATGCCATTGAGACCTGGACCAGCAATGGCGTCCGCGTAGTTATCGTCTCCGCACAGGCACCTCGCATCCGTGGCTTTGGCGTTCTAGAGACCGAAAAAACCAAGCTCGTGGATGGCCTCCTGACAGCGGGCTTTCGCATCCCCGAGGCCAAGCTGGTCGTGCTCTCCGATGCCGAGTTGTTTGGGGAGCGCCATAAGCTTAAGAAACAGACCAAGCGCCGTGAGTTCCGCGAGGGAATGCGAATCACGAGCCTACTGGATGTAAAGGCGGGCGACTACGTCGTGCACATTCACCACGGGGTCGGGATGTACGCCGGGCTGACCAAGATGAACACGGCTCCGTTTCCGGGGGCCCCTCCCGTGGAGAAAGAGTTTCTGGTCATCGCCTACGACGGCAGTGACAAGCTCTACGTGCCGGTAGACCAGGTCGACCGTGTCCAGAAGTACATCGGTAGCGAGGGCGGCGCGCCGTCTGTCAATAAACTGGGCGGCACTGAGTGGCTCAAGGCGACTGCCAAGGCCAAGCGGCACGTAAAAGAAATTGCGGGGGAGCTCATCGCACTCTACGCCGCCCGCCAAGCCGTGTCAGGCTATGCCTACGCACCGGACTCGCCGTGGATTCAGGACATGGAGCAGGCCTTCCCCTACACCGAGACACCCGACCAGCTCGCCGCTATCGAGGATGTCAAGCGCGATCTGGAGTCCCCCCGCCCGATGGATCGGCTTATCTGCGGGGATGTGGGCTTTGGCAAGACCGAAGTGGCGATGCGCGCGGCGTTCAAAGTCGCCAGCGAAGGACGGCAAGTCGCCGTGCTCTGCCCCACGACCGTGCTGGCCTCGCAGCACTTCCAGACCTTTAGCGAGCGCCTCGCCTCGTTTCCGGTGCGGGTAGACCAGCTCTCGCGCTTCCGTAGCCCCCGTGAGCAGGCGAAAACTCTGGAAGACTTGCGTGTGGGAGGCGTGGATATCGTGGTGGGAACACACCGGATTCTCTCTAAAGATATCGAGTTCAAAGACCTAGGGCTTGTCATCGTGGACGAAGAGCAGCGCTTCGGGGTCACCCATAAAGAGCGGCTCAAGCAGCTCCGAAAGAGTGTGGACGTGCTGGCGATGAGCGCTACTCCTATTCCGCGAACCCTGCACATGTCGCTCTCGGGCATTCGGGACATGTCACTGATCAACGATCCGCCAGAGGGTCGCAGTGCCGTCAAGACCTTTGTCAAGGAGTTCGACGATCTAATTATCCGCGAGGCACTCCTGCGCGAGCTTGACCGGGGGGGGCAGGCATATTTTCTGCACAACCGTGTCGAGAGTATCTACCATGTTGCCAACCATATCGAGCAGCTTGTGCCCAATGCCCGCTGCAAAATCGCACACGGCCAGATGAGCGACGATGAGCTAGAAGACACGATGTTCGAGTTCTACCACAAGAAGTTCGATGTGCTGGTGTGCACTACGATTGTGGAGTCGGGTCTGGACATCCCAAACGTCAACACGATCTTCATTGACAACGCCGACAAGCTCGGTTTAAGCCAGCTCTACCAGCTCCGAGGCCGCGTGGGGCGCTCAAAAGTGCAGGCATTCGCCTATCTTCTCTACCGGCGTGGCAAGGCCCTCACCACAATTGCGGAGCAGCGCCTAGATGCCGTCCGCGAGTTCACGGATTTAGGAAGCGGCTACAAGATCGCCTTGAGAGACTTGGAGCTACGCGGCGCGGGGAACCTCCTCGGAGCGGAGCAGAGCGGCACGGTGAGCTCGGTCGGCTTCGATCTCTACTTACAGCTTTTGGAGCAAGCCATCCACGAGCTGAAGGGCGAGGAGCTGGATAAAGAGGACATTCCCCTGCCCACCGTGGACCTGCCCGTCGCGGCGACCATCCCACAGACCTATATCCCCGCCGAGCCACAGCGCATTCTGATGTACAAAAAGCTCGCCGCCGTCCGAGACCGCGCCGATGTTTCTCGCCTACAAGACGAGTTCGAGGATCGCTTTGGTGACCCACCCCCGCCGGTCTGGAACGCTCTGGGTCTACTGCGCCTGCGCCTGCGCTGCGTCGAGGTGGGAATCGAGAACATCCAGACCGAGGCACGCCAGGTCATTATCACCCTCAAATCCGGCGTGTTCCTGCCCAAGCACGCGCTTCGTGCTCTCACTGCCGCCTACAAACCCCAGGGCGGCTACGAGTTCCAGGCAGGCAAGGTCGTGATGAATATCCAGAGCAGCAAAGTGCTCACCCAGACCGAAGAGCTAGTCGAGCTTCTAGACAAAGCCATCAAAGAGCCCCCACCGCCCCCCGATCCCCGAGAAGAAGAACGCCGCCGCGACATCCGCGCCACCCTACGGGGGAGATAAATTTATCTGTGCTGCTACAAACCTGTTTTCGCGTCGCGTTGTTGACTGGGCTACAGGCGCGATCCTGGATCGCCCTCTGGTTCTGTGCGCTCTCCAAAGAGCTCAGCAGCAGCGTCATGCTTA
>NZ_JANNYP010000332.1:0-17688 GCF_031410135.1 Armatimonas sp. | reverse complement strand
GTTCTTCGGGCACGAGATCACTGCATAACACGGAAGATGGTGTGCCAGCGGTCGCTCTCCGTGTTGAGTTCCAGGTAGTAGAGTGCGCCGCGTGTCAGGCTCTTTTTGGGAATAATCTGCCAGTGATTTGTCCCGGCGATCACGAGAGAAAGCTGCGTGTTGTGCTCGGGGCCGACGACATCCGTTGTCGAGTCGCCATCAGAGTCGTAGCCGCTGTGTGAGTAGCCTTCCTGATAGCGTACCAGCGCGACCGTAAACTGAGCCGGTGGAGACGTGCCTTCGGGCCAATAGACCTCAAAGCGCGTGTCGGTCTCCAGCGAATAGCTACCAGGTGCAGGTTTCACAAGCACATCGCGCAGGCTTCCTACTGGGGAGCCCGTTTCTATCAAATGCTCTTTTTGAAACCGTGGGTCACCCGCTCCACCACACCCCATGCACAGCAAACAGAGGCTTACCGTCAGAAATCGTATCATGGCAGACCAAACGCCACTCTTTGTGATTCTGTGACAGGCGGTATAATCCCCCCATGACTCTGCGTCCTCTATGGGATTTTTTGCAGCAGCCGTCTACAATGGCGTTCTATACGGAGGCGGCCTATCTGGTTCTAGCCTCGCTTCTGGGGGGCTTTGTGGGGGCACAGCGTGAGGCGACGAACCACTCGGCGGGGCTGCGCACCCATGTGCTGGTCTGTCTTGGCGCGTGCTTGCTGACCCGAATTCACTTTACAACGGGCGATCCAGGGCGAATTGCCGCACAGGTGGTGACGGGCATTGGCTTTCTGGGAGCAGGCGTGATCTTGCGGCGCGGGCTCTCGGTGCGTGGTCTCACGACAGCAGCCTCCATCTGGATCGTGGCGGCAATTGGTATCTCCTGTGGCGCGGGCGGGCTCTACGCAGCCTCAGCGGCCTTTGCGACCCTGCTCGTCCTTTTTACCCTCACCGTGGGGCGCTGGTCGGAGAACCTGATCCACAAGAACGAGAACCAGTCCACTCTTGCGGTCACTATCACCCGCCATAAAGGTGCGGTCGCTGCTGCTCTAACCGCCATCACCGAGGCTGGAGCCACAGTCGCTGCCTTCGAGACCGAGGACATGCCCGACGGTCAGCGGGTCTTGCAGGTGACACTGCGTATGCGCCCGGATGTCAAGCAGCAAGATGTCTGCGATGAGCTAAGCCGCGCCCTCCCCGACGCCACGATTGAGTGGGTATGAGTCCCGCCCGTTGGAGGGGCGGGACAAACGCCGCTTTACCACCACGCTCTCCTCAAACGATACAATCTACACGATGACTCTGAGCTTTCCCCCGGTTTGTTTGATTGTTCTGGTTGGCGCGTCGGGTTCCGGCAAGTCCACGTGGGCGAAGAAGCACTTTCTTGCCTCGCAGATTGTCTCCAGCGACCAGTGCCGCGAGATGGTGGTGGACAATGCCGCCTCGCAGAGTGCAAACGAGGATGCCTTTGCGCTCTTTCACCAGTGGATCGCGCTGCGTCTGAAGAACCGACGGCTCACCGTGGCAGACTCGACAGCGCTCAAGCCGGGCGCACGGGATCGGCTGATTGAGCTGGCGAAAACAGCCCGCGTTCCGGTACATATTGTCGCTTTCGATGTCCCACTCGACGAGGCCATCCGCCGTGATGCCCTGCGCACGGAGCGCTGCGTTGGTGAGCGCGTGGTCACGCGCCATCGCGCCACCCTGGAGCAGGCCCTTCGCGAGCTGCCCAAAGACACGCGGCTCAGCGGGGTTCATGTTCTCACGTCTGAGCAGATGGACAGCGCGACGGTTCAGAGGACACCCGGAGCCCTCACTGCTCCCACTTTTGATATCATCGGCGACGTGCACGGCTGCCTGAGTGAGCTGAAGATGCTTCTCGACAAAATCGGCTACAGTGCCGATAGCACACACTCCGAGGGCCGCGTCCCGGTCTTTGTCGGCGATCTCGCGGATCGTGGCCCGGACTCTCCCGGCGTCTTGCGCTTCGTCTGCGACTTGGTGGCACGCGATAAGGCTCTCTTCGTACCCGGTAACCACGACGACAAGCTCTTTCGGATGCTTACGGGCGGGAAAGTCCAGCGCACGCATGGCCTGGATATTACTGAGGAGCAGCTTCTGGGCATGCCCGAGAAAGAGCGCGAGCGCCTGACACTCGATGTTCTTGCCTATCTTGCGCCGCAGCCCGTGCACTTGGTTCTGGCCGATGGCAAGCTGGCCGTCGCCCATGCCGGGATTCGCGACGACATGCTCGGGCAAAGCTCGGACTTTATCACCCGCTTCACGCGCTTTGGCGATGTGCGCGGCTTTGCGCCCGATGGTATGCCGATCCGCCACGACTGGGCCGCCGACCGAGAAAACGGCGCTGACGGAGCTTTAATCTGCTACGGGCACACGCCCCAGGACGAGATCAGGTTCGTGAATAACACGGTCAACCTCGATGGAGGCTGCGTCTTCGGGGGCTTCCTCGCCGCCCTACGCTTCCCCGAGCGCGAGCTGGTGACCGTTCCTGCGGAGCGGGTCTACGCACAGAAGCGAGCCGGAGGAAGTAGTGAGCCGTGACCAAGCGAGCCGTAACCACGAGGGTCTCGGCTTGCGAGGGCTACGGGCACCTCCGTGCCCAGTAGATTCTTCTGGCTGCGAAGGCAGCCGTAGCCCTCTTAAGCCCGAAGACTCGTTCTTCGGGCTTAAGAAGCGGGTACACTCGGAGGCATGACCCCTCGCTCCTGGCAGTTTGACAACACCTACGCCCGCCTCCCCGAGGCTTTCTTTTCAAAAGCCTTACCGGAAGCCGCCCGTGCTCCTCAGCTTGTGCTGTTCAATCAGCGCCTGGCTGAGGAGCTGGGCTTGCAGCTGGACGGCGATCTCGCGACGCTCTTTTCGGGCCAGGCGCTCCCCGAGGGCGCGGAGCCGATTGCACAGGCCTACGCGGGGCACCAGTTTGGCGGCTTCAACATCCTCGGGGATGGGCGAGCAATCCTGCTGGGTGAGCATGTTACGCCAAACGGCGCACGCTTCGATATCCAGCTCAAGGGCTCAGGCCGCACGCCCTACTCCCGGCGCGGCGATGGCCTTGCCGCGCTGGGGCCGATGCTCCGTGAGTATGTCATTAGCGAGGCCATGCACGCGCTCGGAATTCCCACGACCCGCAGCCTTGCGGTGGTCACAACGGGTGAGCAGATCTTTCGGGAGACGCAACGTCCCGGTGCAGTTCTCACCCGCATCGCTGCCAGCCATATTCGTGTCGGCACATTCCAGTACGCCGCCGCCCGCCGCGACGAGGCAAATCTGCGTGTTTTGGCGGACTACACGATTGCCCGCCACTACCCCGAACTAACCGAGAGTAATGACAAATACGCCGCGTTTCTCCACCTCGTGATCGCTCGGCAAGCCGCCCTGATCGCGCGGTGGCAGTGTGTGGGCTTTATCCACGGCGTGATGAACACCGATAATATGGCGCTCTCTGGCGAGACGATTGACTACGGCCCGTGCGCGTTTCTCGACACCTACCATCCCGGTACGGTCTTTAGCTCCATCGACACCGAGGGGCGCTACGCCTACGGTAACCAGCCCGCGATGGCCCACTGGAACCTGACACGCTTCGCGGAGTCGCTCCTGCCTCTGCTCGGAACTGTCGAAGAAGAAGCCGTCGCGATGGCGGTCGAGGCGCTCAATACTTTCCCTGATCTCTACGAATCCGCGTGGCTAACCGGGATGCGCCGCAAACTCGGGCTACAAACTGCCGAAGCCGACGACCCGGAGCTGATCGCCGCGCTCCTGACCTGGATGGAAGCCACCGAGGCAGATTTCACCAACTCGTTTCGCACGCTCGACGATCCCACGGACAAAGACGCTGCGTTTGAGGCGTGGCACACACGCTGGCAAGCGCGTCGCCAGCACGAAGGCACCTCAGAAGCCGACTCTCTCGCTCTCATGCGCTCGGTCAACCCCGCTGTGATTCCGAGAAACCATCTCGTCGAGGAAGCGCTTGCCGCCGCAGAAAGCGACAATGACCTCGCGCCGCTGAACGCTCTGCTGGAAGTCCTCGCTCAGCCCTACGCATACGATTCTGCCCCGTCGAAATACCACGAACCAGCTCCGGCTAGCGCGTGTGGGTATAAGACGTTTTGTGGGACGTAATTTCCTAACCCGAACCCACCCGGCTACTCGCACAGCTCGCATCCACCCTCCCTTGAATCAAGGGAGGGTCGGCGGGTGAGGAACGAACGGAGCCGGGGTGGGTTCAAATGGGCGGAAAGGCAATGACGAGGTTACCGAGTGACGAAGCGGCGGTCTTCGGGGAGGGCGAACTCGGTGCGGGCGGCAGCACTCCGGGGATTGTCGAAGGGGTAGGCGGCATCGGCGGCGAACTGAACCTCGATCCGCAGATCTGTGGCAGTCTTGAGGTGCTCCAGGGCAGCGGCACGGCGCGCTTTCGCCCCGGCGATAAACCCAAGCTGGTTCTTGTTGGCCTCGACATAGGCATCGCGCTTGGCCGTGAGGGCCGTGACGGTCTCTGGCGTGATTCCCGGTAGGGTCTGTGTCGAGAGGCGCAAGAGAATCCCCTCGGTCACCTGTACGAGCGTGGCGCGGCTCATGTTGGGCAGGTTCTCCCCGATGTAGTAGTCCTTCAGCGCCGCAGGCTGGCTGCGTGTCCACTTCTGCCGCGCGGCGGTCTGCACCTCGCGCAGTCCGGCCAGCAGCTCTTTTCGAGCAAGCTTCTCCTCTTGAGTCGAGACCCGCTGGCCCGTATCGTTCTCCACCGCAATCGCCTGCTCTTTTTTGCCTTCACTCACGGCAAGATCCAGCTCATCGAGGGTCTCGTCGGTGATTCCTCGTGCCAGAAGTGCCGCACGGTAGACCGGTTTCCGAGCGCTGATGGCCACCTGTGCGGCAACATCGAGTGATATGACCTGTGTATAGTTCAGCGCGCCCGGTTCGCGACTTGTTTTTCTTGTTTCGTCCATTGATTTGATCTCCTCAACTTCTGTTTTTATACCACCGATGACTGATTTTTAGTTCCCAACGACTGATTTTTTCTCTTCAACGACTGATTTTCTTAGCCCGATGACTGATTTCGTCTCTCCGATGACTGATTTTTTTGCTTCATTGCCCGCCGATTGAAAGCGGCGTCTATGAGCCTCGTCCCTCGGCTGAGAAGTCGCTCCGCGACTAACACCCCCTAGCCCCCTCGGCAAGCGAAGGGGAACCGGCAGTCGCGGAGCGACTTGTTGGCGGAACGCCCTCAGACGCCGATTTCAACCGGCGGGGACACCGTGTTAAGCTGGAGTGCCTCGGTCATACCGTGTGCTGGGGGAGATTCAGCTCAGAGATGAGCTGGATGAGTGGCACTTGACGCAGGGCCGCGAGCTGGGATAGTAGCTCCAGCCGCCGTGCATCCATTGCCTCAACTAGCCCCGAGAGTTCCAAGAGCTTCGCATACTCTGCTTCCGTGAGAGTCGCACTACGTCGCTTTGCCACAAGCTCTGCATACCGCCCATGCTGCTGGTCGGTTAGTGTTTCATGAATGGCAAAAAGCAAGAGCGACTCCTGATGCATTTCAATCAAATCCCCAATAATATAATCATCATTAACTTTGCTACTAGCAAAATCAAATCGATTATTATCCAATGCTATTTTCGCTATTGATATTTTACTTGACCTAGAGTTCATCACATTACTATATTCATTAATAATTCTATCCGCATACTTATTTGATTTAAATATTTCTAATGATTGAAATATCCTACTTCGAACATCACGGTCATTTTCTACAATAAGGCGCTCAAATAATTGGTCGCAGCATTCACTGCATTCAGGTTCGCTCATTGCCCCAGCAGCTCTGCGTCGGAACAGTGGATTCTCACAATGAAGTAATAAAACTACTTTTTCAAGTAATTCGGAATCATCGCTTAAACAATCGTTATCTTCTACAAAATCAAGTATCTTGTTCGCTTCGTCATCGCTCATCTTACTTCTCTACCTTGGCGGGAGTTCAGACATCGGTTGGCCGTGGAGCAAGCGCCTCAGGATCAGCGCGGCGGCTTTTTTATCTAACGGCTCGTTGTTGTTGCCGCACTTGGGGCTCTGGATGCAGCTCGGGCAGCCGTCGTCGCAGGGGCACTCTTCGATCAGGGTGAGGGTTGCGGTGAGCCACTGCTCGATGATGCGAAAGCCGGTCTCGGCGATCCCAACCCCGCCGGGGTGGGCATCGTGGACGAAGATGGTGGGGGCACCGACCTGGGGATGGTGCGCGGTGGAGACGCCGCCGATGTCGTTGCGATCACAGAGGGCAAAGAGCGGGAGTAGGCCGATACTGGCGTGCTCGACGGCATGAACGCCTCCGGCTAAGTCCAAGCCCGCCTCGGCGAGCTCTTCGACCAAGTACTGGGGCAGCGGGTACCAGACCGCCTCGGTCTCGAAGGTCTGTTCGGGGAGGTCAAGGTCGTAGAGGCCGAGGACTTCATCGGAGAAGAGCTGCTTCTGGCGAAAGCCTGTCACCCAGCTCGTGACGCGCACGTCGCCGAAGTAGGCCACGGTGTCGCCGAACTCTTTGGAGCCGCCCGTCGCGATGATCTCGATATGCGAGTCGGTCTTGGGCTCGGTGAAGTAGCTGGCGGCGGCGCGGCGGACGGTGGCGCGGCGGCTGATCGTGTCTAGCTCCTCGACCACGTAGCTCTCGCCCATGTGCAGGTAGATCGCGCCGGGATGGATGGTCTCAAAAGCCTTCGCTTCCTCAACCGTGCCCAGGGTCTTGCCGTTCTCCTCGATAATGTACTGATTCGCCGACGCGGAGCGGATATTGATGAGCGTGGCGGGGTACTCGCTCCCGGCGTAGTGCAGCCTATCGCCGCGTGCCGCCAGTGCGCCCTCTTCCACCAAGCGGTGCGCTACCCAGCGGGCACGCTCGCCACCGAAGAGATCGGCGTCTTCGTCGGTGAGCGGCGCTTCGTAGGCAGCGCAGAGCAGGTGCCCACCGAGGATGTGCTTGTTGGTCGGATCGAGCGCGGCGTGCTCGGCGGGGCGCTCGAAGAAGTAGTCGGGCTGGCGCATGAGAAACTGATCCAGCGGGTTGTCGGCGGCGACCAAGACGGCGAGGGACTCCCCTTGGCGGCGACCGGCGCGCCCGGCCTGCTGCCAGGTGCTTGCCACCGTGCCGGGGTAGCCCGTCATCACCACGGCGTCCATTCCCCCAATATCCACCCCCAGCTCCAGCGCATTGGTCGCGGTCACACCGGTTAGCTCTCCGGTGAAGAGCTTGCGCTCAATCTCCCGCCGCTGCTCCGGGGTGTAGCCCGCGCGGTAGCTCATGACTTTATCTTGCTGGGGTTTGCCCTCCAGTGCGCGGCGGGCGTAGGTCAGTAGCAGCTCGGCGGTCTTACGGGAGCGCGTGAAGGCCAGTGTGCGCACGTCGTCTCCGAGTAGCTCCGTAAAGACATGGGTCACCTCCGCGTTGGTCGAGCGCCGTGAGCCCGTGGCAGCGTCCATCACGGGTGGGTTCCAGAAGACAAAGCGCCGCTTGCCCGTAGGCGCTCCCCCACTCTCCGCCGCAACCACCTCGGCACTCAGCCCCGTGAGCTTGGTAAAGAGCTCCTCCGGGTTGGCGATCGTCGCGGAGCAGGCGATAATCTGAGGCCGTGCACCATAAAGCTCCGCCACCCGCAGAAGCCGCCGCAGGATATTGCCCACATGCGCCCCAAAGACGCCCCGGTAGACATGGGCCTCATCCACCACGACATAGCGCAGGTTACGGAAAAACGTCGCCCAGCCATTGTGCTGTGGCAGGATTCCCATGTGCAGCATGTCCGGGTTAGTGACTAAGAGCCGCGCCGTACGCCGTATGGGCAAGCGCTCATCCTTGGGCGTGTCGCCATCGTAGGTGGCGGAGATCACGTCGGGCCAGAGGTCGAGGCTCTTGAGCTTGCTCTGCTGGTCTTGGGCCAGGGCTTTCGTGGGAAATAAATACAGCGCCCGCGCCTTGGGCTCCAGCAGCAGTGTCTCCAAGACCGGCGCGTTGTAGCACAGCGACTTCCCCGAGGCCGTGGGCGTGGTGACGATCACCTGAAAGCCCAGTCGTACTAAATCTATCGCCTCTGCCTGGTGGCGAAAGAGCTTCTCCACCCCAAGTTTTTCTCTCAGCGCCTTGCTCAGACGCTCCGGCAGTGGCGCGTCTAGCTCACCGTAGACCGCTGGCCGCGCCGGGATATGCTCGATATGGACGATCTGTTTTTTATAGTCGGGGTGCTGGCGGAGGCGATCCAGAAACGCATCGGGGTTCACGGTGTCTTGCCCAAGAGCTGGCTAATCCCACAGCTTTCTGGGAACGAGCGCGGCTTGGGAAACTCTGCCACTAGGAGATACCTGCTTGCGCCAGAAGCGCCTCAGCGCGCTCCATCGCGGCTTTGGAGTCAAAACGCTTCGTCTTAATCGTCCCTGCCTCCACTCCATCAATAATATCTAGTAGGGAGTCGTAGAAGGCATCGGAGACGAGGAGCGACTCTGTGTTGACCGGAGCGATTCCAAAGGCGGCGAGCACCGCCGCTTGGGCACGGGCCATGCCTTCTGGGGTGGCCGTCAGCGTCAGAATCTCGTCGGGGACTTCTAAGGTGAGTTGGCTCATAGTGCCCGTATTTTATCACTTTCACACCCGTTTTTTGCCATCCTGCGGCTAGCCGAGAACCTCCAAGAACCGGCGGATGATTTGCGCGGGACGTGAGGGGGCTTCGACTAAATCAAGAGCGCGCTGACCAAATACCCGAGCTTCTTTTGTGAGACCGGCACCATAGAGGCTCAAGCCGTAGTCATAGTTCAGAGCCGCATCCTCGGCGAGCCACTGGGAAGGCACGCTAGCAAGAGACTCGACCACCATCCGATACTCCCCCAAGTCCCTTAAGCGGACAATCCGATCTAACAAACGCGGTATGGCAAGGCTCCCCTCAAGCTCTTCCCCCAGACTAAAGGCTCTTTCGATCAGGTCTAGCGCCTCCTCGCGCCGTTGCATCATGCATAAGGCCTTCGCACGGTCGTTGTACCAGCGTATCTTAAAGGCAAGAGAAGCCTGGCTGATCCTTCCTTCGACTTGCCCTAGGAGAACATAGGCTTGCTTACCGACGGTGGATTCTTGCTTCTTTCGCATGACAAGCTGTTCGGGATGAAACAGCGACGATAACACACGTGGGGGAGCGTTGTACATTAGCGGAGCACGTATAAAATGGTTCTGGGCAAGGGCAAGCTGGATACGATTTTCCGCTTCCTTGGCCTCGTCAAGCCGCTGTGCAAGCCCCAGAAAGTGCTGTGTTCGCACCCGCGACTGAGCGGTGATGCTCAAATTTCCCAGGTGCGCGTAGTTACGACAGAGGAGCGAGCGTGCCTCGGCGCTGGTCGGTGCCAGAAAGCTCAGCCGCTGTGCCAGAAGCATTCCGGGGATCGGAGGAATCTGCCCTAGGGTCATGAGATCAAACATTGCGCGCGTTTCCTCGAAGTCTAGCGGGGCATCCAGGTACCCACCCGCCGTCGCACTCGGAAGCGTGAGAGCGAAGAGCTCCTCCTGAGTGACTTCATAGTGGAAACAGAGGGGGTGCAGCCGATCCGCACTAGGCCACGAGACTCCGTTTTCCCAGCGATTTAGGCTGTTGCGGGCGATACCCGCCCGCAGTGCCGCTTCGCTCTGACTAAGGCCCGCTCGCTCTCGTAGCGCCACGAGCAAGTGGCTTCGGTCGAGCAAGGGTAGCCCGGTCTGCTCGCCCAGCCGTAGCACCCCATTGCCACGCGCCGCCTCCAGCAACCCAAACGCCCGCGCCCGCACCGCCGCGTCCGCCCCCAGCACCGCCAGCGCACTCTCCAGCTCCGCATCCCGTGGAAGCGACTTGCCCGAGAGCCACCGCCACAGCGACGTGCGGCTCACCTCGCTCTGCGCCGCCCACTCCACCAGCCCTAGACCCGCTTGGTTTTGGAGTGTCTTGAGATAATCCGAAAGCCCCATTCCCTGCCCCTTAGCAAAACTAAAGGCATTATAACGTTTCACTTGCGTGGACAGTGTTTCACTTTCGTGGACACCTGTTGTCTTCACCGTGAAATCTAAGCTACAAATATCCCGGAGAGGTTCAGCACCGGCACACAGAGACTGTCCCACCCCACATCAAAAACAAATTTAAGAAAGTACAAAAAAATAAATGATACTTCGCTCTCTCCATATCTTAGTCGCTCTCACACTTCTTAGCGGCACGGCACTAACCACGACAACTGCACACGCTCAGACAACCGCCTTCACCATTCCCAGCAACCCTGCACTTCGAGGAGTGACTGGTTTCACCGTTGGCTATACGTTCACCGTTGGTGCCAGTGCTATCTCCGTGACCGATCTGGGCTTCTGGGATCAGGATCAGGACGGCCTGTTCCTGTCGCACCCTATCACGATCTGGAACGGTTCCGGTACCTCCCTGGGAACGGCGACAGTCCCCTCAGGAACCGGAGCGACACTGGATAATGCCTACCGCTACGTCTCGCTCGGAGGGAGCCCTATCGCGCTGGCGGCAGGACAAACCTATACCATTGGAGCCTTCTTCCCCAATCCCGGGTTCCCGAACCCCAGTGATAATTCTCCCGATAGCATCAGTGGAGGTTCTATAACAGCGGCCAGTGGTATCGCCCTAGGCGCTGCAAGGTTTAATCCTTTCAACGCCTTCCCGACAGGAGATATCGTTGGCACTGGTCAATACATGGCTCCGAACTTCAAGTTCACGGCCAGTGGTGGCGGCGCCGCCCCTGAACCCGGCACGCTGGCGCTTCTGGCTCTCGGTGGGGTGGCGGTGCTGGCGAAGCGACGGCGCAAGTAGCACGCGGCGGCTCTCTCACGTTGCATAATTTCTCCCCGTGCTTGCCGATTACAGACAGTACGGGGAGTTTTCATATTCCTATGAACCCGGTACCTAGAGTGTGGGAGGCAGGGCGTGTGCACCGACTTTGAGAGCGGAGCTGCCGGGGCGGGGCTTCAGGTCGGAGCCCAGGAGCGGGTCTTGTCCGTAGATACCGCCAGTCTCCGCGCTGGGCAGGCGGGGGCGGCTCCGGTCCGGGCGGTCTTGGCACCACCAGAAGTTCCGAGTGAAGGTAAACGTCTCCGGGGCGGTTCCCGATCCGATATTGACGCCCCCCTCGCTCCAAAAGTCCGAGCGGAAGACCACTAAGTTGCTCTCGAAAACGCCGCGACGGCAGGGAACAAACTCGGGCAGGCGTGTCTCCTGCAAGATTCGCAGAACCCACTTGCGCGGCAGGAAAAACGTGTTGAAGCGCACCGTGGCTCCGTCCACACCCACAAACGCCAGTGGGGCATCGCTCCCCGAAAACGTACACCCCTCGACCGTGAGACTGCGCGCTTCGTAGCGAGCCTGCGCGGGCATGGCGGCGACCGGCGGGCGGAAGAACTCTAGCCCGGTGCTGCCCCCCAGGTTAACCCCACGCAGCCCCGCGCTCTCAAAGCGGCACCGCTGGATCGCGATCTCAGAGGTTCCTCCCTTGCACTGCACCCCGTTGTCGCCGCCCTCGCGAAACGTACAGCCGACGATCTTTCCACGGTGGCACCCCACCATGTCTATCCCCGAGCCACCCCAGCGGGCAATCTGGCATCCCTCCACCCGAAAATCATCGAGCCCTGAGAGCTTGATCCCATCCCGGTTGCCCGCAGGAAGCTCGGAGATGCGCAGGTTCTTGAGCGTGACATGGTGCGAGGGCTTGGTGTACTGCCCGCCATCGTCGATGTTGAGCCCATTCTGGCTCATCTTCTCGATCACGAGGTCATGGATTTCGAGCCAGCTCACCCGGGCTAGATGTAGTGCGACACTGCCTCCAGAAAACCTTGGCGGGTGGGCGGGATCAGCGGCACGCACCACGATAGGCTTGCTGGGAGCGCCGTGGATATTCTCCAGAAAGTAGCCCGCACCAAACTCCCCCGGCGCGAGCAGAAGCTGCGTCCCTGGTCGCGCCGCCTGTAGCGCCTGCCTCAGCTCCGAGCCACTGCGAATCGTCACGCTTTGCATGAGAGAATTATACGATAAAAAGAAAACAGCCACCCCAGAAGTTTCCTTCCGGGGCGGCTGTCTTTAGGAGGACACTCTAGAGAGCATCTTTGAGCTGCGTGATACGCTTCTTGATCGCGTCCACGTCCGCCGCAGGGACACCTGGTAGTGTCACATACTTCTCGTAGGCCGCAATCGCCTTGGGGAACATGGTCTCCTGAGAGAGCTCATCAGCAACACCGTAATCGTCGTAGGAGAGCCCCAGGTAGTACCAAGCATCTGCATACTTCGGATCAGCCTTGGTGGCCGCCTCAAAGTCTGCACTTGCCTTCTTCAGCTCTGCCAGCTTGACCTTGACATCTGTAGACGCCTTTGCCTTGCGGTAGATCGCCAGGCCACGCCCGTAGAGCGCGATTGCGTCTGTTGGCTTGGAAGCCAAGTAGGTGGTGTAGTTGGCAATCGCTTTCTCAAACTCAGGCAGCCCCTTGCTGGCATCATTGATCTTGCGCTTGTTCTCGCCTAAGTTGAAGTAGATCACCGCCTGATTTTTCACCATCTCCGGGTCTTTGCTACCCGATAACTGGAGCACCTTATCAAAATCCGACGCCGCCGCCGCCAGGTTCTTCATGTCTAAGTAGGTACGTCCCCGCAGCTCGTAGGCCTTGGGATCCGTTGGAGCAAGCGCAATGATCTTGGTGTAGTCTGCAATCGCGGAGGCAAAGTCGGCGGGGCTCTTTTGAAGGGCACAGTAGGCACGGTTGGTCAGTGCAGCAAGCTGCTCTTTCTGGTCCGTGGGGTTGGTCGCAAGATACTTGGCATAGCTCGCCATGGCACTGTCCCACTGCTTGAGCTTCAGGTAGAGAAACGCCTGCGCTCCCAGCGCTTCGCCGTTGTTGGGGCTCTTGGCCAGAAGCTGACCGTAGGCATCCACTGCTACACGGTAGTCTGCATCAGCCTGGGTCTTGTCCGCCTTCTTTCCCGCGGCGCTGGCCAGGTTATTGAGGTACTGTAGCTGGTTGGGGCTACCCGCGGGCAGAAGCTCTAAGGCCTTTTTGAAGTCTGCAATGGCCTTGTCAAAGTCCTGCGCTTCAAAGTAGGCGACGCCACGGTTGGTGTAGGCACCCGGGTCTTTGGGGTCAGCACTGATCGCCTCAGTCAGAGCGGCAATCTTCTCCGTAGAGGATATACCACCACCACTGGCCTTGGCAAGCGCGAGGAGCTTCTTGACTTCCATGTCATTGGGCTTGAACTTAAGATACTTCTCGAAGTTGGTGGCAGCCCCTTTGTAGTCCTGGAGGTTGTACTGCACACGGCCCAGCCCCTCGTAGCCAAAGGGTTTATCGGGCTGGAGAGCGATATAGCTGGTGTAGGGCGGAACGGCCTCTTTGTACTTTTCCTGGAAGCTGTAGGAGTCGGCCATGATAATAAAGGCATCGGCCTGCTTGGGATCGAGCTGAGTGGCCTTGCCCGCCGAGGCAATCGCATCACTGAGCCCCACCGCCTGCACTTTTGTGATCGAGCCTCCCTGAGGAACGATATTGTTGTACTGCGCCAGCGCCAGGTCTTTCCATGCCACAGCATCATCAGACTTCTTGGCAAGATAGGCCTTCAGATCGGTCGAGGCAGCCGCGTAGTTCTTGGGCTCGATATTGAGATAGCAGGCAGCGCGCAGTCGGTAGACATTAAAATCCGCCGATGCGCCCACTTTCTGCAAGTACGCCGAGTAGTCCACAATCGCTGACTTGTAGTCCTTGAGCTGTAGCTGCACCGCCGCCCGGTTCTTCGTGATCTCCGCATCGCCAGGCTTGAGGGCTAGCGCCGCATTGTAATCGGCAAGCGCCGCAGAGAAGTTCTTGAGCTGGAAGTTACAGGCGGCACGGTTCAGCAGTGCACCGGTGTTGCTCTTATCCAGCACGAGTCCTTTGGTGTAGTCGTCAATGGCAGGCTGGAGCTGGTTGAGCTTAAGAAACTCCAGATCCGCTTTGGAAAAGTAGGTCGCGGCCTTATCGGCATCACTCGTCAGGAGCATAACAGCAGCACTGTAGTCGGCGACCGCTTTATCAAACTGATTGAGTTTTTCATACGCATAGCCACGGTTGAGGAGGGTCAGCCCACGCTTGGGGTCCAGCTCTAAAACCTTGGTCGCATCCGCAATCGCTTCGGAGAACTTATTAGTCTGAAGATAGGCCACCACACGGCTATCATAGGACTCCAGAACGAGATCGGGAGCATTTGCCTTGGGCTTGGGAGCGAGCTTAATCAGCTCCGTAAAGTCGGCGATAGCCCCGGTGTAGTTGTTGAGCTGTGAGCGGACGATCCCTCGGTTGTAGTATGAGTCGGCAGCCAGTGGCTTTGCGACGATCACTTTCGTGAACGCTACCTCGGCCAAGGGCAGGTTTTTTGCCCCAAAGTGCGCACGGCCTAGGTGAAAATACAGCGTCGACGCCTCAGGGCGCTCTTTGATGAGCTTATCGAGAACCTTGATCGCCTCGGCGTACTTCCCCTTACTAATCAGATCTGTTGCTGTAGTCAGATCGTCCTGCGCCCAGGCGTTGCTCCCTGCCCCCAACACAAGCACCAGTGCACTCACTGCTCCCACCGTTACCAAACGACTCATAAAACGCTCCTCGCTAAATTACCGGGTTTTGTCGGATTATACCGTTATCCCTGACAAAACAACTTGCTTCGATTATCCGGCGCATCGGGCCTTTCTTTGTAGGGTAGATGCGCCTGTTTTTATGCTTGGCCCTGTTAGACAACGGAAAAACAGAAAAAGCTGTGATTTAGATCACTTTTTATCGTGATTTAAGTCACAATCGTTGCGAGTTTTTTTCACACTAAAAAAGTGCCGTGTCTCATGATTTGTTGCGAATCGGCCCAGATATCAAAGTGCAGCCCGACCACATCAATATGCGTAGAGGACTGCCAGTTGGCTCCGGTGTGGAAGCCGTAGGGATCGCCAAAAGCGATATGGATGCCGGGGAATTTTTCGTCTTGAAGAATATTGCCAATCACGCGCGTAAGGCCAATATTAGTGCCAATGGCAAACTCCCCCACCCGGTCGGAGTTTTCATCGGTGTGGCAGTACTCCCAGAACTCGGCTTCGAGGGCTTTGTTGCTGCACTGCGCACCTGTCAGGCGGTTCTTCTCAATCGTGAGGGTCAGAGGATTTGCGCCCATGAGCCCGTACTTGGCGCAGAGATAGTCGCCCACCACGCCGTCCACCACAAAGGTGCCATTCAGCTCCCAGGGTGACGTGAAGATCTCGCCGCCGGGGAGATTGCCCCACTTCTTGGGCGAGATAATCCCGCTGGTCTTGAGCCAGTTGTACTCGGGGCTCAGCTGGACGGTGATGTCCGTGCCTGCGGGCGTCGTCCCACGAATGGTCGTTGCAGCCCGGACGATCTCGATGACGCGCTGGCTGAGGGTGTCCACCGCGCCAAAATCTGCGCGCATTCCCTCGCACATAATCTCCTCGGTGATGTTCACCATATGGGCATGGCGCATCCCACGCCGGTTGACCACATCGGTCATCTGCCGACGGCTGGTGAGCTCGCCTGTCTGCACCTGCACAGCAAAGATCGAGACCGCGCTACTCTCCATGTCCGAGAGAACCTCGGAGGGCATGTCGGTCAGCGGGCGTGGGCCGAGCTGCTCTAAAACAAATCCGCTCCAGACAAAACCACGCGTCTCCAGCTCCCGCGCAAGGCTTGCCCCAATCGTCAGGCAGGCCATATCGCAGATCAACGTCACTTTCTCACCCGGCTGGATACGCAGGCACGTGGTGACGGCATTGACTGCCCCCGGTGTTAGCTCCGGGGAAAACTTGGTACTTAAAAGAAGTGCGTTGTGCATAAATATTTCATTCCCGCCACCCCAATTGGGCCACCGCCCGTTAGAGGGGCGGGGTCAGAGTTCGGAGGGCAGTAGTGTCTCAGCGACCATGTAGTCCACGACGGCTTTTAGGTCGCCACCGCTCTCTTTGAAGACATGGAGCTGACGGTCTGCGCCGGTGCCGCGCTCTAGCATTTTCTGGATATACTCCAGCTCGCGGCGACACCCCACCTCGTCTACCACATCGTCCACAAAATCTAGATACTCCTGCATTAGCTCGCGGAAGGGTACCTCCTCCTGCTTGCCAAAGTCAATAAGCTTGCCGTCAATGCCGTAGCGCAGTGCCCGCCACTTGTTCTCCATCAGCAGTGCCCGGCTGTACTGGCGGTAGTCTTGGTTACGGGTATGGAGCTTATGTAGCTTCGCCACTGTTGCCTGCATCAGCGCCGCCAGCGCAATCGTCTCATCGAGGCGCAGGGGCACATCACAGATCCGAAACTCAATCGTGGGAAAGAACGGGTGTGGACGAATGTCCCACCAGATCTTCTTGGCGTTGTCAATACAGCCCGTCTTGATCAGTAAGTCAACGTAGCCCTCGAACTCGGACCACGACGAAAACGGATCGGGGATATTGGTGCGCGGGAACTTATCAAAAACTTTACACCGGTAGCTCTTAAAGCCCGTGTCGTAGCCCAGCCAGAACGGCGAGTTGGTCGAGAGTGCCAGAATATGTGGCAAAAAATAACGCACGGAGTTCAAGATGCGAATGCGGGTCTCTTTGTCGGGAATGCCCACGTGGACATGTAGCCCAAAAATCAAGTTCTCCCGCGCCACTTGTTGCAGATCGTCCACAATCGTGTCGTAGCGCACATCGGGGTAGATCTCCTGTTCGCGCCAGTTGGCAAAGGGATGGGTCCCCGCGGCAGCGACTTTAAGCCCCTGGTTGCCCGCCAGGCGGATAATGGTCTGGCGGAGCTCAAAGAGCTGCTCACGGGCTTCTTGCACCGTGTCGCAGACCCCGGTTCCGACCTCGACCACACTCTGGTGCATCTCGGCCTTGACCGACTCCTGAAGCAGGCGCTTGCCCTCGGGAAGTAGCTCCGTACCAATGTGTGAGCGCAGATCCCGCGTCTCCGGGTCAATGGTCTGGTACTCTTCCTCAATTCCAATGTTAAACGTGGACGACATGACCTATTTTACCTGATCTGGTCTATCCCCTGCCCTTGCGTGTCCATCACCTTCCCTTAATCTTTCCTGCTCTTGCATAGCCGAAAATAAGGGCAATGATAAGAAAAATACAAAAAGCACGGAAGGCGTCCGTGCTCCTACAAATAACACTACTAGCGGGGGCACTTCTGGCGGGCTGCCAGACGCTGAGTGCTCCGCAAGAAAGCCTGCGAATCGTGGTGGGCAGCGAGAACAAGAGCCTAGAGCCGCTGGTGCAGCGCTTTGCGCAAGAGAACCATATCGCTATCACGTTTGAGTACAAAGGCTCCGTCGAGATCATGCGGCAACTAGAAAGCGGCGGAGGCAGCGCCGATGCGGTCTGGCCCGCGCAGTCGCTCTGGGTGAGTCTTGGCGATTCGCAGAGGCGCGTGAGAGACGCGCAGAGCATCTACTGGTCGCCTGTGGGGCTGGCGCTAAAGGGGAGTGTGGCCCAGAGGCTGGGCTGGACAGACAAGAGAATAGTCCCGACGGACACAATTCGAGAGGCGGCCCAAGCGGGCCGCCTTCGTTTTTTAATGACCTCCGCCACACAGAGCAACAGCGGCGCGGCGGCGTATCTCGCGTTTCTCTCGGCGTTTGCGGGAAAGCCGCAGGTGCTGACCGAGAGCGATCTGCAAAAACCTGCCGTC
>NZ_JANNYP010000331.1:0-2197 GCF_031410135.1 Armatimonas sp. | reverse complement strand
GGTATCCACTCAGGTAAAATTACGTTGCTTGAAGCATGAACGTGCCCCCATTTGCCTGTTCCGCCTCGGCTTGGACGCACTCCAAAATTGGATGACCTCTTTGTGCAGAACTGTCAAAGAGTGTCAGCGCGAGAAGGCACGACAATTTTTGTCCTGTACTTAGATCTGCGGCAACCATGAGTTCTACGGCGAGAAGCTCCCCAGTCTCACCGAGAAGCTCCGCGCGGCGACACAGGGTACTAATGTTTACTTTCTGGAAAACACCGCCGTCACGCTCGGTGAGGTGCACTTTTTCGGCGCGACGCTCTGGACGGACTTGGCGCTTCTCGACGACTGGCAGACAGGCGCAACGGAGGCCAAGGCGGTGATGAACGACTACAAGCGCATCCGCCACTCAGGCTATGGCTACCGACGACTCTCTCCCTGGGACACGCGAGCGGTGCACTTGGCGTCGGTGCGGGCACTACGGGAGTTTCTCACCACCCATGATCCCAAGCGCTCCGTTGTCGTCACCCACCACGCCCCCTCGATTCTCTCGTTGCCCGAACACCGCCGCACCGAGGCAATTAGCTGCGCCTACACCCAGCCAGAAACGGAAAGGAAAAACGACGCGGCTTCGCCGCCGGGGAAGCCCACAACGACCAACGAAGACTAACTCATTCGATGGACCAAATCAGGGGTACAGGCCACCTACCCCGACAAACCCAACCCAAACTTCCAGCCCGAGCTGGTAATAGACTTGCCATGAACGAAGACGACTATACTGGCAGCCATAGCCACCCCATTTGTCAGCATCTCGTCGAGTTGGTGGCCTACGAGCGCCACGATGGGAGCTACGATGTTTTTGTCTTTGAGCCGGTCGGGTTTTGCCCAGAGCTAGAGGCAGACCGTGTGGACGAGCACCATATTTTCATCGAGCGCATCCCCTCTCTTTCCGATTTTGAGGAAGTGGTCCTGCGCATCAATCGCCAGCTTGGCCCCCGCTACGAGCACGTTGTCTTCTACTATGAATCTGGTAGCCGCCGTATCATAGGCCAGCTCTACACACAGTTTCAAGCTCACAACATTCGCGATATGCGAATCGAGCCTACAGGGTCGAGGGACTGGGGGCTACTCCTTCGCCGAAAAGACTTTGCCCTTGCTCAAACTCTACAGGAGGTTCACCTTGCAAAAAACTTTTAGCCCCCAACAAGTAGACGATATTCGCGAAGCAGTCCTCCGCTACCATTTGAAGCATTTCCAAACGAAGTTTCCCAAGCCTTTCTACTTCCTCTCAATCCACCGCACCGATCCAAAGCTAAGTTTCATGGCCCGTTTTCGCAACGAGCTGACTGTGAAACGAGTATCGGAAGTAAAGCCAAAAACGTTTGAAGTGACCGATAAGGCAACCGGCAAACGCGGCGTGATTCTCTCTGCCGACCAGGTGCGCTGGATCGCGGCAAACCAAGCGAAGGTAGAGACAGGCTGGCACACGTCAGGGCGCGGAAGCACGTTTGGGACGTGCCTTGTAGAGAAGCAAAAGAGCGGCTGGGTCGTGGTCTACTACGCTGTCCGGGGAGTCTCTTGATGCACATAACGTATTGGGAACTGATCCCACCCGCGACGGTATAAACAGGCGATGCTTCGTGAGTTTTTTTCCTACTACCGCCCCCACCGCCGACTGTTTCTGATTGATTTCTCCTGCGCCGTTGTCTCGGGGCTCTTGGAGCTGGCTTTTCCGCTGGCCGTGAAGCACTTCGTAGACAAGCTCCTTCCCAGCGCGAACTGGGGGTTGATTCTCAGCGCCGCGGTCGGGCTGCTGATGATCTACCTGGTGAACACAGGGCTTCAGTATGTGGTGAACTACTGGGGGCATGTGCTGGGAATCTCAATCGAGACCGAGCTGCGGCGGCGCATCTTCGACCACTTACAAAAACTCTCGTTTCGCTTTTTTGACAACCAGAAGACCGGGCACCTGGTGGCGCGGATCACCAAGGACCTGGAGGAAGTGGGCGAAGTGGCACACCACGGCCCAGAGGACGCCTTTATCGCCGTGATGACGTTTCTGGGCTCGTTTGGGCTGATGTTTACGCTGAACCCGAAGCTGGCGCTGATCACCGGGCTGGTTGTGCCGCCGATGACGTGGGTATCGACACGCTACGGGCGGGCGATGACGCTCAACATGCGAGCGCTCTTTGGCCGCATCGGGGACTTTAAC
>NZ_JANNYP010000330.1:0-6401 GCF_031410135.1 Armatimonas sp. | reverse complement strand
CCATGCTACAAAAATCTGGGGTGGATACAGAAATGATTAGCGACTCGACCGGAACGCTGGGATAGGCTACAATAGAGCCAACAGATGAGCCACTCTACCTGGCGTACCAAGAACCCACTGGTCTCGTTCCGCCATGCGGTCGAAGGACTAGCCCATGCTTTTCGCACCCAGCGGAACATGCGCTTCCACATCCTCACGTTTTTATTTGTCTTTTTGGTGGGCCTGATCCTGCGCCTTCCTCGCGTCGAGATGCTGGCCCTGGTATTCTGCGCCGCACTGGTAATGATCACGGAGATGTTTAACACCGCGATTGAAGCGACCGTGGACATGATCACGCAAACCTACCACCCTGCCGCCAAGTTTATCAAGGATGTTGCTGCCGGAGCCGTCTTGATATCCGCCATTACGGCAGTTCTTGTCGGGGGAGTGGTGTTTTGGGGAGCGGTTCACCTGGATACACTCTCCATCCGCCTTATCCAGCCTCCCACCGTCCCGGTCTTTCTGGGTGCGTTTGTCTTACTCCTACTGATTGTGTTTCTCGGTAAGATCGCGGGGCGCAAGGGCTCACTGTTTCAAGGCGGCGTCATCTCCGGGCACTCCGCAATTGCGTTCTATCTGGCGGGAGTCATTGTCTTTCTCGTCCCACAACCAGCTGTTGGCCTGCTAGCCATTGGTCTGGCGGCACTAGTGGCACAGTCCCGTGTCGAGACCAAGATCCACACGCTCCGAGAGGTCGTTGCTGGGGCTGTCATTGCCCTCACTCTGGCCGCTCTGGTGCTCCAAGTTCCTCAGTGGCTGGGCTTCCATCTACCCACGACACTACTTCCCGTTTCGAAACCATCTCCGCAACCCCCACAAAAATAACCTATGGACCCTGATAGTTTACCTCTCGCCTTTTTGCTCGCCAGCAGCTTGCTGGTGCTTCTGCTCATCCTGTTCATGGGCGCTTTCTCTATGGCCGAAGCCGCCCTGCTCTCGCTCCGCTCTACACGCGTGGAGCAGCTTGTCGAAGAAAGTCGGCGAGGGGCAAGAGCCGTTCAGGCACTCTTAGAGAACCAGCCCCGCATGATCGCCACCACCCAGGTGGGCATGACGATCTGTGGGTTTACCGCCGCAGCCGTCGCCGCAACGGTACTCGCCAATCCGCTCGTTACGACCGTCCAGCACCTGATCCCCAACCCCAACTACGCTCGGATTGTTGCCTCCGCGATCATCACGATCCCTATCGCACTCCTGGCGATGGCACTGGGAGGAATGCTCCCCAAGTCCCTGGCACTTCAAGCGCCCGACTACTGGGCCATGCGCCTCGCCCCGTTTGTGCGCGGGTGCATGCCGCTTTTCACACCGTTCTCCGGGCTGATTCTGGGGCTGGTGCGGATTGTGGCACCGCAGGCGCGCTTTGAGTCACCGATGATGACCCGTGAGGAGTTCGAGAAATTCGTGGATGATCAGGGCAAGGGAGGAGGCATTGACGAAGGCGAGGAGGAGATTATCAAGAATATTATCGAGATCTCCGAGACCGAGGTGCGAGAGGTCATGACCCCCCGTGTGGATATGGCCGCAGTCGCCATCACCGCTCCCCCCGAAAAAGTCGTCGAGCTAATTCTCTCGTCGGGGCACTCGCGCATTCCAGTCTACGCCAACACGATTGACAATGTGGTGGGAATCCTCCATGCCAAAGACCTGCTCAAGCTCTTTGCCAGCACGGACCGCCAGGTGAGCCTGGGCAAGCTCATGCGCCCCCCGTATTTTGTCCCCGAGACCCGCCGCGTCTCCGATCTCTTGGAGACCATGCGCCACTCCCACCACCAGCTCGCCATTGTCCAGGACGAGTACGCGGGCACGGCGGGAATCGTGACCATTGAGGATGTTTTAGAAGAGATCGTCGGCGAGATTCAGGACGAGTACGACACGGACGAGCCCGAGATTACCGTTCTCTCCCCCACCGAAACTCTCGTCGACAGCCGCCTGAGCCTAGACGACATCAACGAGCGCCTCGGCACCGCGCTAGAGCACGAGGACTACACCACAGTTGGTGGCTTCGTCTTTGGCATCCTTGGCCATGAGCCCACCGTCGGAGAGCGTGTCCTTGCGGAGGGTGTCGAGCTGGTGGTCGAGACCCTGGAAGGCAGGCGCATCAAGACCCTCCGCGCCATCCGCCTCCCCGAGTTTTCTAGCGACGGATCAGCGAGCTGATCCAGATCATACTCCCCACGGCGCTGAGTATCTGGTTAAGATCAAACTTATTACCACGACTGGGCTCAGGGATGCGGATAATATCACCGTCTTGGAGCTCAAGAGCCGCCTCACTGGGCTTCTCCAGATTGATCTTTCGAGGCTTGTCTGGATACTTGCCATCCGGGCCGACGCGGACAAACTCCACGTCTTTGCGCTTGGCTCCCTCAATCGGCCCTGCAGTCGCCACGGCCTGATAGATTGTCACTTTCCCCAGCAGCGGAAAGGGGCCTTTTCGCTCCACGCCCCCAAAGACCGTGTACTGGCGCGGTTTCTCCAGGCGCGGAACATAGATCTCGTCTTTATCCCGAAGCTTGATGTCTTTATCGGCGATACCCGAGGCAATCTCCTCGTAGGGCACCGCGATACGCAGCCCGTCGCGCACGATATAGACATTCTTCCGGTCGCCCAGCTCACTCAGCCCGCCCACGATACTCAGAACCTGGCTCAGCATGGTTCCCGACGTGATCTGGATGGTCGGCTTGGTGGTATCTTTCACCTCACCAATGATCTTAATCGTTCCTTCGGTAGGCTCGCCCAGTCGCACAAAAATTCGGTCACCATCTTCCAGAAACGGATTGACGGTCTCCGAGCTGTCTAGACCATTGCGGAACTTCTTGTAGTTGACTTTCAGCGTGGCTTTCCCGCGAAGAATCTCGATATTTTCGAGATCGGCAAGCTGCGCAGGAATGGCCTCTTCGAGCATGTCCGAGAGACGTGTGCCATCACGCAAGACGCGCCGCCCTTGGAGCCCAATCGCGCCATTGAGGCTGACTTCTCGAGCCTTGCGCCCGTAGATCTGCACCACCACATTGGGGCTCTTGAGGTACTTGCCACTCTTGAGACGCTGCTCGATAAAGCTCGCTGCCTTGATAGTGGAGTTTCCTGCCACCAGCACCTGGCCGATTCGTGGTAGCTCAATCGTGCCATCATCGCTGACCTTGAACTCGCCTGCTCCAGTGTAGAGAGGCTCCCCGACAACCGTGACCCGTAGAATATCGTTCTTACGAATCGGCTCCGTGATAGGATCTTGTACGACCTGCCCAAGCGGAGTCTGACCACCTGTCTGGCCACCCGTATTTTGCTGCGCCGTGGCGGGCAGTGCACTTAACAGTGCCAGCCCAATGATAAAGTAGGACGTTCTCATTCTTGTCTCCCTGACAATCATTCTCTTTAAATCTAAATACCTGCGGAACCCCTAGCTAGGTTCCTGTGTTCTATAGTCGGAAAAAAAACTAGCAATATGAATCCTGTTAATATCACCGAAACTCAGATACTGAATGCCCTGCGCACCGTCCCTGACCCGGATCTCGGCAAAGATTTAGTCGCGCTCAACATGATCAAGAACATCAAGATATGTGAGGGCAACGTGGCATTTGTGGTGGAGCTGACCACGCCCGCCTGCCCGATGAAGGCCAAGATTGAAGCCGATTGCCGCGCCGCAGTCGGGGCCATTGAGGGTGTTACCAACATCAAGATTGAGCTGACGGCCAACGTCGTAGCGCGGCGGCCTCAGGGCGGAAAAGTGATTCCCAAGGTTAAGCACGTGATCGCGGTGGCGTCGGGCAAGGGCGGCGTGGGCAAGTCTACCGTGACCGCCAACCTTGCCATTGCCCTCGCTCAAGCGGGCGCAAAAGTGGGCATCTTAGATGCCGATGTCTATGGCCCAACCATTCCGATGCTGTTAGGCCTGGAAGACGAAACCCTGGAGCAGATTGCGGAGCGCCAGGCGGATGGCAATGTCATTCCCAAGATCGCCCCCGCGGAGCGTCACGGGGTGAGCTGTGTCTCGGTAGGCTTTCTGGTAGAGCCCGGCCAGCCCTTGGTGATGCGTGGCCCCATGCTCGGAAAGTTCGTCAATCAGTTCCTTGGAGATGTTGCCTGGGGCGAGCTAGATTACCTCCTGGTAGACATGCCCCCTGGCACAGGCGATACGACGATCAGCCTGGTAGATGCGATTCCCCTCTCCGGCGCGGTGATCGTCATGACGCCGCAAGATGTCGCGGCAAGCATCGCGGTCAAGAGCCTCAAGGCGTTCCAGAAGCTCAATGTCCCTATCCTTGGGATTATCGAGAACATGGCGTATTTCATCGCCCCCGACACGGGAAATACCTACTACATCTTCGGACGCGGCGGTGGCCAAGACGCGGCGGAAGGGCTCCAAGTCCCGTTTCTGGGCCGTATCCCCCTAGAGATCGCCACCCGTGAGGCCAGCGACTGCGGTGAGCCCGTGCTCGTCTCGGATCCGGAGAGCATCCAGGCCAAAACCTTCCACGAGGTCGCCGGAAAGCTTGCTCAGCAGATCAGCATCCAGTCCCGCAAGTTCCAGCCACTTATGGTACTGTAGGGGGATGATAACAGCGCTGTTTTTCCTCGCCCTACCTGCCCTTGTTGCTCCGGTCCAGCCCCCACGTTTCGGCCCGAATCCTGAAATACAGGCCAAGACCCAGGCGGATCACAAGCACCTGCTAGAGCTTCTCAAGATCGAGAAGCTCCGCCCCGGCCCTAGCGGGACACCCACTGCGCCCAACGCCGCCAACTCCGATGAGGCCAAAGTTGGTGCCTACACCCTTCCTGATGCGCTAACGCTCAAAAACGGCAAGAAAGTCGTCAGTAAAAAAGACTGGGAAGTGCGCAGAAAAGAGCTTTTCGAGGACTTTGACCGCGAGCTCTACGGTCGCACGCCCAAAAACACGCCCAAAGTGACCTGGGAAGTAACCGAGACGCTTAAAGAGAAAAAGGGCGAGATCGCGGTTGTGACCAAGAAGCTGGTCGGGCATGCGGATAACAAAGAGTTTCCGAGCATCAAAGTGGATATCCAGCTCACGCTGACCACGCCCGAGAGCGCGACCAAGCCCGTGCCCGTCGTCATGGAGTTTGGCTTTATCTTCCCTACCCGACCTGGTGCGCCCGCCTTCGCACCGCCGCCCGGCGCGGGCAAGAGCTGGCAGGAGCAAGTTTTAGAGAAGGGCTGGGGCTACGCCATCCTCTCCCCCGCCTCGGTGCAGGCCGACAACGGTGCGGGGCTGCGTGAGGGCATTATCGGCCTCGTCAACAAAGGCGAGCCGCGCAAGCCCGATGACTGGGGCGCACTGAAAGCCTGGGCGTGGGGCGCGAGCCGCGCACTCGACTACTTCGAGACCGACAAGGCCGTGAACGCCAAGCAGGTCGCCATCGAGGGGCTCTCGCGCTACGGCAAAGCCGCGCTGGTCACCATGGCCTACGAGCCGCGTTTTGCCCTTGGCTACATTGGCTCGTCGGGGACGGGTGGGGCGAAGCTCTACCGGCGGCACTTCGGCGAGCAGATCGAGAATGTCGCCAGCTCCGGCGAGTACCACTGGATGGGCGGGAACTTTGTCAAGTACGCCTCGGGTAGCCTCGGCCCCAACGATCTGCCTGTAGATGCCCATGAGCTTGTCGCGCTGTGTGCCCCACGCCCGGTCTTTATCAGCTGCGGTTCGCCATTTGTCGAAGGCAACTGGGTAGACAGCAAGGGGCAGTTTCTCGCGGGAGTCGCCGCCGGGCCCGTCTACAGCCTACTAGGAAAGAAGCCCCTACCCGTCAGCGAGCAGCCCAAGATCGGCGAGAGCCTCATCGAGAGCGATATCGCCTACCGCCAGCACGAGGGTGGCCACACCATCGGCCCCAACTGGCCCTATCTGCTCACCTGGGCCGAGCGGTACTGGAAGTAGATTGCCATGACAAGCAAAGTCGAGATTTCGCTTCGACTCTTGGTAGTGGAGCCCCCCACTGGGGTGGCTCTTGCCTTGCAACGGGGACGCGAAGGCCTCGTCAGTTGCACCACCACGCTCAGTGACGCGCTTGCCTTTGAGTTCACACTGGTCGTAGCAGATATTGCCGCCACTCCCGTGCGCTTCACGGGGGAGTTTTCGCAGGGCCCGGCGGATGCGCGGTTTGTCTACGTCCGCTCGGGGACACTGGCGGGGCAGCAAGATTCTGCATGGACGCGGCGTGCTAAAGTGTCCCTCTCGGGCATCTCGGCGGAGCTGGTTCAAGCCGCGCTGGAGTCGGGGAGGCCACTGGAGGCACACGTTGTGGGCAGTGCCAAAGATGGTGGGCCGTTTTTTGCCAGTGTTCCCCTTGTGCAGAACTGGGAACTTGCGGTATAGTTGCCCTGGCGTGATACCCGCGCCTCCTCCCTCCAC
>NZ_JANNYP010000329.1:0-8475 GCF_031410135.1 Armatimonas sp. | reverse complement strand
ATCGTCACATTGTGGGTGGGGGAGTAGAGGCTCCCCGTATTGCTGGCAACCACGCGGATGCTCACAAACGCGGGCTGCATTCCCCCCGGCAGGTGCGGCCCCGCCAGAGCCCAGACGAATTTTTTTGCATCGCCCTCACGTGGCAAAACCGAGACCAGCTTGAGAGTCACGCGCCGCTCGCCGCCCGCTGGGATGGGAAACACCCGCGCCCGCAGTAGCCCCTGTCCCACATAGCTCAGCAGCGCCGGGTCGCGCCGCTGCCGGACAATTTCCTCGTAGACCCGCGTGGCCTCGTCTTTACCCAGAACCCGCGCCTCGAACTTCTGCTCTCCATCGTACATGGCAAAGTCCCGCACGGTCGCACCGCTGGGGATCGGGAAGACAAAGTCCGCCTCGCCCTGCACTGTGGCGGCGTTCTTAAAGACATGCGAGACCTCCACCGTAGCGATCCCGTCTTTAATGTCCGCGTTGAGTGTGACCGACGAAACCGTGATCATCGGCGTGGGGCGTGGTGGAAGTGGAAACGGGCGCGGCGGCACGGGACGAACCGGAGGCTGGGAGCCGGGCAGCTGTGCCCAAACGGCCCCGAGATTGGCAAGAAGACCCGCTCCCAAGACTTGCAGGGCGCGGCGACGGCTAAATGCATTTTCCATAGTGCTCTCTTAGTACCATGGAACATCAAAAAGGTTCAAGCGGATATACTAGCCCTATGATAATTGATGAGAGCTGGTACACACGCCCCGTAAGCGGCGTCCGAGATCGCCTCGCGGCGGGTGGGATTATTGTGCGCAAAGACGAGAACGGAAACCTCTGGATCGCGCTGACGACCGGGGAAGACATCAAAGGTACGACTGCGTATATCCTTCCCAAAGGCGGTGTGGATAAAGGCGAGGAGATCGAGACAGCAGCGCGGCGTGAGATTGAGGAGGAGGCGGGTTTCTCCCAGCTCCAGCTCATCGAGGCGCTTGGCATCCGCGAGCGGCTGAGCTTTGACAGGACCCGCTGGACGACGACGCACTACTTTCTCTACACGACAGACGAGACTGACCCACAGCCTACCGAAGTAGCCCGGGGCTATATCACGCGCTGGTTTGAGTTTTCCCAGCCCCTGCCACCGATGTTCTGGCCGGAACAAGCTGCCTTAGTCGAGACGCATCGGGAACGGATTTTAGCGCTCGCTGTATCGTAAGCATGATCCATGTCACCCTGGTTGCGACAAGTCTAGACAGCAGCTCTAAGTCCCAGCGACTCGCCCGCCATGCCGCCGATTTGCTCGCGGAGCACAGTGTTTCGCACACACTTCTTGACCTGCGCGACTCCCCGGAGCTTTCTGGGCCGCTGTACCAGGCCACGCATATCATCTTCGCCGTCCCTATCTACAACTTCGACGTGAACGCGGCGGCAAAGCAGGTGATCGAGGATCATGGGGGAGCGCTGGAGGGCAAGACCGTGGGCTTTCTCTGCCAGGCGGGCGGCCAGCGCAGCTACATGAGCGTCCTAAACTTTGCCAACGACCTGATGCTGGACTTTCGCTGCTGGATCGTCCCGCGCTTTGTCTACGCCACCGGCAACGACTTTGACGGCGATGCGCTGGGTGAGAGCATTCAGCACCGCGTCGCCGAACTGGTAGACACCCTCTTGAAAGGAAACCAATAACTCATGAACCCCTATATCCAGCGCTATATCTTAAGCGGCCTGCGTGCCACGCCGCAGGTCTACGCCAAGCTCTTAGAGGGCATTACGGAAGAAGAAGCGGATCGCCGTCCCGACCCGGAGCGCTTCAGTATTCGCGAGGCGATCGCGCACATGGCGGACTGGGACGAGATCTTTCGCACGCGCGGCGAGCGAATCCGTGACGAAGAAGTCCCACTTTTGCCCGGCTTCGACGAAGGCCAGCTCGCCCTTGAGCGCAACTACGCCGCGATGCCCGTCGCGGAGTCGCTGGAGCGCTTTATTGCGAGCCGGGCTGCACTACTGGCATTTTTTGAGAGCCTCACCCCCGAGCAGTGGAAGCGCCATGGGAACCGTGATGAGATCGGGATGATTGACCTCAGCGATCTCTCCATCATGATCCTGGGCCATGACGGCTATCACTCAGAGCAGTTCATCCGCTACCGCGAGGTCTGAACTTTCTGCACCAGTAGGCAGCCGGTAAGAAACGCGGCGGACGAGAGCAAGAACGCTACCGTGTAGCCCTGCCCCGGACCAAGCCGGTTGCCCGCATCCACGAGCAAGCCCACAGCCCCCGTGAGAACCTGCGGCGTGGAAACACTTGCCTGCCAGATGCCCATGTCTTTCGCCGCATCCTTTGGGTTGGGCAACACATCGGCGGCGAGGGCGTAGGAGGCGGAGAGGTAGATGCCATAGGCCAGCCCAAAGACCAGCGCGACGCAAAAGATCACGGTGAAGTTGGGAATCAGCGCAAAGGGAATCAGCGCAGCGGACATCACCCAGCCGCAGATCCCGATCGTTTTCTTGCGCCCGACAGAGTCCACCAGCCTTGCCGCAATCCCGGAGCCAATCGCCCCCGAGAGCGAGATCGCGAGCGCCGCCGCGAGCGCCCCGTTCTTCGGCTTGCCCAAGTCTAGCCCAAAGAGCGTGAGCTGCCGAACTCGATCTGAGAGATAGTTACTGACATATAATAAGATTAAATAGAATCCAAAAGCCACTAAAAACCGCGCCAGCCAGACCCAGCGAAAGTCGGGTGAGCGAAACGGCTCGATCCAGGATTGTAAAGAGAGCTTGGGCAGCACCTGAAGCGGCTCGTTTTCGTGGCGCTCCGGGGCGGCGGGCTCGTGCCAGATAGCGAGGGTAATCAGAGCGCAGATGATATTGATCACCGCCACGGCGATATAGATCAACGCGATCTTGCCCAGCCCGAGTCCGATTCCCACGGCGACGATCTGTGCGATCAGCTGGAGCATGCTCAGAATCCCGCTGGCCTTGCCCCGGTGATTCTCGGGCACTTGGTCGTAGATCAGGGCGGCGTAGGGGCCGGTCGCCACATCGTCGGAGATTTGCAAGAACAGATAGGCAATCGCCATGAAAACGAGCGAGTTCGCCTGCCCGAGAAGAAGGAGCGCAACACTGGTGAGCGCCGCGCCAATGGCCAGAAACGGACGGCGACGGCCAAAGCGGGTCTGCGTACGATCTGAGAGCCAGCCCATGACCGCAGGGCCGATCATGGCCTCAAACGCCCCAATAGCGACAATGATCCCCCACGCTCCGTTTTTCTCCCCGCCCGGCACGACCTCCGCCACTTGGAGAGGCTGGAGCAGAAAGAGCACGAACCACTTCAGGCTGGTGACAAACCAGTACGCGCCGGTTCCCAGGTACCAAAACGGCTTGTCCTGAAATGTTTTCACGCAAGCCCCCTAACCCCCGCCCGGCGGGGGGAATATAGGGATATTTCTGATTTGTTCCCCCGTTGCACGGGGGGTAGGGGGGGAATCTTACTCATCGCCACGCAGCTCGGCGACTTCTTTAGCCCATTTCTTGAGAACTGCTTTGCGTTTCACCTTCAGGGTGGGCGTTAGCTCGCCGGTGTCAATGGAGAAGACAGCATTGATCAGTGTGAACTTCTTGACTTTCTCAAAGTCGGCCAGTGTAGTGGAGTTTGCATCAATCTCAGACTTGATCTTTTTCTTATGCTCCGCCTCGGGGATACCTGCCTCGCGTAGCTTGTCTAAATTGGGGACGATTAATGCCGTGATGGAGTTTTGTTTGTCGCCAATCAGCACGATCTCAGTGATAAAGGGGGAGTTTTTGAGCTTGGTCTCAATGGGTACCGGAGAGACATTCTTGCCATTGGCAAGCACTATAATGTCTTTCTTTCGATCCGTGATCTTCAGGTAGCCGTCTTGGCTTAGCTCGCCGATATCGCCGGTGTGGAGCCAGCCCTCGTCGTCAATCATGTCCCGCGTGGCCTGCTCGTTGTTCCAGTAGCCCTTCATCACATTGGGGCCACGGTAGCAGATCTCGCCGTCGGGAGCGATCTTGACCTCGCCCTCATTAATCACTTGCCCGACGGTTCCCAGACGCACGGCATGTCCGGGGTTGATCGAGATCACGGGCGAGGTCTCGGTGAGGCCGTAGCCCTCCAGTAAGTTCATGCCCAGCGCCCGCCAGAAGAGCGCTGTCTCCGGGTTGAGTGCCGCGCCGCCGGAAACCAAGAGCCGGAACTTGCCGCCAAACTCCTCGCGGATCTTGGGGAAGACGAGTTTTTCGCCCGTGGCACGCTGTAGACTCAGCGCCATTCCCGGACTCTTGCCCGCTTGCTCCGCACGGATGCACTCTTTAGCGGCCTCCAGTGACTTGGTAAAGATCGCAAAGCGCATCTCGCCCGCCTTCTCCGCCGCGCCCACAACCCGCTCCTGCATCATCTCCCAGAGGCGGGGAACGCAGAGCATGATGGTGGGCTGAAGAGTTTTCATCTCCTCGGAGAGCGTCTTGACACCTTCAGAGTAGGCCGTTGCGGCACCCGTGCCAAGCGAGAGATAGCAGCCGATGCGCTCAAAGGAGTGCGAGAGCGGCAAGAACGAGAGAAAAAGATCGTGGGAATCTACTGTCACGCCGCCTTTGGAGAAGAGCGCCAGGGCATTGACGACATTACTGGTGAAGTTGTTGTGGGTCAGCATCGCGCCCTTGGGATCGCCGGTTGTCCCCGATGTGTAGATTAGGGCTGCCGTATCATGGGGCTGAACTGCCTGACATGTTGCGGCGTACTCACCGGGGCCAAAGGGGCTTGCTTGCCCACGCTCCAGAAGCTGGGTAAACGAGATCGCATCGCCGTCGGCCTCACCCATCACCACGAGCTGGGTGAGACTCGGGCACTCCGTTTGTGCAACACGGGCATTGGCCAGCAGCTTGGCATTGCCCGCGATGAGAATCTTGGCGCTACTGTCATTGACAATAAAAGCCACTTGCGGCGGCGGAAGCGTCGGGTAGATAGACGTGTTGATTGCGCCGAGTGCCTGGCATGCCAGATCGGTCATCACCCACTCCGGCTGGTTCTCGGCGTAGATCGCCACCCGGTCACCGTGCACGATCCCCAAGCTCCGCAGGCCTGCCGCCGTTGTCTCGACTTTGGCGGCCAGCTCGGTGTAGGTAATGTCGTGCCACTCCCGGTTTTCCCGGTAGCGCATCGCCACGGCGCTGCCATGCGCGGCGACGGTCTTTTGAAAATACTGTGTCAGTGTCTGCTCTGTCATTGTCTTTTGTCCTCTTGGCTTCCCATTTAGCCATCGTAGCGGCAAAAACCTGCCGCACAGAGCCACGCGAGAGTCAGGAGTGCAGCGCTTCCCAGAGCCCAGTGCAACATTGCGAGTGTAATGACGTTTTCCATGCCTTGCATTTTAGGCCAAGGACTACCCACCCGGCGCAGGGCATTGGGCCCAATTTACGCCGGGGAAAGTCCTAGAAAACGTGAGCACTTTCCCTATTTTCCCGTGAGAAGCGCATCGCTCCGCTCGTGCAGCTTCTGTTGATACTCACCGTAACCGTACTTCACATGGCCATCCGCAAAGGCGATATTGGGCGCTCCATGACGTGTCTTCGTAAGCGGCGGGCGCGGCTTTTGGTCAGGCGCATCGGTTTCATAGAGAAGAATCGTCTCCGGGGGATTTTCCAGCGCATCCAGATTAACTTTGGAGAGACGCGGCTCCATCGCGTAGCCGTCGCCAATTTTTGCATCCAAACAAACCACCAGCTTGCCTGGTTTCAGATATGTACGAATGGCTTCGCGCCAGTGAGCCGCATCCGGGAGATGGTTCTTGTGCTCCTCCGCATAGGCAAGCAGAGCTCGCGAGAGGTCTTCTAAGGTCTCGTGACAGGCTTGTTTCCTAGGCATGAGACGTGCCGACGATATGACATGGGCAAACTCAGAAATGAAGACGGCACCAAACAGACCCGCAACGGCGATACAGCCGAACTTGGTGCCGATACTTTGTTCACGCCAAGTGCCCATTGCTTCTCCTCACTCATCTCGCTGGTTGAAATCAGCGAGATGAGTTATGTGGCTTACTCTGCGGCTGCGGTGAGGCGCTTCTTGGCCTCGGCGTAGACCTCGGGGCTCAGCGGTCCGCGGGAGGCGGCGAGGACGTTGTCGGCGAGGTGGGCGGGGTTCTTGGTGCCGACAATATTGGTGTGCATCCCCGGATGGGTGTTGGTGAAGCGCAGGAGCCACTGGGTGCGACTCTCGCCCTCGTCGAGTAGCTCATCGAGGTTGGCTTTCTCCCAGCTCGTCCAGCGGTCCGTGTTGCCCAGACCTGCGCCGGGCTCGCCGCGTGCCACACCGCCTCGGATGATCACGCCCGCCCCTGAGTCGGCGGCGGCTTGGATGGCGTCCTCGTGGACGCGCTCCAGCGCTGAGTAGGGAATCTGGAAGACATCAAAGACCCCGGAGGCGATGTAGCTCTCGATATGCGGGTGCGTGGAGCTAATCCCGATCCAGCGGACTTTGCCTTGCGCCTTCATCTCTTGAAGTGCCGCGACAAGCTCGCCCGCCTCGGTCTGCTCGACGCTCGGATTGTGAAGCTGCATCACGTCCACGTAGTCGGTCTTCATGCGCTCTAGGCTCTCGTGCAGGCCCCGGAAGAGATTTTCTTTCGTCCAGATATGGGGCGTCTCGTCGGTGTGCTCGTCTTTATGGACAACCGTGCAGCCGCACTTGGTCGCCAGCACATACTCGCTCCGCCGGTTCGCCAGATACTTGCCGATAAACTCCTCGGAGCGCCCGTAGTCGTTCGACGTGTCAATAAACGTAATCCCCGAGTCTAAGACGGCGTTCAGAATCGTGTCGGCCTCTAACTCCGTCACGGCCCGTCCGCCCCAGATACGCGTGCCGCGCACTTCCATCGCGCCGTAGCCCAGCTTGGTGACGGTCAGCCCCGTCCGGCCAAAAATGTTTGTTGGAATTCCCATAGTGCAATTGTACCTCTCTCCGCGCCTTAGAGCGTGACCCTCTCCGGCTTCGCGAAGAGGGTCACGAGGAGGGGCTACCGTTTCGCTTCATTCAAGTTCGCCCCCAGAGTCTTCTCGGCGGCGTTGTAGAACGTGTCCTTGTCCTTGATCACGGCCTGGGGCGGGAGTGCGGGGCTCAGGGTTTTCGTGCCGGGGACTTTCTTGACGGCGGTGCCGATTGCCATGAACTCGATTAGGCCGTTGCCTAAGTTGTAGACATAGGTCTTGATCCCCACCACATCATCGGCCCCGACCAGCTCGGCGTCGGCTTTGATGCGGCGGATCGCGTTCTCACGGGCTTCATAGATAAGCGAGCTCAGCTCAGGGATCTCGCCGCGCACGAAAGACTTAAAGGCGGCGGTGAAGCTGCCCACAAAACCGAGGGAGTACACAGAGACGCCTAAGACAAGCTGGATCGGCTGGTAGCCCATGTACCAGACATTCCAAAGCTCCTCGTTGGTCAGGTCACTCGTGATAGGCGTCTCAAAGTGGCGCGGGTCGAGATCCGCGTGGCGCGAGGCGGTTCCTACCATCACCATCTCCTGCATTCCGTTCAGCGGCAGGATAGTCGTCTGGATTCCGAGTACGGCGTTAGCACCTACCGTGCGCGCCTCCTCGGTGATGCGCGTGAGCGCCCGGTGCCGTGTTGCGTTGAAGACATCGGAGAACTCTTTTACCTCGCCGCGTGCCAGCGAGCGCAGACCGCCCATCACCCCTCCACCGATCCCAATCGAGTAGGCCACATTGCCAAAAGCGAACTTGATCGGCATGAAGCCACAGTCGAGCTGACAGTAGAGCTCTTGGCCATCCGCTGATGTCGAGAACGCCAGCTTATCGGACTTCGCGCCCTCATGGTGGATGCACGAGCCAATCGAGAGAAACTCGACGTTGCCGGACTGCCAGATCAGCTCACTGGAAACGCCCGTGATCCCGATCCCGCCATGATGCTCGGCCTCTTTGGTCATCCGTGTCAGAGCGCTCTGTCGTCCCTCGTGGACAATCTGCGTCACCTGCTCGATCTCGCCGCCCATCATGGTCTTGAAGCCTGCCCCCACCGAGCCCACAAAGCCCATGGAGTAGACACTGTTGCCAATCACCAGCTCGCCGGGTGCGAAGCCCTTCAGGTGCAAGCAGAACATCTCGTTGCCGGAAAGCCCGGTCATAATCGCCATAATAAAAAACCTCTGGCGAGTGGGACACTGCCCAAGAGCGTTCGGTTGCGCCTATTTTCGCCGTCTTCGTAGGGCCAGCCCGATTAACCCCAGCGTGCCGAGTGCCAGTGTCCCTGGCTCCGGCGCGGCGGCGCTAGAAGATAGGGAAGATGCTGAGGAAAGCGCGAAGCCACGGTACTGTGCTCCGTCATTGGTAAAGATATAGCCGTTGGAGTAGCTAAACGAGTAAGCGGTTGCGTTGGCGTTTTCGAGGAGCCGTAAATCCCCGACACGACTGCCTTTGCTATCCCAGGCATAGACCATATCGCTCCCCTCCAGATAGGTAAGGTAGTAGGAGCCGAAA
>NZ_JANNYP010000328.1:0-22476 GCF_031410135.1 Armatimonas sp. | reverse complement strand
GGGTGTCTTTCAGGTCGCCCAGGTCGGGGCAGCCGCCGATGCGCTTGAGAAGCTCACCGGCACTAGGGGGCGTGGAAGCGCGGGCATCGAGCATTCCGATCTCGACTTCACGCTTAGCGAAGGCTTGGTAGAGCACGGGTAGGTAGGCGATCACGATGGCGAGGAAGCCAAAGCCCAGCGCGGCCTCACAGTCCGTGATGGCGCGGGCGAGGTTGGTGCGCGGGGCGACATCGCCAAAGCCGAGGGTGATAAACGTGGTGGCCGAGAGGTAAAGGTAGGTCGCGAAGGTGGGAGCTCCTTCCGGGGCGCTGATGGAGAGCTTGAGCGACCAGCCGAGGCCCGCGAAAGCGAGAACCAGCAGAATCCCCCAACCAATAAAGAGCGCCAGAACCGAGAACGGGCCGTAGACCGCAAACCAGTCGTCGCGGATGCCGGGCCGCAAGCGCCGCCCGATACTACGCCAGCTCATCCAAAGAGAGACATAGAAATAACGAACCGCCCGGAGTGGGCGGCTGATGCGACGAGGAAGCACGAGTCCCTCGAAGGCTTCGAGCAGAACACTTCCGATAACAGTGAGACAGAGCAGGGCAAGGGCAATGCGCATGCCCTTCAGGATACCCGAAGCACTCTCAGGATACCCGACGGCGGCTTCGGTAGAGGGCGTAGGCGGCGACACCAATTGCGCTGGCTCCCGCAAGGGCCACGCCGCCACGTTTTACCAGGCGCGTTTCTAGGAGTGCGGGCCGGGAAGGCCAGTCACTGTCGGGGCGCCCGAGGATTTTATGGATGGCGGGAAGATACGTCGAGAGCCGCTGCGCGGCAATTACGGTGGGAAGGGGCCCATTGCCCGAGAGCAGTTTGAGCGTTTCGGGTGTTCCGAGAAAGAGCCCCCGACCATCGTAGAGGGCGGCGCGGAAGAGCTCGTCTTTGCGGCCAGTGAGGCTGTAGAAGCGATCTACTCCATCGTCGCCGGGGTTAATATCGTGGTTGAGGCCCGCCAGTCGCCACGGGCCTTGGCGGCTTTTTACGAAGACCCCACCGCCGCTGTCGCCATCCGAGAGCGTGGCTTCGTCGGGGCCGGAGTTTTTATCGAACGTTGCAAAGAGTAGCCCGCCGTAGGGCTTGCTGGTAAAGACCCGCTCGACCTTGTTGGTTCCCCAGCTTTGTTTATGGTCACTTGGCCCCCAGCGCCAGCCCTTGCCAGGAAGCTCAAGTCCACGCGCCGTTCCACGCCCAAAGTACAGCGCCTCACGCCCCACTTCATCGCCCTCGCAGAGTGTGGCCCAGCGGGGAAAGGCTCTGTCCACGCGCCAGAGCGCGATATCGGTGCCAGGGATGTGCTGGCTCAAAATCGCCGTGTAGGACTGGTTGCCAAGGCGAAACGTATCGCCGGGTTGGCCGCCGACATGGGCTGCCGTGATAAACCAGCGGGCCGCGATAGGCGTGCCTAAAAACGTGCCCCACTCCCCTTGAAGCTCCCAGCAGGCGCGGCGCGAGGCATCCGGCGGCGGGGCTACGTTGCGCCCATCACCGCCAAAGACGATCATTTCCGTGGGCCGAAGAGGACGTTCTCTAGCTCCTCGTCGGCAGCGGCATTGAGCTGCCCCGCGAGCCAGCGGCGGGCTTTTTCGAGACACTCTTTCTTGTCATCGCCCTCGGTGAGCTCCAGCGCCACCGAGCCGCCCAGCCGCACGGACTGGAAATCCCGCGAGCGTGTGACTTGATAATCTACGGTAAGTGTTGTGACCTTCATATTCGTTATCTTTCTTTCGGTTAGGAGACTCCCTAGGTTCAGGGCAGTGCGGAAAGAGGGTTTCGAGAGATTTTTCGCGAATGGTGCTCTTAGGAGGAAGAGTTCTATGTTTCGACAGGAAAAACCAGCGGCGGCTCCCAAGCCCACTAAAGAGATTCTCGGTGAGGCGATGAAAGCGGCCCGCAAACAAAAGAAAAACATCTTTGTGCACTTTGGTGCCTCTTGGTGAGGGTGGTGCCGACGGCTGGAAGCCGTCCTTGACAACCCGGTGGTAAAGCCCCTGATGGCAGCAAATTATGTGAGTGTGGTGCTCGTAGCTCTAGAGAATGGCCCGAAGAAGACGCTGGAGAATCCCGGTAGCAACGAGTTTATGGCGGCAATGGGTGGCGCAAAATCGGGCCTACCATTCTTTATTTTTTTGGATGCAAAGGGCAAGAAGCTCGCCGACTCCAATGTGGTGCCCGTTCCCAACAAGCCCACCGCCCCCCCAACCAATATCGGTTGCCCGGCGGCTCCTGAAGAAATCGTCGCGTTTGGTGAGCTGCTCAAGAAGACCGCCCCACGTCTGAGTGAGAAAGATCGCCAGACGATTCTGGATGAGTTCACCAAAGCGGCTCCCAAGCGATGATGCCCGTTCTTTTTGATACGGATATTGGCAACGATATTGACGATGCCGTGGCGCTTGCCTACCTGCTCTGCCAGAAGGACTGCGAGCTGGTAGGCATCACCACGGCGACGGGCGACACGGCAAAGCGGGCTGCGCTCTGTGAGGTGATCTGCCGAGCGGCGGGCCGGGGCGAGGTTCCGATCCATGCGGGACTCTCCGGGCCGCTGCTCCATGGCACCGAGCAGGGCGTGGCGCAGTACGCCGCGATTGAGGGCCTGCCACACCGAAAAGACTACCCAACGGGCTTTGGGGCGCTAGAGTTTCTGCGCAACGCGATTCGCTCGCGGCCCAGTGAGCTCACGCTACTGGCCGTGGGGCCGATGACCAATATCGGGACGCTCTTTGCCGCTGATCCCGAGCTGCCGGGGCTGCTGAAAAAGATCGTGCTGATGTGTGGGCGCTTCACCGATGGTGGTCCGGGCGTGCGCGAGTGGAATGCCTTTCTCGACCCCATTGCCACGGCGCTGACCTACAAGCACGGGGCGGGGAAGCTGCTCTCGGTGGGACTGGACGTCACCCTGAAGTGCGTGCTACCCGCCGCACCGGTTCGGGAGCGCTTCGCCGCCGCGGGAGGTGCCCTGGCCGCTACTCTAGGAATGGCCGAGGTCTGGTTTAACCGCGCCGATCACCTCACGTTCCACGATCCGCTGGCTGCCGCCCTGCTCTTTGCACCGGAGCTGTGTACCTACCAATCGGGCACGGTCGCCACGGTTATTGAGCCGGGGCCGCTAGAGGGCATGACGCGCTGGCAGGCGGATAAAAACGGGCCGCATGAGATCGCCACCAGTGTGGATGTGGCAGCGTTTTTTAAGCATTACTTCGCCGTCACGGGTGGATAGCTGGGTAGAATAGTGCCATGTTAATCATGCCGGAACTCGCTGTCGCGCTCCGTCGTGAGCTGGAGGAGGCTCTCCAGAATCACGCAGAGGAAGTACTGACTCTCTCGACCTGGGCCAAGGCGCGGAGCACCCGTGCTGAGACCTATGTGCAGGCGTTTAAGAAAGCTCTCGTGCTACCGATGCCACTGGTTCTCTGGCAAAAAGGGGTCTGGGCCGTGGCAACCGCGACTCGGGATGAGATCGGGGGTGAGCTGACCACGGCAGCAGACTGCGTCACGGAAGGGCAGCTCTGGCTCTTTGACTCGGTCACGATTCCTCCGACGGTCAAAAAGCGCTTCGCTCTGCCGGGTAACGCCCGCCCCGTGGCCCGCATCCTCCTGCCCATCTCTGATCACAACAACGACACGTATGGGAGTGCCATGGGCTATCTCTTCCAGACCGTCGGGCCAGACAGACGTAGCGGCACGCCGTTTCTGCGCCTCCTCCCCGACCTCTACCCTGGAGAGTTCATCGCCGACCCGCACATCAACTTCATCGCCGCCCTGCGCTACGCCAACCAGCACAAAAAAGAGATCCTCGCTCCAGGCAAAGGCAAAGTATTCATCGTCGGCGATTACTGATAAGCCTTGCGCCGCGCTGATAGGTCAGATAGGCATAGGCCCACTCTAGCAAGACATTGAGGCGGTTGCGATAACCGACGAGCTTTAAGACGTGCACAAAGAGCCAGACGCCCCAAGCAAAGTAGCCTTTGACTTTCCCCCAAGGCAGGTTTCCAATCGCAGCACCACGCCCAAGGACGGCCAAGTCGCCGAGGTTCTGGTACTTAAACGGCTCTGTAGGATGGTGGTTGACACGACGGATCACGTTACGAGCCGCACAAGCGCCGCCCTGCACTGCGCCTTGGGCAACGCCGGGGACGAGCTTCTCGGGGATGAGCTCGCCACTAGAGTCTCGGAGGGCGGCCTGGGCCATGTCCCCGATCACAAATACTTCCGGGTGGCCGGGGATAGAGAGATCGCGCTCGACGATCACGCGGCCTGCGCGGTCTGTGGGGACACCGAGGCTTCCGCCAACCGGCGCGGCCTTGTTGCCCGCCGCCCAGAACACCGTACGAGCCGCAATCTCCTCACCCGAAGAGAGCGTGACACCCTCGGGACGGATATCGGTGACTTTCACGCCGTTGCGAACCTCCACCCCGAGGCGCTTGAGGTCTTTTTGGGCCTGTTGCGCGAGGTCTTCTGGGAAAGTGTTGAGGATGCAAGGGCTGTTCTCGATCAGCAGAATGCGCGTTTTATGCAGGTCCACGCGCCTAAAGTCCGGGCTCAGGGCTTTCTTAGCGATCTCCGGCAGCACGCCCGCCAGCTCGCAGCCCGTCGGGCCACCACCGACAATCACAAACGTGAGCCAGGCTTGCTGGAGCGCCGGGTCGTCGCACTTCTCGGCTTCCTCAAAGGCCATCAGGAAGCGCTGGCGCATCTCTAAAGCGTCGCCCAGGGTTTTTAGCCCCGGCGCAAGCGGCTCCCAGTCGTCGCGGCCAAAGTAGCTGTGGCGCGCCCCACAGGCCAAAATGAGATAGTCGTAGGGGATCGTCTTGCCCTCCGTAGTGGAGAGGGTTTTCGCGTTGACATCCACGCCCGTCACCTCCGCCAGCCAGACCGTCGCGTTTTTCTGTTTTCGCAAGATCGTGCGGATCGGGTAGGTGATCTCGGTAGGGGCCAGCGCTGCCGTCGCGACTTGGTAGAGGAGCGGCTGGAAGACATAGTGGTTAGTCTTATCGAGCATCAACACCTCCACAGGCGCATCTTTGAGGCCCTTCGCTGCCGCGCATCCCCCAAACCCGCCCCCGACAATCACCACGCGTGGTTTCGTGCTCATGATGCCAGTGTACCTTTCTTCGGCAAACCAATCAGATACGTAATCGGGATCGGCGAGCGTGGCACCGGCTCACTGCCGATTTCCCAGGTGTAACTATCCAGCCCCACAACCAGCTCCCTCAACTCACTCTGCGTGTAGGTGCGCAGGCAGGAAACAATCCCATCAAAGAGAGCCGCCAGCGGCAAGACGGGAATCAGATAAGTCCAGAGGAGGCGTGAAAGGGGCACCGGGCGAATCTGCGGCGTGATCAGCCAGACGGCAAGCGGAACAAAGAGCATTCCCAGTAGGGCAGGAATCGTTCGCGCCGTCGCCTCAAAGACCGCGATTCCCTGTTGCTTTTCCACGGCATCGGCAAGAATGGCGCGGGCCTGCTCGGGGCGAAAGTGATGGAAGCTGGCAAACAGCGTCCGAAAGCCCGCTAGGATTGGCGGGACAGCGATGGCATCCACAGGCTCCGGGTAGTAGGGCAGTTTCGCTCCTGCGGGATTGGGGTAAAAGTCGGTAAGGAGCACCTTGGGCCTGGGCTCGTCTAGCAGCGGCAAGAGCACTCCCCACGGCCCACCTGCACCGGAACAGAGATCCAGAACCTGACTCGCTTGGCACTGCTTCAGCGCGGATGCCAGCTTCGGCAAAATCACCGCATACGGGTTGGTAAGACGAACTGCCGTCTCTAGGTAGTCCGTCGCTCCATCCCGGAAAACAGCGGGCCAGTTCGGTAGATCCATCAGCTCCACAAGATGAAATTTTCGCATTGCTTTATTTTGTACTATTTTTCACAAATAGGACGCATGAACCTAGCCGAAGGTTGCATGAAAATGATGCTATATTTGCAAACCCACTCGTGAGGTACTGCCGAATCGCGACAGCTCATAGTGATTTTTGATCACTTGCTCTCCGCGCCAGAGTTCGGCTCAGCTCCCAGCGATACTGTACAAGAGAGCCCGGTTTTTTCGGAGCGGAGTTTATCGTTTCTTGCCCTAGGAGCGTGTTTCCATCCTCGACAAAGTGCAGCCAGCGTGGTCGGGTTTCAGGGGTCAAGCTGGCCTGATGGAGCAGCTTCCCACTCACTTCGTCCAGCACAAGCAGCTGGTTCGAGGTGCAGAGCGCAACTCGCCCATTCGTCGTGGTGAGCGTCTCCGCGGTGCCATTTGTCTCCGCGTAATAGGCCCAGCGCGGCTTGCCCTCGGTGAGCGAGAAAGCCAGAACTCCCGAGGCGCCGTAGCTACCTGACACACGCAGAGCATTGCCAGCCAAGAGGCCCACTTTTCCCAACTCCGGGACAGGACGGCGCTTGTAGGCTTCCTCGGCGACCTGCTGGTAGTGGTGGGCTATCGTCTCCACGAGCTGACCGATGGAGTTGTAGCTTTCTTCCTCACGACGTAGAGCGGGGTAGAGGCCCAAGGGATAGCCTTGTGTATCACCTGTGAGAAAAAGGGTTTTGCTATCCTCGGAGAAACGCAAGTGCGTGTATTGGGTGTTGACGGGAAGCTCGTAGGCGGGCTGTTTTTGTCCCACACGCCAGACTCGGGCAACACAAGAGTACTGCGAGTCGATTCTCTCGGGAAGGGGAACGATCCCAGCGACCCACTCACCATTGGGGGAGATACTAAGATCTTTGAGAGAGGGAGCGGCAACCCGCAAACGCTCGGTCTTGGTATGGGCATCCCAGACCCTAAGAACCTCTCCTTGAGGAACTGCCAGAAAACGGCCATCGGCGGAGAGAGCACTGCTATAGGCATTTTTATTGGGAAACTCTGCGACACACTTGCCCGTCTGCGTTTCATAAACTCCGATAAGCAGCTCACGTGTCTTCCCTAAGTCCCAGCGCCGCCCAACGAAATGGTTGCCTTGCTCAGAGAAACACTCAGGATCGACGGAGAAATTTTCCTTTTGCCACAGAGCCCTGCCTGTTTTTGTTTTGTGAAGGGCGAGAATCGGTGTCCAGTCACGAGTACCAACATGAGTGTCGTGGCGCAACAAGACGTAGTGCCCATCCAGGGAGGGAGCAGGCACAACAAGACTTGTGAGGCTTGCGTGAACCGTTTGCGGAGTAGCTCGGAGGCCCCGCTGCTGCTGAACGACACGGGAGCCGTGCCAGAGGTAGGTGAGGGTAAAGCCGGTTCCCAAGACGGCCAGAAGAGCAGGCAGCAGGTTTCGTCGCATTTAAAATTTCTCGTTCAGCTCCGCCACAGCACAGGCCATTCCGGCCATCGCGGCAATGCACTGCTGGAGCGCCTTCTTGTCTATTTTATCAAAAGTATCCGCAGGTGTGTGATGGATATTCCAGTAGAGGCTCATGTCGTTGAGCAGGCCCATGGTAGGGCAGCCGGTTGCTGTGCCAATCGGGCCGATATCCGCGCCGCCGCCGCCGTCTTTGAGTTCCAGCTTGAGCCGCTCGGTGATCTCCCGTGCCCGCTCCATGCCGTCGGGCGTTTTGGTACTCAGTCCAAAGCCTATCGGAGTGTCCACGCCGCCGTCGGTCTCGATGGCAAGCACATGTTTCTCGGATTTATGCGTTGCCGCGTAAGCGTCGCCGCCCCGACCGCCGTTCTCTTCATTCGTGAACAAACAGACCCGTACCGTGCGCCGTGGCCGGATTCCGCGAACTTTCAGGAGCCGTACGGCCTCCCAGCTTGCGATGCAGCCCCCGCCATCATCATGGGCTCCTTGGCCGACGTCCCAGCTATCCAGGTGCCCGCCCACCAGAACAATCTCCTCGGGCTTTTCGCGACCGCGCCACTCCCCGATCACATTGGCCGAGCGTGCGTCTTTCTCGAAGTGTGCCTGCTACGCGCGAACTGCGGCGCGTCCTAGATGGTGATGGCCACCGTGGGAATCCAGCACCTGCGCCACGCGATTCCCGTCAGCTCCTGCCCCTACATGGTGCCCTCCTACAATGCCTTGGTGAGCACAGCGCGTGCCAACCACCCTGAGGATTCGTTTCTTAAAATACTCACTCCGATTCCCACCAACAGCGACGACCGCGACTACATCTCCATCGCAGAGATCAACGCGCTTTTAGCACAGCTCATCATTGCGCTAGAACCACTCTCGTAAGCTCAAAAGTATCTTTCTATTTTTCCGAGGCCACAAATCCCTCTCACGGGGGAATTTGCGGCAGAAGGAACTACTTTATTGGCCCACTTCCTGAGTTCAGAGACATTTCAGGAATAATTCAGGGTGTTGTGTTACAGTACGCTATATTCATTGATCACGGCAAGTGACGATGGTTTAGTAAACAAAGGTAACAAAATGAGAAAGATGAGTTCTAACCTCACGGCGATACGGGTTATCGGCGTGAGCATGGCCAGCCTCCTGCTAGCCTTAGCACCCAAGCCCGCCCACGCATACGACCCAGACACCCACTACCAAGTGACCTATGTCCTGTGTCGAGCTGCCGGCTTAAACCACAACGATGCTCTAACAGTTGCGCAATGTGACCAAGGGATGGATGATTCCAACGGGACACTAGCAAACAACGGTGCAATACCCAATATTCGCGAAGAGGGCCTCTGGCACGCCCTTCCTCCAACCCCCGACCCCAATATCGTCCTTAAACGCAAGGAGGAGATGTTCGAACGAGCTATCAATATGCCTGATCGTCTTCGGAAGCTCCAGTACCTTGGGGTGTTTTTTCACTACCAGCAAGACACCTGGGCACACCGAGTTCACCCGAACTCCAGTGCCAAAGAATTCAGGCCCTATTTTCAGCCGCTGGGGCATGGGCTAATGGGACATCAACCGGATCGCCCTCCCTTTGATCCACTGTGTGCCTTGCGCTGCCTTGAGGAAGGAATTAGTTACGTACGCACCTTCATGACCCGAGCACTAGGGGAAACCCCAAGCGCGATGTTTAATAATTACAGCCCTGCCACAGGAATTGTGGATAGTTCATGGTCAGGAAAAGGAAAGTACATCAACCAAATCGTCATTGATAACTCAAATACTGCCCGTAGATTTACTACTAGCCTGATTCGTGCACAAATTGACTCCTACACAAATGGCCTTGAGGTGGGAAACCCTAACTATGTGGGATACTACACCTCTAACGAGGCAAATTATGGTAAGATTAGAGATAGTTTCCAGCGTGTGTGCAGTCAATTTGGGATATCAGTACAGATGCCGGCTAATTTAGTGCCTTTCTCCACACTGACAACCCAATTAGTCCTTTCTGGAGTGGCTCTTCCGATCCCCGCAGTGGCAGAGGCACAGAAAATCATCACGATTAAAAGCACCTCAAACGGTCAGTTTATCTGCGCAACAGACGGACTTAAGGACAATCAGTGGCTCTACTGCAAGCCAGGCACTCCGGTGTCATTCACTGTGGTTGGCCCACTGAATAACTGTGTTCTTAAGGTCAATGGCCAGAACCTGTACTTTAGCTACAACGCAACAACAGGGGCGGTGAAGCTCTGGAGCAATCCTGATGGTGCGAACTTCAGTCTGGAGCGGCAGGGTAACGGTACCTACGCCATCAAGAGCCTCAAGTTCAACCAGTATGTCTGGCTCTCTAGCCAGTCGCCCTACATCACTAGGACGGGTAGCCCTAGCAATGCTGCAGGCCAGTGGTTCATCACAGGTCTCTAGCCCTTAGAGCGACACTAGGCTGACACGATCCAAACCGAACCCACCCGGCTACTCGCACGGCTCGTATCCACCCTCCCTGCTGCAGGGAGGGTGCTGAGCGACGAGGTGGGTGGGTTCGAGAACGGACACTGCCTTAACTTACACCACAAACTTCAGCGAGCTAGGGTCTTTCAGGACTTTTGCGGCCCTGACGCCATCGACATCCGTGAGACGATAGTCCCGGCCTGCGTAACGGTAGGTGAGCTTGGTGTGGTCAATGCCGAAAAGATGCAGCATCGTGTTGCCAGCTCCGCAAAGCTCTCCACGACTAAAACCGGAGCCGTCACCCACCCCCAAGCCCCAGCATCGCCAGCGCACGCTTCTCGGGCGCGAGCAGCATCGCAGACTCTTTCCCGCGCACCCACTTGGGCACCAGCACCGGCTCGGCTCGGACATTCTCCAGCCCATCGCGGCGCATCTCGCTCTCCGCCCAGCTCACCGCCTTCTCCAGCCCCTTGGAGCCCGACAAGCGATTGCCGATCCGGTCACAGAGATAGCCGAGGCGCTGGAAGCCAAAGTCTGAGGCAAGCGCGGCAGAGAGCAGCCTCTGGGTGTTGTCTTGAAGCGTATTCATGTCAAAGCATTGTAGCCGAGATGGAGTGTCAGGCGCAGGGCAGTGTCTACAGCAGCTTGTTCATCGGGGCTGATTTGACCGATTTTTTCGCCCAGCCGCTCCTTGCTCACGGTCATCAGCTGCTCGCACTTGGCGTAGGAGAGTTCACTGAGGCCGCTTTGGGCCGTGGGCTCTAGCGCAATATGAAAAGGAACCGGACGGCCCTTGGTGCTCACCGCAACCACAATTGTGTTGGGGTAGCGGGGATTGGTGTTGGCGCTATCGGTCTGGACAATCAAGGCAGGGCGACGACCCTGCTGCTCCGAGCCGCGCCCCGGTGACCAGTCTATCCAGAAAAGCTCGCCGCGTTTTGGCTCACTCATCGCGACAGACCACCTCTGCCTGTGCCTCGTGCGCAAAAGCAACCGACGACTCTTCTTCGTCCTCACCTACTAAGCTGAAGGCATCGTAGAGGCTTTTTTGCTCTTCCTCACGCACCAACACCGCGAGGCGCTCCTGAACCAACGCATTCATGCTAACCCGACGCTCTAGAGCAATTGCTGTGCTCGCTTCGTAGAGTTCCACAGGCAGGCGAACCGTAAAAGATTGTGTTTCGTTTTTTGGTATCATATTATTCACCATTACATGATACCATAATTTCACACCAGATTAACACGATTCAGACGAGGTTGCTCTCCCGCCTGAATGGCTAATTTCCAATGCATTAACTTGCGAGCATTCTGAGTAGTGCCGTAGCGCGACAGTAGCTGGGCGAAGAGATTGGGAACGGGTTGCGAACTGCACCAGAACTTAGCGACGAGATCAAGGTACTCCAGCACGCAGTCACCCTCCTCTCGGCTTAGCAGGGTCTGAGCAAGGTGCATCTGCGGACCGAAGGTGTTGAGCTGCGGCGAGCCAGGAGAGTTTCCTGCGGCAAGTAGGTAGCGCTTCGCAGCCTCTAAATCTCCCTCGCGCACCGCGACAAGCCCCAGAAACTGGTTGGCATTGTGGATGGTGTTGCCGTAGTGCCAGGCCGTCGGATCGGTGTCCGCTTCCAGCCATTCCTGTGCCCGCTGGCGTGCGAGGGGCAAGTCGCCGTCTTCCAGCGCCTCCTCCACCTCTTCTTGGAGAGCTTGCAGGCGCTGGTAAGAACGGGACATGCTATCCGACGAGCTTAAGTGCGCTGGGGTCTTTGAGGACTTTCGCGGCAACAACACCTTCCACATCGGTGAGCCTATAGTCGCGGCCGGCGTAGCGGTAGGTGAGCTTGGTGTGGTCTATGCCCAGCAGATGGAGCATCGTGGCATGCAGGTCGTGGATGTGGCACTTATCGCCCTCGGCAAACCAGCCGTAGTCGTCGGTGGAGCCGTAGACCGTGCCGGGATTGACCCCGCCGCCTGCCATCCACATCGTGAAGCCGTGGGGGTTGTGGTCGCGGCCATCGCCGCCCTGCGCGGTGGGCGTGCGGCCAAACTCGCCGCCCCAGAGCACGAGCGTGTCGTCTAAAAGCCCACGCTGCTTGAGGTCTTTGAGCAGCCCCGCGATTCCCTTGTCCACCTCGGCGGCGTTTTTCGTGTGGCCGTTTTTCAGATCCCCGTGCTGATCCCATTTATAGGAGTGGGTCACTTGCACAAACCGAACCCCCGCCTCGCAGAAGCGGCGTGCGAGAAGGCACTGTCGTCCGAAGTTATCCGTGGGCTCTTTGTTGATGCCGTAGAGATCCAGCGTGGCTTGGGTCTCTTTGGAGATATCCATGAGCTTGGGCGCCTCCACTTGCATGCGAAACGCCAGCTCGAAGCTCTGGATGCGGCCCTCCAGCACGGGGTCTATTCCCCAGTGGGAGAGGTGCTCGGAGTCAAGATCATGGAGGTTATCGAGCTGGAGTCGCTGGAGCACCGCGGATGCATCGGGGTTGTCCAGGTGTGCAAGCTTTGCCTCTTTGGCCTTGATCGCCGCGTTGCCAATGGGCGTGCCTTGGGTCCAGGCGGGGAGAAACGCCGAGCTCCAGTTCTGGACGCCACCGTGGCCCAGCGTCGGGCAGATAGTGACATAGCCAGGGAGATTTTGGTTCTCGGTGCCCAGGCCATAGACTGCCCAGCTTCCCATCGAGGGGCGGACCCCGACATCGGTTCCCGTGTGGATTTTGAGCAGAGCGCCGCCGTGGGCCGGGTTGCTACCGTGGAGCGAGCGGATGACACACATATCGTCCACACACTTGGCCACCTCGGGGAAGAGATCGCTGACCTCGGTGCCACACTGGCCATATTTTTTGAACTGCCACGGCGAGCCCAGCAAGTTCCCTGTCTGCGCAAAGACCACGCGGGGGCGCTGGCCACCATAGGGTTTCCCACTGTCGCGGGTAAGCAGGGGTTTAGGGTCGAACGTGTCTACCTGAGAGGGGCCACCATGCATAAAAAGAAAGATCACACGCTTGGCTTTAGGCGGGAAGTGCGGCTTCTTCGGCGCAAGAGGATTCTCCGTCGCCTTGGCTTCGTCGGCGAGGAGCCCAGCAAGGGCGAGCATCCCAAACCCGGAAGCGCTGGTCTGGAGGAGCTCACGGCGCGAGAGTGCGCGCTGAAACCGGTGGCAAGGGTTGCTTTTCATAGAGACATTTTACCGCAAATGATTCCTAAGTAGTCGTCCAAAATCGACTTCCGTTTCTTGGTGTAATCCTGACTTTTGTCTGAACGACGACTAAGATTCATCAGAGCGTAGTCTGGGTACTATAATACCGGAATGGCAGGTATCCCTATAAAGGAAAAAAAACGATGATGACAAAAAACAATCTTTCTCTCGGAGGGCTTTTTGCACTCTCGGCTCTCTCTTTGATCTCTCTTGCGGGCTGTGGCGGCACGAGCCCGACTCTGAGCCGTGTGGTCGGGGAAAGTCGCACCTTTGGAACGGGCAAGGTCGAGACTTGGGCAATGGTAGACAGCAGCGGTATGGTCTCCGAAGTTGGCGCGACGATCCCGATGACACTGGTGAGGGACTTGGCGACAACTCCTCCAGGCGACGGCCCCCTAGGCGCGGTGGCATCACTGAAGTACCCCGAAGTGGTGCGACAGAAGACGTTCTTTAACACCCTGGCACTCCATGCCAACCCACAGGGCCATCCGGGTGCCTACTACCTCACACCACACTTCGATGTCCACTTCTACAACGTGCCCGATGCAACAATCCGCACCTACAACCCGGATGATCCTGGCTCTCAGGCAAGCTCGGTGGTACTCCCAGCGGGGTATGTGATGGAACCCTTTGGGGTGCCCCAGATGGGAACCCATGCCATCTCACACGCGGATCACGAGGCACTCAATGGCGAGCGTAAGTTCATCAAGACGATGATTCAGGGCTACTACAATGGTAAAGTAGTCTTTGTCGAGCCGATGGTGACCCAGGAGCTGATGCTCTCTAAGGAATCGTTCACCCTCCCGGTTCCCCAGCCCGCAAAGTTCGGCCTGGCCGCCCCAACCCTCTACCCGACGAAGTTCTGGGCTGACTATAACGCCACCAACGACTCCTACGAGTTCCACTACAGCGACTTCGTCATGGTTCAGTAGTCACTTCGCCACTCGGCTCCAGGTTCCGTCCCAGCCACGTAGCTCGCAGGGGCGGAACTGGAGTTTGTAGCCCATTGTCGGGCTGTTTTCCACGTAGTAGCCCAGATAGACCCATGCCTTACCCAGCTCACGGGCCAGCAGGAAGGTCTGGAGCATCGCAAAGAGCCCGATGGAGCGCTCGCGCCAGTCCGGGTCGTAGTAGTGCGTCACACCAGCCACGGCATTGGGTTCGACATCGGTGAGGACAATAGCCTTGAGGCGATTCCCATCCCAGACACTGATCTCCGTCATCTCGGTGGGGCCGACTAGGAACTCGCGCTGGTAGGAGGCCGAATCCATGAGAGTGGGGGTCCAGCCCTTCTCTTGTGTCTGGGCAATCCGGTAGCGGTTATAGAGCAAAAGCCGCTCGGGGTCGCAGATCGGGGGCGTATTCACCTCGACCCGAAGTTCTGTATTCTTAGCGAGGGTGCGCCGCTGAATCCGATTGGGCTGCCACTCGTCCATCGGCACGCGCATGGAGAGGCACTCATTGCAGCCCTCACAGACCGGACGCTGTAAAAACGCCCCGAACTTAAACCAGCCCAGCCGAAGCCGCCGCTCGTACTCACCTGGTGCCATCTCACCGATATGCTGGTACTTCATGATCCAGCTCTTGTCGGCAAGATAGGGGCAGGGCTCAGGGCCGTTGACAATAGTCTGCAAGATTCGCACAGGGCACTTATTGTACCGCTAGAATCAGAGTCGAACGACCTCCCCGGTCGCAGCGGACTTCAGGGCGGCATCTATGACCTGCATCCCCGCGCGGGACTCGGCCAGTGGGACAGCAATCGGGGCGTTTCCAGCGAGATGCTCGGCGACATTCTCGTAGAAGCTGCGCCAGCGACCAGGCAGGGTGACAATGGGGCGCTCGATCTTGCCGTCATGGAGAACTCCGTAGTGCTCCGGCGACTCCAGCGCGGTGTCAATCTCCCCAGCGATCATGGCTTTCTCTTGCGGATCGAGGCCATACTTCACGAAAGTGGCGCGGCTCCCATGTACCCGGAAACGGGGCTTGGAGATCGCGCTTGTGCCGGAGAGGTCGGCGATCCCTGTGGCTCCGTTGGCGAAGGTAATGACAATCAGTGCCTCGGAGTCAATGTCGCTCGCATCGTAGTCACGGCGCAGGCGGCAGTAGACACTCTCCGCAGGGGAGTTCTGGAGCGTCAGTAGCTGATCCACCAGATGTGCCCCCAGATCAAAGAAGCGCCCACCGCCCATCGCCGCCGCGCCGCGCCAGCCGCCCCACGCGCCAAAGCCCTGCCACGCTAGCTCCATCCAGCGCACGGTGCCCAGCTCGCCGCTCTGCATCAGATGCTTCACCGTGAGATAGTCGCCGTCCCAGCGCCGGTTCTGAAAGACCGTTAGGAGCTTGCCACTGTGGTTTGCTGCCGCGATCATCTTGTCACACTCGGCTAGATTGAGGCACATGATCTTGTCGGTGACCACGTTCTTGCCCGCCTCCAGCGCCGCCACGGCCTGCTCGCAGTGTACTGCCGAGGGTGACGCGAGCACCACTAGATCAATGGTGTCATCTTTGAGGACATCGTCCAGCCCCGCATAAGCCCGGCAGCCACGATCCCGCACAATCCGTTCCTGTGTTTGTGGGTCACGCGAGGCAATCCCATGGAGCTTCAGTCCTGGTGTCAGCCCCACTAAGTAGCTATGAAAACAGCGCCCCGCAAAGCCATAGCCGATTACGGCAACATTGAATGGTGTCATGGATGCAACGTTCGCGAAAAGACAAAAAGAATCCTGCTACTTTTGGAAGACCCAGGCACTGGGAGGTAGCAGTAGCACCCCAACGCCCGTCAGCCAGAGTGCACCATCATGGAAGACAACGCGGTTGCTTGCTTGGCGGGCATCTGCTCCCAGCTCTAGCTTTTTCCAGCCCGTTCCTGCACTCCAGCGAGCCACTTCACCACGTAACCGGCGTCCCTCACTGCTCCCGAAGCGCCACCACTCTGGCCCTACTTGTTTCCAGAGCGCTGTCTCGCCCTCAGGACTCAAGCTATCAGCGAGGCCCTCGGCAAACCAGGTGTCGCGGCGGGCATCGTAGCGAAACAGATGCTGATCCAGCCGAAGCCAGGTTGTGCCTGCGGCGTTGACAAAGAGACCCCGAAGCGTGGGAAGAAACGCCCCCACTGGCTTTATGGTGACGGGCTCTTCGAGGTCTTGAGGGTTTTCTAGGAGCCGCTTGTTGCGCTCTTTTTGTCGCTGTTTGAGATCGGTTTGTTGCTGTGTGCCTGCGGTGCGCTGGGCGGCGACACTGACACTACGAAACAGAGACTCTGGGTAACGCTTAATCGCCCCCGTCTTTCGGTTCCAGCGAAGAACAACGGGATTGCCTCGTTTTTCTGTGGGAGTGCGCTCCTCCGTCAGGAAGAAAAAGCCCTCCGGGGTAAATCCGGCGGCCTTGAACTGTAGCCCCGTCAGGCTAGGAGCCACAAGTTTGGTGAGCTTCTTTGTCGGTACATCATAGAAATAGAGCGTGTCGTAGCTTGGAGTTTGTGGCCTACGCTCCTCGTTCACCCAGAGATTTCGTGGTGTCGGTTTGGCAGTGGCGAGCACAAGCGCTGTACTACCCTCATAGCCTAGGACATTCAAGCCGTACCAGCGTTGTGTATAGCCCTGCTCCTCGACAGGGATACGAGGGTCAGGGATGGTGGAGTTCGCGAGGGGAGCGTCGTAGCTGAGCTTTGGCTTTGGTTTGTCAAAGTTGCCTGTTGCTGGGTCGTAGAAGCGAGAGGGCATGAAAAAGCTACTTCGCGCTTCGAGGCCACTAGGAGTAGGATTGAGCCGCAGGAAATTTGCCGAGAGCCCCGACTCGGCTGGCTTTGGCCCCACCCACTTTCGCATGGTCAAATCCAGCTGCGCAATCCCGGAGGAGCGCTCACGGTCGGGGTCGTTGTAGCCTGCGATCCAGAGCGTGTTTTCCTCTAGTAAGAAATCCGTCATGAAGAAACCTTGTAAATAAGGCAACGAGGCGGACTCGTAGGTGAGCGGTGGCATCTCTGGCGTTCTTCGGCGACGTGAGATCTCGATGGGGCTTGCTAAGTACGGCGCGACTCGGTAAACAACGGTGAAGGCTCCAATTCTACGAGCACGGGAGTCTTCTTTATGTATGTCTTGATACTCGATTTCGAGAACCTCAACAAGAATAGAATTAGATTCTGTGTCCTTTAAGAAATTGAGAGGGCCAATATTTTCGGTGTAGATCTCGCTTCCGTCGGGTTGAGTTTCTGAGCGCACCTTCTTACCAGCTTTAGGTAAGAGATGCGCTGTGAGTTTTTGTGTCTCTTTGTCATAGAGCCAGATGGTGGGCAAGCCGTTTTTTGTGCCCTCCCAGCCGGGAGTTGACATCGAGATTGCTGTGATCGGGCCCGTATAGAACGCCAGAAAGGATGCGGTCTCAGCAGTCTTGGCGACCGTCGCACGCCACCCTGGGTAGAAACTAGGTCGTGCTGGCGTTGGTTCGACACTCACTTGCCGCGTCCAGTTTTTGGTGTTTCGATCCCAGGCCAGCGCCATGCCTTTGTCCGTGAAGATAAATGCCCAGCTCTCGGAGATGCTCAGACGGTAGTCGAGAAAGTATTGGTAGCCCATGCGGGCTGTGCGCGGCGCAGGAATCGACGGCGCGACAGGTTCTACTTTGCCGCTTGCTAAGTCCAGCGTGATTATTCGCAAGTCCGGCTCGGGCTGCTCGTTGGCCCAGTCGCCCCACGCGCCGCAGAGAATCCAGAGCGTGTCGGGCTTGGCTTTATCGAAAACCACATCGTGGATATTATGTGTCGGGAGGCCGTCGTTCTGGGTGTAGACGCGCCATTTCTGGGTTGTACGTTCAAAGACGCGCACGCCACCCGAAGTCGCAAAGGCAACAAAGCGCTTGCCTGCTGCGATACGCCGCACGTTCTCGGCGTTGGTGAAGTAGCGAGGCGTACGGGCCTGTGCAGCAAAGACAACGAGGGCAGGGACGACAGGAACCATGACGGAGGATTCGCCGCCCTTTGGAGGAAAACCTCTCGCGCCTGTCGAAGCAACTACCATGAACGAAAAATTTACGGAAAACGATCTTCCTCTGGAGCAGCGTGGCCTCCTGACCCGCCGCAGTCTTCTTCTCAAAGCGGGGGCGACGGCTGCCGCTGCCGTGATTACCGACCTACTCGCCTCACGTGATGCCGAGGCGATGCAGAACGCGCCGAAGCTGATCTTAGGCACAGGCTCGCTACGCTACGAGTGTATCCACGACTGGCTGGTGCCGCCGGATACGCACAAGTGGGGCGATACGCAAGGCGTGGCACAGGACGAAAAGGGTAATATCTACATCTCGCACACCGTCGGCGGAGGTAGTAAGAGCGACGATGCGATCTATGTCTTTAGCAAGAGCGGTAAGTTCCTGCGCTCGTTTGGGGCACAGTTCAAGGGCGGCGGTCACGGGCTCGATATTCGCAAGGAGAGTGGGGTTGAGTATCTCTACCACTGCGACACGGCGCATAAAAACGTGGTCAAGACGACGCTCGACGGAAAAGCGCTCTGGACCAAGGGACTCAATGACCTCATCGCAGACACGGGGCGGGTGTATAAGAGCAACTCGAACTTTACGCCCACCAATGTGGCGCTGGCTCCCAATGGCGATTTCTACATCACCGATGGCTACGGCTCAGATTACATCACGCAGTACAACATCAAGGGCGAGTTTATCCGTGTCTTTGGGGGCAAGGGTAAGGAGCCCGGTAAGGTACTCCAGGCCCACGGCATCTGGGTGGACACACGTGGAAAAGAGCCGCAGGTGGTAGTGGCCGATCGTGCCAACAGCCGCCTACAGTACTTCACGATGGACGGCAAGCACATCAAGTTCGACACCGACGGCATGCGCCAACCGTGTCACTTCCACACGCAGGGCGACTTGCTTTTGGTACCCGACTTGCGCAGTATCGTGACGGTGCTTGATAAGAACAACAAAGTGGCGGTGGCACTAGGCGATGGAACAACGGTCGAGAATCTGCCCGGACGAGGCAAGGCACGCGGTGAGTTTGTGCCCGGAAAGTTCGTGCACCCGCACTCCGCCAAGTTCCTCCACAACGGCGATATTCTCGTGGTGGAGTGGCTTCCCATTGGCCGTGTCACGCTTCTGAAGAAGCTGAGCTAAGCAAACCGATCGGGGGAGAGCATGTCGAGTGCGATGCTCGGCGGCTCTCCCGCCAGCACTTCCCCCACGAGCTTTCCGGTGACGGGGCCGAGCGAGAGGCCCATCATGGCATGGCCAGTGGCGACCACGACGTTGCTCCACTTAGCGGGTCGCCCGATGTAGGGCAAACCATCCGGGCTGACGGGACGCAGGCCGCTCCAAGTGGGCAAGCCCGCAAAATCTTCCTCCGAGAACGCCGGGTAGTAGCGCGGCACGGACTTAACAATTCCCGCCACACGGCGTGGGTTCACCGACAGATCGTTGCCCGCAATCTCCATGGTTCCCCCGACCCGGAGCGTCCCCCCCATTGGAGTGACCGCCACGCGCGCCTCCACAAAGATCGAGCAGATCTCGGGGAGCTGCTTGGGGTTTTCCAGAGTTAGGGAATAGCCTTTTCCGGCCTGCATCGGTAGCGAGAGACTTAGCCCACGCGCCGCCTCGGGGCTCCAGGCACCGCCTGCGAGCACGAACTGATCGGCCTCGAACTGCCCGACGCGGGTGAGTGCTGCGGTGACGCGTCCCTTGGTCGTGATCCAGCCGGTGACCTCTGCCTCATAGACAAAGCGCACGCCGCGCTCTGCCAGCCGTGTCTTCATCCCGGCGACCAGCTTTCCGGGCGAGAGGTGGCAGTCGTTGGGAAAGTACACGGAGCCTGCAATGTCCATCGTGACGTTCGGATCAAGCTGGGCGGTCTCCTCAGGCGTCAGAGCCTCCGCCGGAATTCCCAGCGCCCGCGCTTTTGCCGCCATTGCAATCTCTTCGTCGAGCGCGTGCGGGGTCTTGGTGAGCATCAGCAGGCCGCGCTTGACCAGTCCAAAGTCATTGCCAAAGGCATCGGCGAGGGTCTCGTACTCCGCACGGCTGGCATTGTTCAGATCGCGCAGGAGCGGCGCACTCTTGTCCACGTGCTCTTTCGTGGCAGACTGCATAAACTTCAGCCCCCAGTCAATCAGCTCCTTAGTGGGCTTGGGACGAATCCAGAACGGGCTCTCGGGGTTGGCGAGCTGCTTCAGACCGTAGGCCATCATCCCCGGCGCAGCGAGCGGCACAAAGTGGCTCGGGACGATCATCCCGGCGTTGCCCAGCGAGCAACTATCGCCGGTCTCTTGCCCACGCTCCAGCACAACCACCGCAAAGCCCCGCTCCGCCGCGTACCACGCCGAGCACAGGCCGATAATTCCCCCACCTAAAATGCAGACAGTCACAGCGGCTATTGTACCGTAGCCTACCAGCTTCGTTTGGGATACACATTCGTGTCGCCGTGTGCCTCTGCGATACTCTCTAGCGAGTCTTGGAGCTCGTCGCTGTAGCCCCAGCCAAAGCCGTCACCATCGCGGTAGAGATGCTTGAGGCGGGGGAGAAAGTAGGTGTAGAGCGTGTGGTTCTCGGGCTTCTCCAGCACTTTAGCCACCTCGCCCATCACGGAGAGCAGGCTGTCGTAGAAGCTCTCGTACATGTCGCCGTACTGCCGGGTCAAGCTGGTTCCGGTCTCGATGTAGTAGAGCTGCAAGTCCAGATAGTTTCGGAGGTCACTCGGGCGGGCTTTCTTAAACTCGCTGAGCACGGCCTTGCCCTCGCGTAGCTTGGGGTAGCCGTCAGTGGGGCCGTGCTTACTGCGGGAGAAAAACGCGGTGTAAATGCGCACTTCATAGTCGTCGAGCACCACCTCGCCCTTGAGTAGCCGCGCCTGCAAGAAGGTCTTGTTGCTCGCCGATGCGTCGTGGAGGTCTTTGATAAGGCTGAGCATCTCTTGCTGATTGAGCAAAGCCAGCTCCTTCTTGATCTCTGACCAGGATATGTCCGATGCCATAAGGCTATTTTACCGCCTTAGTAGGGAGCCTCTGCCGGGCCTTCGTAGGCGCACATTCCCATGCGGGGGGAGTTGATCAGAAGCGTGGGGGGGTAGTCGGTCAGGTGTCCGTGTGGCTCCAGGCAGTCGTCGCACAGAGCGACATACTTGCCCTCTTCGGCAAGGCACTCATTGCACATCCAGCGGGCGGGTTTTCCACATTCGTCGCAGCTCGCCTCGGGCATTTTGTTGCGCACCATGAGAGCGAGAGGACGCTCGGTGGTGGGAGCGTCCTTGCGCTCGGCCAATACCCGAAGCGTTGTCTCCGAGGTCGAGCCCATGTCGTAAAGATGGGTGATTTGCTTGCGCGTTTTGAAGACACTCTCCACCTTGCGCGAGGAATCAATTGTGTCCTCCCACGCTTTGTAGGCAAACTCACTCATGTGGCCGCAGCACTCCAGCCAGATCGCACGTAGATAGCGATCCAGGTCGTTCAGAGTCGCAGAGCCGCGCACCTCCAGATCAAGAAAGAGCCCTTTATTAAACTCACACTCGGCTCGCAGATAGAACAGCCGCTCGGTTTTTCCCGTCGCCGCGTCTATCGCCGCCACCCGTTTCGCGCACGTGTGCAGGTGCTTGACGGTGCTCTGCTTGGCAATTTCCTCGCCGCAGTAGCTACAGATGCCTTTAGGTCTTGCTGCCATTTGGGTATTGTACCGCCCCCCAGCCCCCGTCCCACGGGGGAGATCAAAGGAATCAGATTCCTTATTGTCCCCTCGCCCAGCGGGGGTTAGGGGGGGACTTATGGGCTTACGGCAAGCTGGCGCGGAGCGGGTGTCCGGCGGGAAAGAGTGCTACCCACTGAAAGTGGGCAGCTCCCTTCGGTTCAGGGAGCCCCATGCTACGGCTTCTTTGTCAGCGAGGTCGCGTAGAGATTACCTTCGTGGAGATAGAGCACAGCGGAGAGATCGGGGAGCAGGACAGAGGTTGTATCTTCGTCCTCGGAGGTTGATGCAAGGTAGGGATAGGGGGCAACTGCCACCAAGGCCTGCCCCTTGTCTTTGTCCTTTCCCGGCTCGGTTGCCTTCAAACACAGCGCGGTTGTCTCTGTTATAGGAAAGTGTTCACTGGTTAGCTTTGCGCTCTCTTCCCACAGAGCGAGAGGGGAAGAGTCCGCCTTAAGTAGAGCCAGATCGCTGGCGTAGGGGGTGAACAGGTTCTTAGGCTCACCGGGAAGAAGACGCGCTTCTCGCTCACCAGGGCGTAGAGCGTACCATGTTGCGATTCCCGGCTCATCGGGTTTGTCCAAGTCCTCGTACCAGTCTTGAAAAATCGCTTCCTGACTCTCGCGCAGAAACCCTTCAAAGTACAAAGAGTTTATGTTGGGAGGTTCTCCCATGAAAACTAAGGGAGTAAATCTTCCCTCTGGCGAGAGAAAAGTTACGGTGCTGGTTGCTGGCCTGCGCTTAGAGGCCGAGCTGATAAAGAGTAGCAAGTCCTTCTCAGGAACCCTCGCAATCTTCACTAGTGCTTCCTGATCTTCAAACGGTGTCATCAGAGGGCGGAACTGCTTACGCTCCGTGTCCACCAGAC
>NZ_JANNYP010000327.1:0-13188 GCF_031410135.1 Armatimonas sp. | reverse complement strand
GTCAATGTCGCCACGCTGCCCGTTTTTGGGTGGGTGAGCCTCCAGCCCGACGAAGGCACGTTCACGTTTGAGTGGCTTGACGAGATTTTAGATAAGCTCGCTTCGGGCGGGATAAAAGTCTGCCTGGCAACGGCCACAGCGTCCGTGCCTGCGTGGGTGACCCAGAAGTACCCCGATGTTTTGACGGCAGACGAGATGGGCAACCGCCGCCGCCACGGGAATCGCCATACTTTCTGCCCGAACTCGGAGAACTTCCGTCGGCTCTCGACCAATCTGGCCCGAAAGCTCGCCGAGCGCTACAAAGACCATCCGGCAGTGCTCCTCTGGCATGTCAGCAACGAGTATGGCAACTACTGCTGGTGCGAGACCTGCGCCGCATCGTTCCGTGAGTGGCTGAAAGCCAAGTACGGGAGCCTCGCCGAGCTAAACAAGCGCTGGTACACGAGTTTTTGGGGGCATACGTTCACGGATCTAGCGCAGGTCGAGCCGCCGTACCGCAATGGCGAGGGGGCAATCCAGGCGCTGAAGCTGGACTGGCAGCGCTTTCAGAGCGAGAGCTTGCTGAACTGCTACCGCGCCGAGGCGGTTGTCTTGCGAGAGATCACGCCCCATATCCCGATCACCACGAACCTGATGGGGACGTTTCTCCCGCTGAACTACCACGAGTGGGCTAAGGAAATGGATGTGGTGAGCTGGGACAGCTACCCGCCGCAGGGCAGCCCACCGGCCAATGTCGCCTTCACGCACTCGCTGATGCGCGGCCTCAAGGACGGCCAGCCGTTTCTCTTGATGGAGCAGAGCCCGTCGCAGCAGAACTGGCAGCCCTACAACACGGTAAAGCTGCCCGGCGAGCTGCGCCTCCAGTCGTTTCAGGCCGTGGCGCACGGCGCGGACTCGGTGATGTACTTCCAGTGGCGACGCGGCCAAGGTGGGATTGAGAAGCTCCACGGCGCGATTGTCGAGCACCACAACCGGACGGACACGCGGGTATTCCAGGAAGTGAAGGCACTGGGAAAAGAGCTGCATACCCTGGGCGGTGCATTGCTTGGCAAGCGAGTCACGGCCCGAGTCGCGCTGCTCTTCTCGTGGGAGAACTGGTGGGGCTTGTCGTTTTCCAGCGGCCCGACCCGCGATCTGAGCTATGTCGAGCTGTGCCGTAGCTACTTCACGGCGCTCTGGAGCCTGGGGATTCAGGTGGATGTTCTGCGCCCCGACGCCGATCTCAGCGCCTATGACGTGATCCTCGCCCCGACGCTCTCGATGCTGACTCTCACGCAGGCCGAGGCACTGAAAGCTCACGTGAGTGCTGGCGCGACCCTGCTGGCCTCGGTGTTTACGGGCCTGACAGACGAGTTTGATACCGTGCATCCGGGCGGCGCACCGGGGCCATTGCGCGATGTGCTGGGCCTCTGGATAGAAGAAACAGACGCCGTGATGGCGAGCGAGAAGAACGGCGTGCGCTTCGACGATGGCGAGACTTTTGAGGCGACGCTACTCTGCGACCGGGTGCGCTTGGAGACGGCGGAGACAATAGCCACCTACACGTCGGACTTCTATGTCGGTGAGCCTGCGGTGACGCGCAATACGTTTGGGAGCGGCGTGGCCTACTACGTCGCCACCCAGCCCGAGGCCAGTGGCCTGCGCCGCATTGTCTGGTCCCTCTGCCGCGAGAAGGGGATAGCCTCGCCGCTGGCCGACGGCGTTGCGCCGCCTGCCGGGGTGGAAGTGACCCAGCGTGGGGAGTTTGTCTATCTCCTCAACCACGCCGAGCCCGCCACGATTGCGCTAGCACCCGGGAGCTGGATCGATCTACTGACCGGGGAGACGCTCACCGGAAACGCCCCACTGGAGACACGCGGCGTCCGCGTGCTCCGAAAAAACTAGGCAGCGATCAAGCGACGGCGCACAACGACCACCGTTCCTCCGATCAGGAGGAAGGCGACGCTCATGGGCTCGGGGATTGCGTTGCCGGTCGAGCCCACCGGGCCATTCTGGTCAAAGACCCGCTGGCCCGTGGCACTGTCCTGCATCGTCCAGTTTGTAATCCGATTGTCGTTGGTATCAAAGAGATCGATCTGATCCAGAACATACGTGCTGGAGAAGTTCGCTACACCGTTGATGCTGCCCCCTACCACTGAGGCAATCTCCGAGTCCTTGACTTCGATATAGGCGCTTGACCAGTAGAACAGATCGAGAGGCTGGTTCAAGACCATCGGCAGGTTGTAGGTGTAGCTGCCGGGGCCGTATGCCTCTAGGCGTGGGCCTTGTGGTATCTCGAAGAAGCCATTGAAGTCCGTCGTGGGATAGACGCCTGCGGCAAAGTCAATGCGGCTCCCCGCGGTTCCGATATTCGTGCTACTGCTACCGGTGACGGTCCAGTGGAAGACCGCACGCTGGGCCAGTGCCTCTGGGGTGAAGAACTCGACCGTGGTGTGGGAGCCGCGTCCCGCAATCGCGTAGTAGCCCGCGTTCTGGACATTACTCACCGAGAGCTGCGCAAAATTCTTGGCCGCGAAGAACCCAAAGTCGTTGCTAGAAGTGCGGACACTCACCGAGGCACCGTCGTAGTTCTTATTGGTAAAGCTAATGCCTGTGTTCACGGGGGTGGCCGAGTCCTGGAAATCAATATCCTCCGACGCGAGGCCATAGCTAGGGACACCGTCCGGGGTACGATCAAGCCCAAACCCCGAGAGGCTCCGGAAGAACGGAATGGTCGGGTCTTGGGCATGGACGCTCGTCATGAGCCCAAAAACGGTGACGCTGACCAGAAGCGCTGGAATTAGATTTCGGTTCATCGTATTAGTTTAACTGAGGTATCTTCCGCAAGTGTGTAAAGTGGGCATTTCTTGGCAAGAACCGGTAGTAGTACCTGCTCTTTGCGTTGTCAGTAGTCTGTCACCCAGCCTTTGAAGACTGCAGGGCCAGTTGTTGGAACACCGCGCAAGCCCTTGAGGTTCACGCTCAAGGTGTAGCCAAAGTAGCCCTGTCCCACCGCGGTGACGGTCAGGGTTCCGGGAGCTGAAGGGGCGAAGTAGAGAGAGTTACTGCCGTCGGGAAGCTCATACGTGAGGTCGTAGTCACTGACAACGCGTGCCGTGCTTCCCACCGTGACCGTTGGGGTAGAGAACTGCAAGATCAGCTTGAGACCCACGAGCCCCCCATACGCAGTGGAGACCTGCTGGTAGAGTGCCCCTAGCGCCAATCCTGTGGTGCCAGCGAGGCGCTGGGTGCTGTATTTCGGCAGAATACGTGTCTTCCCATCAAAGACAACCCGAACGGCACCGAACGGCACATCGTCGTTGACAGTAATAGTGGAGACTGCCTGCCCACGCGACGTCCGGCTTCCCCCGGTACCAATCTCAACCGCCTCGACGGTCACGGTGAGCGTTCCCTTTGTCGAGGGAGTTGTAGCAAGTGATATCTCCGCGCCTGATGTCTCAATACTCAAGCCCGACTTGCCCTCTTTCACATCCGTTAGAGTTGCAAGATCGCTCCCTGCAAGCGACCACTTGTAGACAATATTTGCTCCTAGTGCATTTGGGAGGCGTGCGCTCAGAGCGAGGCTGTCTCCGGGCACAATCGTGGCAGTCCCTGGACTCAGCGTAACATCGCTGGTGACGAGAGTCGCGGCCCAGCGGTCCACTTGCTCTGAGCTTGCCAGGTCTACCAGCACGGCTCCTAGATCGCCTGCCCCTAGAACCAGTCCTGCCACATTGAGAACCGCCAGGAGTGACTTGGTGACCAATGTTGTACTGTTCTTGACCGTGTCCGCAAAGAGGTAGCTCTTGAGATTAGGGTTGAGCGCAATGGCAAGCGAGACCATGTACTCCACAAAGGCGGGGCTGGTTGCTAAAAGCCGTAATACCTCGGCCAGGGCTCCTGAGAGATCACCTGCATCAGCCGCGATAAAAAGTCGTGTCTCGATAACCGCATAGTCTTTACGGAACTTCTGCACCGCCTCACGAATTGCTCCTTTTTGTGCCACAAAGTCCCGCAGCCCCCAGAGCTCTAAGAGCAAGCCCAGGAGGACATCGGCGACCCAAGACGAGAGGTTCAGGTCGGCGCGGATCTCACGCCACTTTGCCACTTCGCCTGCGTAGCGTGGCTCGCTGTAGATAGGGGGATCACCTACCAGCGACGAGGATCCGAGAACCACAACCTCGAAGAAGGTCTTGGCATCACCGTCGTTCATGGAGAGAGTGATGGGGTCGGTCGAGACGGGCGTGAAGGCGGTCTTGCCACTGAAAAAGCCGGTCGCGGTATCTTTAAATCCGAGCGCGGGCGTACTCGTAAGCCAGACTGAGGAGACAAGCCGTGCTTTTGCGGGATTGGCTCGCTGTCCGCTTTTGTTCTCACGGTCTATCTCGTAGGTCATCACCTGGCAGTAGCGCCGGGCCTGATTGGTGGCGATGAAGGTTTGTGGTGCGGTTGTCTGATCCACGCGGACGTTGCTCTGCGGAACGGCAGGCTCCACCAGAAGGCTTGCTGACGAGGTTGCCCGAGAGCGCGTTGGCTGTGGAGTTGCTACGGCTCGGCCTGCTGCATTTAGCTCCGCGACGATAGTTTCGTGAGCGATCTTCAGCGCTGCTCCCAGTGCCGCATCGCCCTCGGCAAGGGCCATGGGAAGTGTGGTAACCCGTGCCGCTATCACTTGGGCGAGGGTGGCAGTGGCGGCGTGCTTTCGGAGCCCACTGAGCAAGACTGGCTTGCTGGCTTCCTCCGCCTGAAAGCCTCCCAGCGAGAGATAGAGCAATGCTAAAGCCGTCGATGTGGCATCAAGAGTCGCGTCACCCTCTGTGACAAAGCCGAGAAAGAGAATCGCCGTGTTATTGCGTACCCAGGCCAGTATCGGGCCCGTTGCTGTGGGGGACGTTGGTAGTTGACAGCTACCATCGTTTGCGACAGAGGTCGCTCCCAGTGCCGTCTCTGCCTTGAGCGCCGTCAAAGTCACCGGTGTTCCAGTGGGGAAGACCACTCGCCCCATTACCAAGCGCGTGGGGATATCTGAGCCTCCGCCCCCTCCGTCACGGATGGGGCCAAAGCCTGCCTGCCAGCCGCTGCCACAGCCTGCGAGGGGAAGCGCAAGGGCAAGTTTTAGTAGGTTTCGTCGTTGCATTATGTTTCGTTCCTAACGAATGGCGATATCGTCCAGGCTCATCACTGTGCCATCGTATCCAGCGGCTGTCGTACGAAAGCGCACCTCAATCGTCTTACCTTTGAAGGCATCAAGTGGGTACGAGAGAGACACGGGAAGCCCCCCGTTGTAGTGATAGCCGCCGTTAAGAGTCACAATACTCGGCAGACTGGGGGAGCCAAGAATGGTCTCGGCACCGTCCTGAATTACACTGATGATCAGGCTAGCAGGCTGGATATTATTCCAGGCGACAAGGCTCAGTGTCATAGGGCGATCCGGGAGCGTGACCGTCTGTGAGATATAGGCATTGGCACTTCCGGGGACGTGGATGTTGCACAAGTCGTTGCCTGCTCGAAAGGAATTTGGCCAGGGAGGATACACTTGAAACTTGGGATAGCCTCCAAAGCTTCCTCCTGCCAGTGCCACTTGCTTCCAGTCCGACATCCCCGCCGAGAAGTCACCGTTTTTGATGAGATTCTCCGGCTTGCTTATCGTCACCGTGCCGTTGATCTTGCCGATACTGCTACGGTTGGGATCGTTGACGCTACCGACAAAGCCCTCTAGCTCAATCGTGACGGTCTCCTTATCGGCGGCGTTGGCGTCGCTCTGGTAGATCATGTCCTGTGAGGCGGAGTCAAGGCTAACACCTGTCAGGCCGCTGGCCGGGTTTTTCAGGGTGCCACTGCCCGTCACAATGCGCCAGTGGTAGGTGATGACCGGTGCATCTACGGTCGTGCTGGCGCGCAGCGGCAGAGGATCGCCTGCCTTCAGAGTGGACGTCAGGGGGGTGAGCTTGACCCTTGCCGCGATCACGGTGGCCTCAAAGAGAACATAGCTATCGGAGCGTGCCCAGTCCGCCAGCACCGCACCAATATCGGCGGCTCCCAGAACTTTATCCACCACAATCACAATCGCATTGAGAGCCGTGGCAAGGGTTCCTAGGAGCACGCCCGCAGCAGCTTGCGTGAATCCCTTGCGGGCGAAAAGCACCACCATCCACTCGATAAATTTCTGGCGCAGCGTGCCATTGTTGGCGAGCGCCTTAAGAACCGTAATCAGGAGGCTACGTGCATTGCCTGCATTGATGGCAATTCCAGAATCCACGACCCCAGATAGAATCAGTGCCAGATCGTCGAAGTTTTTGAGAAGCTCTGAGGAGGGATAGCCGCCCGTAGTACCTCGCAGATCCAGCTGGAGGCTTCCTTGGAGTCCGGAAAACGTGGCAATGGTGGGTAGGAGAAAGTCTTTGAAAAAGGTGATGAAGGAGATCTTGACATGAGCCCCAAGCGGTGTGAGATCGCCCGCGAGGGTCTTTGCGGTGCCGGTCAGATTATTGGGATCGCCGCCGTTGCCGTTGGCGATAATCTCAACGCGATACGTGGCCCTGGTGGCCTCGCTGGGAAACAGATCAAGGCTGTAGGGGCCACTCTTCACAGGAACATACGCCCCACCGACCACGTTGCCATCAGGGTCGGTGTAGGAGCCTGCGGCGTAGTCAATAAGCGTCCCTGCCACACCGGAGAGCCCTGAGGTTCCCCAAAGAATCTCGCTGTAGATAATGCGGTGGTACTTGGAGTCCGGGACGGGCACGGGGTCTGTACTGGCTTCGGTTTTGTAGGCCGACTCGTAGATATTGACAATGGCGTTGCGGCGACGCGTGTTGGTGATCGTCATCCCGAGGCCACTGGCATTGGGCGCAGCAAGAAACCCCGATTGCTCGTTCTCTGGTGAGGTCTGAATCAGAGTCGTGGCGAGGGGATCGGCGCGGTGGCGGGTGAGGACGGCCCGTGTGGTTGGGGGAACCAGGGCATCTCGAACCGCCGTCACGGCACCAAATAGCGCAGGATCACTGTTGGCCAGAGCGTAGGGGTTGGCGGCGAGCTGGGTGGTAATTTGGCTGGCGAGCACCTTCACCCGCTCATCCTCACGCAGAAGTACCCGAACCCGCTCCTGGGCCTCGGTCGGAAGTGTGAAAGCTCCGACGGCGTAGAAGAGTAGCGCAATGGCGGTCTGGAGCGGGCTGACCTCGCCCACCATGCCGCTGGCGGTGCTCCCCGAGAAACCGAGTAGCACTAGGCGCTTGTCTTTATCGGTGAGCAGGAGGAGGGCCGGGGTGGCGTTAAATTGCTCCAGGGTAAAGCTGCCATCGCCTTTAAGCTCCGCTGCCGTGTAACCGGAGAGGAGCTGGAGCTGGCCAAGGCTCAGAGGGGAGCCCGTGGGCAAGATCACCCGACCCGTGCTTCGTTGCGTGCTGGTTGCGCCATCGCCACCTCCGCCGCCTTTAAGGGGGCCAAAGCCCAGGTTCCAGCCACTGCCACAGCCCGCCAGTGTTGTGACGGGCAGGGCAAGGGCAAGTTTAAGGAGGTTACGTCGCTTTATCATGCCCCCGAGCGTATCAAGCTACCGTGTGGCAATCGTGTGGAGTTCATGGCCCGCAGGGGGTTAGCGGGTGATCTTGACGGTGCTGCTGCCTTTCTCGTTGCCCGTCTCGGTGATGGTGTAGACACGAAACAGCGCACTTGCCCCGCTGGACGCAAGCCCGACGGTGGTCTCGAACGTCGTTGCGCCCTCACCAAAGCGCCCGATCGTCTCCTCGGTGGCGGTCTTGTAGCTCGCCCCCGGACAGAAGCGCACCTCGTAGTGGGCGACTCTCACTTTGGGATCGGAGAGGGGGATAATGGTCAGCCGCGCCGTCTCGCTGGCTCCGTCCCAGACCCCGCTCACGCTCACCGCAGGCGGTGTCGAGCCGGGCTCAGGGTTCACTTGGGGCAGGCTGAGCACAATGGCATCCTCAGGCGCAAAGAGTCCCACGATTCGCCGTCGGTAGCTTGTCAGTGCCGTCTTGACCAGCGCTCTTTGGCTATCGCGCTCTTTGCGCACCACCGAGAGGGCGACTTCGGCGTTCTCCAGCGCGAGATAGGCTGCCTCCAGAGTCGCCACTTTCGCCGTAAACTGCCCCAGAGTCAGCCCTCCGGCAAGCGTCAGCGGCCCCGTAAAGCCCGCAATGGTCGCGTTGTCAATCTGCCCCCAGCGGCTTGCCACATCACTGAGCGCCTTAATCAGCTCCGCCTGCCCCGTGAGCGGCCCCACGGCATCGGGAAGATTGTGCTCGTAACCCGTGCCGGTGAGCGCCCCGCGCACCGCCCGGTTAAACGCCGCCACCAGTGGCACCATTTCAGCCCGCGCCACATCCTTCTGCCCCACCATGACCGTGTAGTCGGCAAAGGCATCTGTGACCGCATCAATCGCCCCTTCTAAATCCCCCCGAAGCGCCGTCAGCCCGGCGCGGGTCATTCCCCCGCGTAGCACAATCGGCTTCCCTAGCTTGGATTCCGCACTCACCCAGTGTGCAGAAAAAACATCTATGGTCGGCAAGTACGACCCTACAGAAACTAATGGCATTACTAAACCTCCTGATGGCTTGGCTACAGAATTTTTGTCTGCACCTAAGGTACTTTACGATACGGCTATAGAACCCTTAGGTGTTCCCAAAAGCTCTTTAGCCCCAAGAAAATTTTCTGTAGCTATGCCCTCAAGCATCGTAGCCCTCAGACAGCGACGGGGAGGTCAACGGGGAGAATGCCCAGCTTCTGCATCACCGTATGTGGCGTCTCCTCGCGTAGCTGCGCCAGCTCGACCACGGCCTCAAGGCGTACCACTTGCCAGCGCTCCATTTCCGTGAGAAAGGCAAGGCGCTCGGTGTGCTCATCAGGTGTGAGTGTCCCCGCCTCGGCTTTTGTATCCAGCTCTGCCTTGCGTGACCAGAAGCTTTCTGGGAGGCCATCGGAGATCAGATGCAACAGCTCACTCTCGCGATCTTTCGCAGGCTCTTTGAAGAGCGCCGCCGCCATGAGCGAGGCCGCGACTTCCTCGGTCGGTCGGTTCTGCTTCTTCGCCAGAGCCTCCAGACGCCGCTGAGTGGGTTTATCAAGCGTGATGGTCATGGGGAAATTATATCGCTTCCGGGCATTGAAATACCTGTCCTCCGGGTACCCCTTGAGTGCCTCCCTGCCGCAGGTAGGGTTGGTTCGAGACGTTCACGTCCTGAAATCGGTTTCTTCCTGACGGCCTAACCAACGACTCAGAAGAAAGAAAAGTGCGCCAATGGATGCACATGCTAAACATCCCACAATTATCCATTTATCTACACCTTGCTCATTAAATGCATTGCATATGGCTTGTCCAATCCAACCTACTGTTACGACTTCCAATGACCGCTTTGCAAGGACTCGATTTGGCAATATGGTTCCAATTCCACCAAATACACAGCAACACGCTTGAATAAGCCCCAGAAAAACAAAAAATGAGAAAAAACGATCATATCTGTCCCCATGTCCATGTACTATCTCTAACAACATCGGCGATAACAGACAGGCGGTGCCAATACCCCATAGCAGTAGCAAGCAAGCCACAACTAGCTCACCTATCGACCTACGGCGACCGGTTCGCGCGGTGCTATTGGTAGTCTCTCTCTCCTGCTGGTTTTGCATAGCTCATAGTACCGGAAAATGCGACGAGCCAGAGGGAAATTCCTCCGGCTCATCTCTCACACACTCTGTAGGCCCATTTATGGGTCTTGCCGCAACAGCAGGCTGATTTATCCGCCCGGACTCGTGATGCCGCCCGACCGTGAAACGACGCCCGATGACCCGGACGTTACGCCCGAGCCACCAATTGCCGCAGGACGTAGGGCAGAATCCCGCCGTGGAGGTAGTACTCCACCTCGATGGGCGTATCAATCCGCAGCGTGACGGGCTGCTCGATTGTCGTGCCATCGGCTTTGGTGATCGTCAGGGTCAGGCCCATGCGCGGGGTGATTCCCCCTGCGACTCCCGTCAGGTCGAAGGTCTCTGTGCCATCGAGGCCGAGCGTTACAGCGCTGACGCCCTCGGGGAACTGGCAGGGGAGGACGCCCATTCCCACCAGGTTGCTGCGGTGGATGCGCTCGAAGCTCTGCGCGATCACGGCTTTCACGCCCTGGAGCGCGGTGCCCTTGGCCGCCCAGTCGCGGCTGGAGCCCGTGCCGTACTCTTGCCCGGCCAGAATCACCAGCGGAACACCCGCGGCCTTGTACTCCATCGCCGCATCGTAGATCGCCACGGGCTCGCCCGCGCCGTTGATCTTCGTGATGCCGCCCTCCACACCGGGCACCATCAGGTTCTTGATACGGACATTGGCAAACGTCCCGCGCACCATGACTCTATCGTTGCCACGGCGCGAGCCGTAACTATTGAAGTCGGTGGCCTCCACGCCGTGCTCCACTAAGTACCGACCGGCAGGAGAGCTGGCCTTGATCGCACCGGCGGGGGAGATATGATCCGTCGTCACCGAGTCGCCGAGGATGGCGAGAGGACGTGCACCGAGTACATCGGCGGCGACACCGGCATCCGGGCCGAAGTTCTCAAAGTAGGGCGGGTGCTGGATGTAGGTCGAGTTGTCGTCCCAGGCGTAGAGATCGCCGGTGCTGGATGAAATCTCCTGCCAGAGCGGGTTCTGCTCCGCAAAGCCCGCGTAGAGCTTCTGGAACACGGCGGGATCCTCCGCGGAGCCGATCAGCGCGGCCACTTCGGCGGGAGTCGGCCAGATGTCCTTCAGGTAGACCGGGCTGCCATCGCTGCCCGTGCCCAGTGCTTGGGTCGTGAGGTCAATGTTCACGGAACCGGCCAGCGCGTAGGCCACAACCAGCGGCGGAGACATCAGGAAGTTCGCTTTCACGTTCTGGTGCACCCGCGCCTCGAAGTTGCGGTTCCCCGAGAGCACCGCGGCCACGGTCAGATTGTTCTCGACCACGGTCTTCTCAATCGAGGCGTCCAGTGGGCCGGAGTTGCCAATACAGGTCGTACAGCCGTAGCCCACGGTCTGAAAGCCCAGCGTGTCCAAGTAGCTCTGGAGCCCTGTCTTGGTCAAGTAGTCGGTCACGACGCGGGAGCCAGGCCCAAGCGACGTTTTCACGGTCTCGCGGACGGTCAGGCCCTTCTCGACAGCCTTCTTCGCCACCAAGCCCGCCGCCAGCATGACGCTCGGGTTGGACGTGTTGGTGCAGCTTGTGATCGCGGCAATCACCACATCGCCATCACTTAACGTCTCGGTTTCGAGCTTGCGATCCGATACCGGGCTCCCAGCCATGGGCAGAATCTGGAACTTGGTATTGGCCGCGACGAGCTCGCCGAACTTCTCTTTCACATCGGTGAGGGCGATACGATCCTGAGGACGCTTCGGCCCGGCGACACTGGGAACGACGGTGCTGAGATCCAGCGTCAGAAGCTGGCTGTACTCCAGTGCACCGGCGGCGGGCATCCCGAACAGGCCCTGCGCCTTGAAGTACTGACGGAACGCATCCACCTGGTCTTCTGTGCGACCCGTGTTGGTCAGGTAGCGGCAAGACTCCTCGTCCACCGGGAAGAAGCCCATGGTCGCACCGTACTCAGGAGCCATGTTCGCAATCGTCGCACGGTCGGTGAGGCTAAGCGACGCCGCGCCCTCGCCGTGGAACTCCACAAACTTGCCAACGACTTTGGCCGCACGCAGCATCTCGGTGAGGGTGAGGACAAGATCCGTCGCCGTCACACCGGGCGTCAGCGACCCGGTGAGCGTCACGCCGACGACATCGGGAGTCAGGAAGTAGACCGGCTGGCCCAGCATTCCTGCCTCGGCCTCGATCCCCCCGACGCCCCAGCCGACAATGCCAAGGCCGTTGATCATGGTCGTGTGCGAGTCGGTTCCCACCAGCGTGTCGGGGTAGAAGACGCCCTCGCCGTCTACCAAGACGCCCTTGGCGAGATATTCCAAGTTCACCTGGTGGACGATCCCGATTCCGGGCGGGACAACCGAGAACGTGTCGAATGCCTGCATGCCCCACTTCAGGAACTGGTAGCGCTGCTCGTTGCGGGCAAACTCAATCTCCATGTTCTTCTGAAGCGCATCGCCGCTCTCGCTGACATCCACCTGAATGGAGTGGTCCACGACCAGGTCAACGGGCACCAGCGGCTCAATGATCTTAGGGTTCTTGCCCAGCTTGGCGGCGGCATCGCGCATCGCGGCCAGATCGACCAGTAGCGGCACGCCCGTAAAGTCCTGTAGCACGACACGCGCGACCACAAAGGGAATCTCTGCCGTGCGCTCGCCGGTTGCGGCCCAGTTCGCCAGGGTCTTGACATCGGCATCCGCCACGCGCACCCCATCGCAGTTACGCAGCACCGACTCCAGCACAATTCGGATCGAGACAGGCAGCTTTGACACAGGCCCAATTCCGAGTTTTTCCAGCTCCGGCAACGAGCAATACTTGCCGGTCTTCCCTCCGGCGTAGGAAAACTTACGAATCACATCAAACATTGATTTTCTTTCCCGGGCGCATAAATGGGCCCGCTGTTGCGGCAAGAAGGCGAAAGCCCCCTGATTTTGCTTTTCTTGGTTTGTATTGTACCTGGTTCTGTGTTATGCTCCCAATGAATTGATTTTATAGAATGGATGTGATTTGCGTATGGAACTGCGACAACTCGAAGCCTTTGTGACCGTCGCACGGCGGGCGAGCTTTACGCGGGCGGCTGAGGAGCTGCATCTGACCCAGCCCGCCGTGACGCGGCAGATTGCGGCGCTAGAGAGTGAGCTGGGAGCGCTACTCTTTGACCGGCTGGGCAAGAGCATCCAGCTCACGGGAGCAGGGGAGACGCTTCTAGGCTACGCGGAGCACATTCTGCGCCTCAACGACGAAGCCCACGAGGCGCTCTCGGAGCTGGCGGCGGGACGGGCAGGGCGTATCGCAATCGGTGCGGCGAGCACACTGGCGACCTATGTCCTGCCGCCACTTCTCACTCAGTTTCGGCAAGAGCATCCCGGAATCGAGCTGTCTCTCAGAACCGGACTCTCGGCGCGGGTGCGGGAGCTGGTGCTCAGCGGCGTGGTGGACATTGGGCTGGTGACGACCGAGGGGGAACCTGCGGAGCAGGAGGGGGTTCTTATTTCCGAGTCGCTCGGTGCCTACGAGACCGTGCTGGCGGTTCCTCCCGGCCACGCGCTCGCCACCCAGCCTACCGCCACCGTTACCGATCTTTCGG
>NZ_JANNYP010000326.1:0-1953 GCF_031410135.1 Armatimonas sp. | reverse complement strand
CGCAGGTGATGCAGATCGAGTCGGCGCACTTTAGCACTATCAACTCGTTTCTCTGGTCGGATGCCTTTGTCGCCAACTTCCACCGGGGGGCTGACGAGCCTTGGCAACCCCCGAGTGCAAAAGTTGGGGGCTGGCACAAAGACGGCAGCTACTTCCGCCACTTTCTCGATAGCCGCGAGCAGGCGCTGCTCACCATTGTCCTCTGGTCGGACATGAAGCACCAGGGCGGTGGCACGTTTATCGCCCCGGACTCCGTGCGCGTGATCGCAAAGTTTCTCGCCGAGCACCCCGAGGGAGTCGCACCGGGGGACTTTAAGTTTCAGGAGCTGATCGCCCAGTGCCAGCGCTTTGAGGAGCTGACCGGCGAGGTCGGGGACTTTGTGATCCTGCATCCCTTCATGCTCCATGCATCATCGCAGAACACCCTCCGAAGACCGCGCTTCATGACCAACCCACCCGTCGTCTTGAAAGAACCCATGAACCTCAACCGCGAGGACGCCGAGGACTTTTCTTTACTAGAGCGTGCGACCCTGCACTACCTCGGCAAAGAGCACCTTGACTTTGTGCCCACGGCTCCCCGCGAGTCGTACTGGTGGCCTGCAGCTTGAGCCGCCCAATGGAATTGGGCGTCGATAGTGGCGCAAGCGCCGCGAAGCCCGTGCCGGGCTGGGGAAATTGGTAGCCCGGTACGGGCTTTGTGGCCGAAGGCCATTGCAGCCGCCGGTTTCAACCGGCGGCTACATCGCGGTTACACCGCGCCGCCGTACTCGTTGTTGACGGCTTGTACGAGCGCTTTCATGTAGGCAATCGAGTAGGCGAGGCCGGGGCGGGAGCCGCCGAGCATCTGGGGGATGTGGTCGGGGATGATTGCGCCGTCGTACTCTACTTCTCGGAGCGCACGCATCACCTGGTGCATGTCCTGGTAGCCGTCATCAATGAAGGTCTCCTGCCAGGGCTCGGGCATGGGGTTGCTGACATTGCGGAAGTGCACCTTAAAGAGCTTCTTCTGCGCCGCGAAGCTCTTGATCGCTGAGATGACGTCGCAGCCCATCCCGACCGTCCCACCCTCCAGCCAGCACCCGACGCACAGGCAGACCCCGATGTAGGGCGAGTTGGCGATGTCCAGTGCCCGCTGGTATCCCGCCGCGTTGCCAAAGATGCAGCGTGGAATCCCGCCGAGCGCATAGACCGGCGGATCGTCGGGGTGGATGCCGATACAGACCTTGGTTTCTTCCGCCACCGGCACCACTTGTTTAATGAAGTAGGTGTAGTTCTCCCAGAGCTCCTCCTCGGTGTAGACCCGCCCGTGGGTTAGCTCCCCCTCGAACACTTTTTCGATCCAGTGCCCCTTGGCGTTCTTGATGTCCAGCACCCGCGCTTGGACGCCCCCGCGCCCCGCCGTGTGCCCCGTGCTCCATATCCCATGTGGGCGTAGGTGTGGTAGAAGATTCCCGCCTTCTGCAAGTTTCGCAGAAAGCCCAGAAACTCCTCGATCTTCTGGTCGCGGCCTGGTAGGTTCAGCGTGATCTCCGGGACATTGTGCACCTGGTGGTTGCCGATCCGGTAGATCTTCACCCCGAACTTGGCGAGGCGCTCACTCAGGCGGCAGTAGTCGTCGGCGGTGTGGTGCGCCGGATTGACGATATTGAGCATCGCCCACTCGACTCCGAGCTGCTGCAAGAACTGCAAGTCGTCGTCGCTTGCCTCGGAGCTGACATAGGTGCCGATCTGAATGCCCGGCTTGGTGCCATAAAACCCGGGAACCGCCCGGAGCGGATAACGATCCATCGCACCCCCTAACCCCCGCCCAGCGCTAATCTTGTCCCGTATCTTTTGCCCGTAGATGAGGGTAGCCTGATCTCCCGGCAGATGGCTGGAGCAGAGGCAGTTTCCTCACGACGATACTAGTTATTGATATTTAATGAAAAATCAGTTAACTGTTAATAAAGCACA
>NZ_JANNYP010000325.1:0-5847 GCF_031410135.1 Armatimonas sp. | reverse complement strand
GGGTCGGCGGAGTGAGGAACGAGCGGAGACGGGGGGAGGGGAACCCTCCCTCCTCGCGCTCCTCGGTCCGCACGACTGGCTACCATGGAGCCCCGGCGTGATCTACCTCGCCCCCAATCCCACGACTCCGGCCCTGTTTCTGCCCACGACCCAGCGGCCCACGCTTCCCTCGGCTCTCGTGCTGGCCGCGCTCATGAAGCGCTTCCCGGAGCTTCGCCCTCCCCTAGCGCTCTTGCCCGACTGCTGTTTCTCCCTGGCGGAGGCGGCGGCGCTATGAACCTGCCTCCCGCACTCGCTCGCTGGGCGGAGCCACTTGCGGTGCTTGATCCCGTCTTGGCAAGTGCGCTGGGGCCGCTGCTCACTCGCCTCGCGGCGGCGTTTGGGCCGCTGAGGGGTGAGACACGTAAGGGCGGCGAGGAGCCCGATGGCTACGCGGGGATCACGCGACGGGGGAAGCTAGAGCACCTGCTCACCACTGAGTGGGGCCTGCTGGACACGGCTCCCGACGAGTTCCTGCGCCGCCTGAGCCAGGGAGAGCTCTCGTTTCTAGAGCCCGAGCGCAAGGCCAATGCCCACGAGCGCCGCTGTTTAATTCTTTTTGACTCTGGCCCGGAGCAGCTAGGCGCTCCCCGAATTGCCCAGCTGGCGGCGTGGATCGTGCTGGCCCAGCGGGCCAGCGCTATCGGGGCGACGCTTCAGTGGGCGAGCTTGGACAGCGAGCCCAAAGAGAGCGCTCTGTACACAGGCTTCGACGAAGCCACGGTTCGGGCGTTTCTCTGGTCTCGTACGGCGACGCAAGCCACGCCGCGCCAGCTCTACGACTGGCGCAAGTTTGCCGAAGAAGCCCTCGGCTCCCCGGAGGAGCTGTGGCTCTTGGGCGGTCCGCGCTGGCTGGATATCCCGATGGCGCGTGGCGTGCACCTGATGAGCACGGAAGAAACAGAGGACGGCGAGGCGCTGGCCCTCACGCTCCGACCGTCCAATAGAAAGCTCCAGCTTGCACTTCCACCCCCCGACACCCAGATCCGCCTGCTCCGCGACCCGTTTACGCCCGTCGGTGCCAAACCCGGCAAGGCGCGGGTGTCGCACCGACAAGCCGTCGGCGCGCTGGTCTGGCTCCCCGGCGGAAAGTTCGTCTGCGCCCGAGACAGCGCCGACACGGGCGTGCTGGTCTTCCCCATTCCCGCAAAGCTCGGCGCATCGCTCGGCCCCGCGAAACTCTACCAGCAACATTACGCACGGATTCGGGCGATTGGGGGACACAACAATGCGATTTTTTGTGTCGCCAAAGGCGGCGATCAACTTGAGATTCGGCTGATCAAAGGCTCCTGTACACCATTTCCCAATAAACCTGTGGCACTGGGTGAGGCAGATAAGAATCTCTTTGGCTATGCATCGGCTGAGCTAGCACTTGCAGTACTCTCGTTTGAAAATCAGCTCCAAGGTGAGCTTATACTCTCGTTTTCACCCCTCGAAAACACGCCTGAGTACTGGAAAAAACAGGAACGCCTCACTCTCTCCCTGAGGCAGGAACAGGAAACGGGCAGGCTCCGTCCGCACTGGTCTCCCGTCCTTTATAATCTTCAAACGATGCATGCACCGGGTGGCACCCCATCCATCCTAAGGGTCGAAGCAACAGACGGAGCGAGCTTCTTAGGCGATGGCACACAGGGAAGCACTCTCTACTGGCTCGGTAAGATCACGCGGGCAATACTCTTCTCAGGGCCGTCGCAGAGAGAATCTGTGGTGCTCCAGCGCGAAGATGGTCGGTGGTACTTGCCGCTGGAGAGCAAAGATGTTGCGTTTCCGGCGCTCGATTCCGACGATACAGTGCTGGGCGCGACGTACTTTGGCGGGCAGGTGCGGCTTGTGACGCTCAGTGAGGCGGGGCGGATCGTGCGCTTGGTGGGGCTGGGAGGAACCAAGACGATCACGGGAATCGGGGGGAAGATTGTGAGCGCCGCCGTCTCCCCCGATGTGCCGCTGCTGGCCTGCCTGCGCGAGAGCGGCGATTTAATGATCTGGGATTTAGAGACCAACTCGCGCCGCTGCCAGTTCCATGCGCCCCGTGAGACGTTCGAGGAAGTCGCGGTGGGCCACTCATGATCCCACAGAAGCTTCTTCATCGCGGGACGATCACGGCGGCGGCCTTTCTCTTTGATCCCGCATTGCTCAGCGAGGACGAAGCGCAGAAACGCATTCTGGCGCTCTGGGAGCCGGGCGTCCGGGTCTGGCAGACGGAAGACGGCGCACTGCTCGTGGTGCTTACCAAGCCACAAACCCTGACCGCCGAGGCCGCGCCGGGCCTGCCACTGGTGCGCTCACGCGGGCACTTGCTTGCTCTGCCGCTGACGAAAGCCGAGTGGGACGAGCTACGGCCCGCGCCCGAGAGCCTGATCTACGCCCAGCGTGGGCATATCAGGGTACTCTCCCTTGCAGAGCTGACGGCCATTGAACCTGCGGATTGGCTGGCGCTGGAGGGGATCGCGTTTATCGCCACAAAGCCGCTTACCGAACCCGCGCACGTCGCCGAGGCACAAATTGGTGAAGTGCTCGCGCCGCTCAAGAGCCTGCAAATCGTCCCGACTAACCCCGCCACCGCCGCCGCCCGCGCCGCGCTCTTGCGCTCGCTCAATCAGCCTCCTCCACCAGCGGCGGCGGCGGCGGCTCCGAAGAACACCAGTAGCTCCTTGCTGGAGCGCTGGGGTCGGGTGCTTCTCGACTTCCTGCGCCCGACCACGCCGTCATCGGGAAGTGCCAGCACGACCGAGAGACTCCGCAACACGATACAGGAGCAGGTTTTCTCCCCTGGCCAGCTGGAGGAGATCTCCCGTCAGAACGCGGAGTTTCTTCAGAAGATGCTGGAGCTTTTCGAGCGTGGGCAGTGGCAGGAGGCGCTCCAGCACGCGATCCCGCTGGGCAAGCCGGGCGAGAGCGATGACACACCCGCCGGTTTTGCATTTCTGAAGCCGCGCGATCAGCTGGTCATCAGCCCCACGCCCACTCGGCCCGACTCAACGCTCCCCTGGGATGGCCTGCATGGGGGCTTCAAGCAGCTCTACCGTGAGGCTGTGGAGAGGCTGAAAAACGAGGGGCGCTTTGAGGAGGCGGCCTATGTTCTTGCGGAGCTGCTGCGTGAGGACGAAGAAGCGGTCTCGTTTTTAGAGCGTCACGGGAAGCTACGCCTCGCCGCCGAGATGGCCGAGGCACGCAATCTCCCACCCGCACTGGTTGTCCGGCAGTGGTGGCTGGCCGGGGAGAAAGAGCGTGCCATTGCCATCGCACGCCGCTCGCAGTGCTTCTCCGATGCCATTTTCCGTCTGGAGCGCAGCCAGCACACCACCGCCGCCGAGACCCTCAGAGTGGAGTGGGCCCAGCTCCACGCCGAGTGGGGCGACTATGCCCGCGCCGTGTCCACCATTGAGAATGTCGAGTCTGCCCGAACGCTGGCAAAGCGCTGGGCGGCACTCGGAGCCGATCAGGGCGGAGTGGGTGGGGCGCAGCTCCTGGCACACCTCTTGATCTGGAGTGAGGGCGAAGACGAGTCCGAGCCATGGCGGGAGAAGGCGAAGGCACTTCTAGCGCAGCCCGATGCCGCTCAGGAGCGCCTGAATCTGCTCACGCCGCTCTTTCCCAAAACGGAGCGCCCGGAGCTTCAGCCACTACTGCGCAAAGGACTTCGTGCGCTACTTGCCGACCAAGGCAGTAGTGCCGTCACGCTTCAGCAGACCGTCGTTGCGGGTTGGGCACGCCTGGCAAAGCTTCCCGCGCTCGAAGCGGATTTACCAGCACTCATGCCCAAGCCACAGCCTGCGCTTCTAGATCGCACGGAGCCGCTTGAAATCCGCATTGAGGGCGGCGATACAGGCAATGTCCCGATTGTAGACGCCGCGTATCTCCCCGACGGGCGGACACTCGTGGCGCTGGGCGAGGTGGGCGTCTTGCTGCTTAGCCACGACGGACGGATTCTCCACCACTTCGATCTCCCCGCGACCTCGCTGGTCATCGGAAAGACCGGCGCTCGGGCAGTTGCGCTGGCCCACCGCGACGATAGCCAGCGGGTGCATGTGTTGGACTTAGGAACGCGCAAGGTCACCGACTGGGGCGAGCTCTCGCTGCTCTGCTGGGAGACGGCGCTCAGTGAGGGAACCTGGCGCGTGGCACGCAATGGCCAGCTTCTCACGCTCGACACGCTCTCTCCCACGCCTAAGGCACTCACAATTACCGAGACCAGTGAGCCGACTCTGGCGCTCAGTTCGGGCGGTGGGGTGCTGAGCCTTGATGAGGGGCGTTTTGTGCTCTGGACGGAAGCGGCTCCCACGCGCCGCCAGGAGATTCCGTTCTCGGGGGGGACGTTTGATCTCACCGACCAGAGTGTCTACTGGCTCCAGACCGATGATGACGAGGAAGTGAATCTGTTTGGTGAGCCCGCCGTCGTGCTCTACGGTCAGACGGGGCCGCTCCATCGCAGTAGCATTGTGGGGGAGCCCGACGACACGCCTGCGGGACTTGCTGTTGCTCGCCTTGGGGCCAATGAGGTGACTATCAGTGCGCTACGTGACCCGCTGGGCATCACGGCTCTGGTGTGCTTTAGCACGTCGAAGGGCCTGCGTGCGCCGGTGCTCCAGCTCCGGCTCTCCGGGGCGGAGCGGGTGCGGCTAAGAGCAACCCCAGAAGCCCTGACAATCGCCGACTCTCAGGGCAGGGTTATTGTCATTCACCCTGTCACGGGCCAGCTCATGCGCGACCTACGGGTTCGGCTGTAGAGCCGCGGACGATCAGCTCGGGCGTGACTCGGATATCGGTGCAGACGGGGCGGGTGCCTTGCTCGATCAGGTCTACCAGTAGCCCGGCGGCCAGCTCCCCCATCTCTCGAAGCGGCTGGCGAATCGAGCTGATCCCGGGAGCCTCACCGATATCATCGAAGCCAACCAGGGCGATTTTCTGTCCCCGCTCCCGAGCCACCTCCTCAACCACGCAGGCAATCGGGTCGCAAGCAGCGATAACCGCGGTGGGGGGAACGGACCGCTCCAAGAGGCGGTGTGCCGCTTGGTAGTTGCTCTCCCAGAACTCATGGGAGAACGTCCCCTCCGCCATAGGAGCCTCCTCCAAACCAAGCTCGTGTGCGAGAGCGACAAACGTATCGCGGCGAACCCTCGCATCGTTTTGCTTGAGGTTGCCCGTGATATGCCCAATACGCCGATGCCCCTGGGTGACAAGATGCTCCAACGCAAGACGCATCCCGGCGGCGTTGTCCAGCCCGACATTGAGCCAGGTAGCCTCCGCGGGAGGCGGAGCACCCGCGACCGTCACTAAGGGGAGCCCACGCGCGATCGTGAGCGTGTCGTAGTGATCGGGGGGAATCATGAGCAGGACACCGTCCACGCGCCCCGAGTGCAGTGCCTCATCGGCGGGGCTGGAGCGCCTGCGTAGCAAGAGCGTGTCGTAGCCACGGGCATCACTGACCTCAATGGCCCCTTGAAGGAGCCCCCGGACAAAGGGGTAGTTGAGCATGTCTCCCCCGATCCCGGCAAAGTACACCCCAAGCTGGAACATCCGCCGCCGTGCTAGCCCCCGTGCTGCCCCACTGGGGCGGTACTGGAGCTCCTCCATCGCCGCAAGCACGCGCTTACGAGTCGCCTCACTCACAGCCTTGGGGCCATTATTGACGACAAAGGAAACCGTTGCAATCGAGACCTCGGCGCGCCGAGCAACATCATAAATCGTGGCCATGGTTTTCTCACTATAGCACAACCGTCGGCTTGACAGGTTAAGCGCTTAGATGATATCATCTAAGCGCTTAACCTGTCAAGCCGACGGTTGTGCTATAGTGAGAAAACCATGGCC
>NZ_JANNYP010000324.1:0-8878 GCF_031410135.1 Armatimonas sp. | reverse complement strand
CTCGCCACCCCCTCCCGATAACGGGAGAGGGTCAGGGAGTGGGTTCTGACTCCCCCTCTCTCCCACCCGAAGGGCGATGGTTATTGGGAGAGAGGGGGCGGGGGGAGCGAGGGGAACCTACGGGAGAAGAGCCTGCCAGTGGGGCCGAAGCACCTCCCCGAGCGAGGGAATAAGAAGCCCGAGCAGGGCCAGAATGCCCACACCGAGCGCAAAGCCCAAGAACATCTGCGGCATTCCGCTGTTCCACAGGCGCTGTTGCAGCGTGGCAGGTTCAGGACGGGCCTCATGGTGCTCTAAAAGTGTCTTGGCCGCGACAATCGCCTGCGTGAGCTGCGCCTCCGTGGCCGGGCGTGTGGTGAGCTTCTCCTGGAGCCAAGCGCCCAGCGAGCGCCAGAAAAACAGCGCCAATATCCCCGAGAGTACATAGCCCGCCTCGCCCAGAAGAGGGGCCAGCACTCCTCCCAGACCCAGCAGAAACGAGCCCGCTAAGAGATTGGTACCACAGCGAGGGTGCACACGCGGCATCCGGCCTACTTGGTCCACCAGAAGCGGCACATGGCGCTCCAAGGCGTGCACTACTTGATGCTCCGCTGCATGAAAGCCTGCCAGGGGCGAGAGCCGAACCAGCCCCAGAAAGGCCGCCAGCGTGATCACTGCCGTCAGCGCCTGCTCGATAGTCTCACGCCACACCGGCGGGATCGGGAGGGCTGGCAAGTAGGGCTCTAAAAGGCTCAAGACAACAAACAGGGAGAGCTGGGTAAAGAAAAAGCAGAAGCCCGTGAGCACCAGGGCCGCGCCCCTCACGCCCGCCGAGACCGTGCCCGTGGAAAGATGCACCCCCACCGGAGTCGCCATTCCCCCGAGGGGAGGCAGTGCCAGCGGACGAAGCAGCTCGCGCACCAGATCGCCGTGCCCGACCATCCCGTAGTAGAGACCATTGCTCTCAGCAACCGGCAGGGCATCTACACCCTCTTCCGCGAGGGCGGCTTGTAGCTCCTGGACACTTAAGAGCGGAGAGAGGGCACTCGTGGGAACTAATACCGTGCCCTCGACTTGGGCTTCGAGCCAGTGGCGGCGCTCGGGGCTGTCGGGGGCGCTGTGGAGATAGGTGGCCAGGGACTCCTCGGTGACAAGCCCCAGCAGAATCCCCCCGGAGACCACGGGGACGCAGCGGTAGGGGGAGACACGCACCCACTCCGCCGCCACCCCGACCCGCTCGTAGGGAGAGATTCCGGGTAGGGGGCGGGCAAGCTCATGGACAAGAGGGGAAGCGTGAGGCGTCGAGGGAGTAGAGGGAGCAGTGGCGAAGGCAGACATGCTATGCTACACTTTATCACGCCTCCCACCATGCCCAACCAAGACCCTCGTAGTTCGCCTGAGTACCGTCGCCTCGTCGCCCTCGCCGCCCGCGATGATGCGAACCGCCAGCGGGGAATCCGTGTCACCAAGGTCGTGACGGGTGATCCCAGCCAGCGCCTTGCTGCTCTCACCTTCGATGATGGCCCCCACGGCTGGCGCACCATAGATCTTCTGACGATTCTCAAGCGCCTGAACGTGAAGGCGACTTTCTTTGTGGTAGGAAAGATGGCCCTGCGCTATCCCGAGATCATTGAACAGATGGTCTTAGATGGCCACGAGCTTGGCAACCATACCTACAACCACTACCGCCTCCCCACCATCCCCTTAAGCCTAGTGGCCGAGGAGCTCAACCGTACTCGTGATGTGCTGACGGGGATTGTCGGCTCGCCCACACGGCTTTTTCGGCCTCCCGGCGGCGAGTACAACGATGCGATTCAGAAGCTCATTGCCCAAGAGGGCTACACCAACATGCTCTGGACTGACGATCCCGCGGACTATAAACCGGGGCGCACGGGGGAGAAGATCACGGAGCTGGTGATGCGCGATATCACGCCCGGTGGGATTATCCTGCTGCACAGTGGCCTCATTGCCACCATGAACGCGGTTCCTATTATGGTCAATCGCATGCGCTCCCAGGGTTATCAGTTTGTCACCTGTTCTGAGCTAATCCAGCGCGGCAATGGCCTGCTCCACCTCCAGAACGTCCCCGCCCGCATCAGCCGCACCGCTGCGACTTAGAGATACGGTTGTGGGGTGGCGAGGTGGTTCTGGACATAGTCTGTGACCGCCTCTTCTAGCGAACGAAACGGAACATCGCAGCCCGCGTTGCGTAGCTTCGCAATGGTCGCTTGGGTGTGGTACTGGTAGTTTCCCTGAAGCCGCTCCGGCATCTCAATATACTCAATGCGCGGCTCACGTCCCATGGCCGCAAAGACCGCGTTTGCCAGTGCGTTCCAGGGGCGGGCATCCCCCGTGCCGATATTAAAGATCCCGTTCTCTTCTGGGTGCTGTAAAAACCAGAAAAGCACTTCGATGCAGTCTTTAACATAGACAAAATCACGTGTCTGGCCGCCATCTGCGTAGTCTTTGTGGTAGCTCTTGAAGAGCCGGATTACACCCTCACTCTGCACTTGTTGAAACGCCTTGTGCACCACGGAGCGCATATCGTCTTTGTGGTACTCATTGGGACCAAAGACATTGAAGAACTTGATTCCGACGATCTCCTCGGTGAGTCGCGTGCGAAGCGCATGGAGATCAAAGAGATGCTTCGAGTAGCCGTAGCGCGTGATCGGGCGAAGCATGGGAACCAGTGCATCGTCGTCGGCGAAGCCTAAGTCACCGTCGCCGTAGGTCTGGCCGCTGCTGGCATAGAGAAAACGCCCCCCCCGCGCCGTCGCCCACTCCGCCAGAGTCTTGGTGTAGTGGAAGTTATTCTCCATCAGATAGTCCGCGTCGGCCTCTGTGGTAACTGAGCACGCCCCCAGATGCACCAGCGCATCGGGCTGAAAGTCAAGCTCCCCGGCCTTGAGCTGCGCCATAAAAGTATCTTTGTGCAGGTAGTCCGTGTAGCGCAGTCCCAGCAGGTTGCGCCACTTCTCCGACGTGTTCAAATTATCCACGATCAGAATATCGTCAATGCCTGCCTGATTGAGCCGCCAGACCATGGCGCTCCCAATAAAGCCTGCTCCGCCTGTCACAATAACACGATTCACAGTGCGTAGTTTACCACTGATCGAATCTATGGTTAAATAGTTTTCATAAACCGATTCCCCTATTTTGGAGGTTTTTGCGATGCGGCGTCCACTCTTTTCGGCTTTGTTTCTTGCCTTTATTGGAACATTCTCGGAGAGCCATGTCGAGGCACAGTCGCTTCGCCCTACTCGTCATGAGAAGCTTCCTTATGGGCCGTCTATGGAGACAGCGGAGCCCTACAGGAATTGGGAAACCCATCGGGGGAAGGCAGAAGAGTGTCTGGCAGTAGTGCGCTCGTGGGAGAAGACCTACAACGCTCTTGTGGCGCGCTGCGATGGGTTCTTCGTGGTGCCCCAAACCGCCTGGCAAGCTCAGCTCGCCTCCGAAAAGCTGAAAAAGCTGGAGGTGATCGTCACTCAGGCAGAAGGCGAGGGGCGCAACGGGCCGTTTCCTATCACTGCAGCCCTGCGGCGTGAGACACCACGTGCCGACTACCAGATTTTGAAGATCAACGACCACCATATGCGCAGTCTTCCTCTGCTTGCCAGCCACCAGCTCCAGAAGGACACCCCGCTTGTGGTGATGTGGGCAACCCTCAAGCCCGAAGGCCAGACACTCCAAGTCCAGAAGCGCCGCGCCCTCTGTCGCCTCGCTCCCAGCGAACCTGATGCCTACCAGGCCCAGCTTACCTACACCGAAGGAACTGCACCGCCTAGTGGTTTGCCCTCAGGGGCACTGGTGGTGGACGAAGCCTCCGGGGCGGCAGTTGGGATGATTACCGATGCCAACAAGCCCACTGAGTTCTCGACCTGGCGCTACTGGCACGATTTCATTGCCGATGTTGGGCTCGCGCCAGATCGCGACGCGGCACGCGGAAAAGCCCCCCAGAGCGATGCGAAGATGGTCAAGGTGCCGGGTGGGCCCGTTCGCATTATGGATCAGCAGTGTAGTAGCTTCGTCACTTCCTTTGGCACCGATATCGCCTGCACCCCTGATTTCTACTGCGACATCAATCCTGTCACCAACGGCGACTACTTCCCTTGGCGTGCCAAGCTCAAGCTCAGACCCCCACTGCCACTGACGTCACAAAATACCCAGAACCCGCCCCAGAACTACCCCGCTTATCCTGTCGCGGGGCTGGGGATTGCGCAGATAGAAGACTACGTTGTGGCACAGAACAAGCGCTTGCTCACCGAGGTGGAGTACATGCGTGCCGCTTACACACGGGACATGTCTTGGCTCAAGAAGCTGGATCAGCTTGCTCTTAAAGTCACGGATTTTCTCTACCATGCGATGAGTCCAGGAAATGTTATCCGCGAGCTGGATCAGCAGCGGCCCAATCCCCAACAGCTAGGTCGCTCTAGTGTCAATGATGAGCTGACGATGGAGCAACTCCAGCAAGCCTGGGAGAACGCCAATAGTCAGGAAGCCACGGAAGGCGGCGACCTAATTTTTGGCCGTGGCCGCGCGACGGTGGTTTTTGGTCATACCCACTCCATCTTGCTAGTTCCCGAGGATGTGAGTGATTCCGGTGTACGCCACGTCCACCTCAACGCTCCCGAAGTGTGCCAAGGCTGGGGAGAGTATCAGCCAGCCGCACCAAAAACAAGACCGGCGCTTGTAGATCCTTTTCTTTCTGGCGTACGCCGGTCTTTCACATCCGTTACGCCAAGATCACCGCTGTATGTACAGCCAGGAATCGGTGCGAGAGATTTCGGGTATCAAGACTTTGTTTCATTTATCTCCTCGTATGACAATCCTGTCGTGCAGTTAAGAGCCTGGATGGACTATCTTTCCCATGCAGGCATTGATGATCGTAGTATCCATCCTAATGGGCGCGAGGTTTTCGAACGCTTTTGGGATCGCATGAGACTTAACATGTCCGGTAAAGATGGACATGTATCCCAACCACATAATATTTCTGCGATTGCTTTCCGCGGAGCACGGTAAAAGAAAGAGATCCTCAACGATGAAGATAAAATTGCTACAGTGTTTGTTTCTTGCCCTTCTCGGGGCACTCTTGGTCTCTCGTGTTCCTGCGTATTACCGTGACACTGCGACTTGGTCTCTGCCCGCAACGCAGCGGCGTGCCTATCCTGGGGGGCGTCCTCAGCCCGGTACAGGAAGCACGATCTCCCTGACTCCGCTCATGAATACGACCCGTAAGGTCAGTAGCCGGACTTTTGCGCCTCCCGCAGAAAGGGTACGCACTGAGCAGTCCGATCTGGAGATTCTTCAGGCACTTCAGAACGTGCAGGCATTTCCCTTCCACTTCATCGTCCGGGGGGAATCGAGACCTATAGTGCTCTTGTGGTGCGCTGAAAGAGAAAATGCCGGTAGAGGTTGTGGTCTCTGGCGCGGAGAACGAAGAGGGGCTTGGCCCTTTCCCTATAGTGCATCGCAACCCTTTGAAGTCGCGCCTGAAGGACTACCATTTTGTGAAGGTCAATGGGCATCATCTACGCTGCCTGCCTGTGCTCGCATCGCAGAACCTTCGTAAAGAGACCCGCGTTCGCCTCGTTTGGCCGACGGGTGTGGAGGGGAAGACTCTCAAAACCCAGAGCCTCACTGCCATTTGTGAGGAGCCACCTGCGGATCGTCGTAGCGCTTACTGCGACTTGCGTTTTGCGGCGGGGCAGACCCTTCCGCGCATTCCTTCGGGCACTGTTGTGGTAGATGCAGAGTCGGGGGCGGCTCTAGGCATGATCACCGATCCTAGCCAGCCGACACGCTTTGCAACCACACGCTTCTTTGGCGAGCTTTGTGCCGAGGTGGGCCTTGCCCCGGATCGCGATGCGGCTCAAGGAAAGAAGCCCCGCGATAAAAACATGGTTCGGGTCGAAGGGGGAGCCGTGGTCTATGACAACTCAACCTTTGTCAGCCAGTATGGCACCGCGATCACCTGCACCCCAGACTTCTACTGCGATACCTATCTGGTTACCATGAGCGATTGGGCAGAGTTTCTCAAAGTGCGTCCTGACCGACCCTGGCCCGAGGGTTGGGGTGGGGAGAACAAAAATAATCCGCCTATCAAGTATCCCAAGCTGCCCGTTACCGGAGCAACCGGTGGGGACATGCAGGACTACGCGGCTCTACACAACAAGCGCATGATCACTCCCGTGGAGTGGATTAGCGCTGCCCAGACAACGGGATTGGACTGGCTTGACCGGGAAGAGCAGCGCTTTGAGGAGACGAAGTCGGCAATTCAGCAGAATCAGAAAGATTACCAAAAGGGAATCGCGGATCGTGTGGGTGCGACCGCAGTTACGGGGGAGATTCTAGAAACCATAAACCAGAACAAAGCCCTAGCACTGTCCCAAGCCACGGGCAGGCCCCTCGGCAGCAGCGCCGTGCCAAACTCACGTATCCCGACTGTCTCTTTACTCGATCTGACGACGAACTACGCACAGAGCCTAACCCAGCTTCTGCTCCACAATGCCGCTCTTGTGGGGAAACTTCCTGGTCAGCCGCACGATATTGGCTCCTTTGGGGATGACAAGAGCGACTGGGGCGTTTATGACGTGACCATGAATGTTCCTGAGGCGTGTCTGAGCTGGGGGACGAACTATCTGCTGGCTCCCAAGCTAAGCCCGGCAGGCCAGGATCCGTTTATCACGCAGGTCTACTCCGTTTTCTCCACGATGGGGACAGATCCAAATACGGGAGTTCCTCGGGAGACTATCTCCCCCGATATCCGCGGAACCCTCGCCGGGATCATGGTGAGCGACCCGAGGCTCTGGGCAGGTGTCTGGCAATCTCAGTTTGGCGGGCTCTATCAGGATCAGCCTCTCACGGATGCGCGTGTTAGCTCAGGCTTCTTTATCTGCCGGATAGACGCGCGGTGCAATGCGGGCTTTCGGTGTGCCCGTTAAGTCGGCTGAGCTCGGAGGGTCTGTGCGGCAAGGCTCAGGCTCTCTAGCTTCTTTTGCGCGACGTCCAGCGTGTTGATCGGGCGGTCGGAGAACGTGCCAAAGCCACAGTCGGGGTTGAGAAAAATGCTCTCCGCAGGTCGGTAGCGGAGTAGCTCATGCACCCGTGCGACTAGCTGCTCCACGGGCTCGACCTCGCTGGTTCTGGGGTTGACCAGCCCCAGCCCGATCTCTTTGTCTTCCGGCAGGACAGCCAGCGGCGCAAAGCTTCCCGCACGCTCCGTGGCGTACTCCAGCACGAGCTGCGTCACTTTCATCCGCGCAAAATAGGGCACCAGCGCGTCATAGGGCCCGGCAAGTAGCACCGACTCATCGCGGCTCCAGTTGCCCCGGCAGACATGCAGGCCCGTACGAATGCCGTCTATGCCCTCCACCACCTGGTTGATCAGCTCCACCGCGAACTCCAGCTCGCTCTCTGGGCTGGCTTTCTCGCTCAGCGCCGCGCACATGAAGCTATGCGTGGCATGTGGCCCGGCAAACGCCACTTCGGAGAGCACCGGCTCGTCGAACTGCACAAAGTCCGCCCCGGCGTCACGCAAAGCAATCAGCTCCTCACGCAGCACCGCCACCACATCGGCCCGAGGCTCTCTTTAGTCGGGTAGGTCTCGGCGGAGAGTCGCTTGACCCACATCGAGCGCGAGAGCAAGTACGGCCCCGGCAGCGCCACTTTCACCGGCTTGCCCGTGTGAGACTTCGCCCACGCCAGCTCGTCGCCCGCCAGTGTCGTTTTGCGAGAGAGCTTTCCCTCGACCACCGGGTTTTTAATCGCAAATGCGGGCACATCTAGCGCCGCCAGAAGCCGCTCAAAGGCCGCCTTGTCCTCCACCCAGTCCAGCATTTCAGCAAGGCTCATCAGTCGCACGCCGTTTAGCTTGCTGGCGATAAAACTAAAGAAACTATCGCGCCCCTGCTCGCCCTCGGAGACAATGTCCACACCGGCCGTTTCTTGCAGGGCAAGCACGTCAACGCGCGCCTGCTCCAAAATCTCCGCATCGGGCACCCCACGCCGCAATGACTTACGTAGTGCGTCTGGCCGGGGAAACGAGCCCACGACGGTCACAGGGAACAAAGGAAGGCTCATCGGCTCCAGTCCTCAACCGTTAGCTCTGCAATAGGCTCAAAATCACGCAGATTTTGTGTGAGTAGGGTGGCTCGATTGGCTAATGTGATAGAGGCAATCTTTAAATCGGGAGTGCTGAGACGACGGTGGCTGTCACGTAATCGAGTAAACTCCTGCGAACATGCCTCGTCAAAATCGAGCAGAGGAATATCTCGAAAGGCTTCGTAGTGGTTTTTCAGAGCCTGGTAAGCACGAACCTGCTCTTCAGGCTTTTTCGCACGGGCGGTAAAAGCCAGCCATCCACGCATTTGTTCCTCATAACTAATGATGGTCGTTACTATCTGTGAAGGGCGTACTTGTGCCAGACGCATTTGTAGAACGGCGGACGCTTCATTGTCATGGTCTAGCAAGGAGAGGAGATTTGTATCAAGAATGTAAATCATGCAGCTTGTGGTTCAGTTTCCGACTCTCGCTCGGACTCTCTCCAAGTGCGTCCTAGAGCCATTGCTTCGTCATAAGCAGCAAGGTCATTTTTAAAAAGCGCGGCTCTGCGTTTCCACCAAGGCTGGATAGGTGATTCTTTCTGGTTGCTCAAACGCTCGACTGCCTCCTCTAGGCGAGAAATACGCTTTTCGATCTCGGCATCTTTACTCATGGCCATTGTTCCTTTGTCAGAATTATATCGTCTTCACCTCGATAGTGAGCGGCACGGGCCGGGTCAGAGAGCTGGCGACGGGCGAGGCGCGGAGTGTCTCGGCCCAGAGCTTTTGGATCGTGGTATCGTCGGTGTCGGACTGGACATAGGCGGTGCCGGTGATCTCTTTAAAGCCTGCGTGGC
>NZ_JANNYP010000323.1:0-16876 GCF_031410135.1 Armatimonas sp. | reverse complement strand
GTTTTGGCGGTCAACCCGGTGGTGGTGGTATCGGTGGTGGTCAGCCGGGTGCGGGTGGCCAAGGACAGAACCAGCGTTCACTTCGGCCTCCAGGTATTGATAATATCCTCTCCAGTGATGCAGATAATACTCTGATTGTTCAGGGAGACCCTGCCGATATTGACGAGCTGAAGGCACTGATTCGTCTGCTGGACGTTGCACCAAAGCAAGTTGAGATTCGTGCAGAGTTTGTGACCGTTAATATTCAGGATGTGAATAGCTTTGGGATCCAGTGGCAGTTCAGCCCTGCTAATAACCTAGACCTCAGCCAGCAGGCTGCGGCGGGTAGCGCACCTAACTTGGCGGTTCAGTACGCTTCGGGAAATGCTGTTGCAAGCTTACGTGCTGCATATATTAAACAGACAAACCGGATTTTACAGGCACCTATCATCAGTACGTCAAATAACACTCCGGCAAGTGTGTTTATCTTTGATACTGCCTTTATTAATCAGTCTGTTGTGATTCCTGGACAGCTTGGTGGACAGCCTACTGTCGCGACACAGCCGATTCCAATCACTGCGAGCAATCAGTTTGTCGTGACTCCCCATATCAATGGTGATGGCACGATTAGCATGTTGCTCAACCCGCAGTTACAGTCGTTCACAACAGCGATTACACCCAATACTCCTCCGCGCTCAACAACACAGGGTGTCTCTACCTTCCGTCGTATTAAGAGTGGAGAGACCATGATGCTGGGTGGGTTTATCACCAAGCAAGAGGACGGTGGTGAGCTTCGTATTCCTTTCTTATCAAGTCTGCCCTTGATTGGTGAGCTGTTCAAACAGAAATCTAATACGGTAACGGGTGTTGAGACGCTCATCTTTGTGACTCCTCGCATTATTGAGGAGATCAATACCGGTGGTGGCGGCTCGAATCTGTAAAAGCTTCCGTTGGTAAAACAAAGTCGGGTGGCAGCTGCCACCCGACTTTTTGTTTGTGTACGATACAATACATCCGTTAAATGCTAGATAATATTGCACTAATTGGATTTATGGGGAGCGGGAAAAGTACCGTGGGAAGGCAGCTCGCCCAGCTGCTTGGCTGGCGTTTTACGGATACAGATAGTCTGGTTGAACGTGTTGCTGGCTGCTCCATTCCGACGCTGTTTGTGCGCGATGGTGAGAGCGCCTTCCGGGATCGAGAGACGGAGATTTTATTGGGTGTGACCGCTGGGGAACGGCAGGTCATTGCGACAGGTGGTGGGGCAATTTTGCGCGAAGAGAACGTCGCAGCCTTACGAGGTGCCGGGCTTGTCGTCTATCTGATGGCACATCCGGATGTTCTGGCCGAACGCGTCAGCCGTCGCCCAGGGCAGCGTCCTCTCTTAACAAGTGGTGAGGAGCCTGCCCTGACACAAATTTTGCGTCTGCTTGCTGAGCGCGGCCCTCTCTATCAGAAAGCTTGCCACATCCTAGTAGATACATCGGATCGCTCCCCTCAGGCAGTTGCCGAAGAGATTGTGCGCCGGTTCCACAAACAGAAGAGGGTCTCGTGAGTCGTGTGCCAGTTGCTCTCTCCGAGGGGAGAGACTATGAGATCCATATTGCCGCGGGGTCTCTCGCCACGTTAGGGCAGCACTGCGCGGCTACCACCCACTCCTCCCGTGCCGTAATCCTAACGCAACCGAGTATTGCACGCCACTGGGAAACCGGAGCAGCTCAGAGCCTAGAGCGGGCAGGGTTTCAGGTAACGAGCATACACTTTCCTGTGGGGGAGCGGTATAAAAACCTCACCACAATCACCCGGCTCTACGATGCTCTCTATCAGCTCACTCCCGCTCTCGATCGAAAGACACTCATCGTGGCACTTGGAGGGGGGGTGGTCGGTGACATGGCGGGCTATGTGGCAGCCACCTACCTGCGCGGCCTTGACTATGTACAAGTTCCGACAACCCTTCTGGCAATGGTAGACTCCTCGGTTGGAGGGAAGACGGGTGTAGACTTTCGTGAGGGGAAAAACCTCATCGGGGCTTTCCATCAGCCTCGCTGTGTGGTGATTGATCCCACACTCCTCCAGACACTGCCACGTCGGGAAATACGCTCCGGGCTTGCGGAAGTCGTGAAGTACGGGGTGATCCAAGATCCCGTATTACTAGCCAAACTTCGGGAGCAAGCACGTTTGCTTTTGCGTGGAGATGCGGATGCGATTGCCGCTATTGTCGAGCGCTCTTGCCAGCTCAAAGCCGAAGTGGTGACGGCAGATGAGCGCGAGGAGACAGGGCTTCGCGCCATCCTGAACTTTGGACACACGATTGGTCATGCTCTGGAAAGCGCCACGAAGTACCGTCGCTATAAGCATGGTGAGGCAGTGGCTATTGGTATGCTGTCAGCCGCCCTGATTGGCGAGCAGGTAGGTGTCACCCCTTCCGAGCTTACACAGGAGCTACGGGCGACCCTGCTCGCCCTCGGGCTTCCGACAGCCCTTCCTGACGATGTGAGCGATGAGACATTAATTGCGCTAACGGCTCGTGATAAAAAAGCGGAGGCGGGTGAAGCACGTTTTATCTTAGCCAAGCAGATGGGGCAGGTGGAGCTGATGATCGTACCGACGATGCTGGTTCGTGCGGGGCTGGAGAAGCACCGCAAGGGGTTCGACTAAAGGAGCGCAAGGTACAATGCAATCAGGTGGAGTTGGTAAAGAAGCGCTTAGTGCGCTCTGGTTTGGCATAGTAGGGTTTGCTTTTTTTGCGCCTGCTCTAGGAATGGCTCTGCCGATGAATTTTTTTACGGTACTCTATAGTGTGGTTCTACTGGTTAGTGTGGTGATACTTACTCTATCACTGCTTGGTCAGAAAGGAAAAAACAATCATGCCGAGTGAAGATGCTCCGATAACAGATGCCGCTCCTGCAGATAAAGATCGTGTCTATCTGATCAATCGGGTGGTGGGAAAGCGCTACGAGGTTCTAGAGTTTATCGAGGAGGGGCCACTGCTGGCGTCGTTCCGAACACGGGATCAGCAGCTCAATCGAATCGTCACACTCAAGACCTTACGCTCCGAGCACGCACGGCGCTCGGAAATTATTGAGAGTTTGCGGGCAGGTTGGGCCGAGACACTCTCTCTGACACACTCGGGAATTGCACGCTCCTACGATGTCGGCGAAGATGTGGCCCTGACTCCTCTCTACCATGCTGAGGAGTTTGTCCGGGGAATTGACCTTAAGGAGCGCATCAAGCGTGCGGCTCCGTTTCAGCTGACAGCTGCCGTGGACATTGCCCTCTCACTGGCGGAAGCCCTTGAGTACTCTCATCAGCGCGGCATCGCACATGGGGATCTCTGCCCACAAAATATCTTAATTGGGCCAGAGGGGCAGGTAAAGGTGAGTGCCTTTGGGACATCACCCACCTATGCGCTGTTGGCAAAAGACGATCCCAGTGTCCTGATGCGAATGGCGCACTACGCGGCCCCCGATTTGGCGACGCACTCTTTGGCAACAACGTCGGCGGATCTCTACGCTCTCTCGGCGATTTTGTACGAGATGCTAACGGGGGAGATGCCCTTTAAAGGCGATAATGCCGTCCAGCTTGCGCTCCGTCATGCCCAAGAGCAGCCACCCTCACCGCGCGCGGTCAACCTCGCGGTGCCAAGGGCGCTGGAGGGAGTCATCCTCAAGGGACTGGCCAAGCGCCCTCAAGATCGCTATGCAAGCGCCTCCGATCTCCTTGCGGATCTACGAAAGATTCGGGAGGCACTGCGCTTTGGCCGATCTTTGGCTTGGTCGCCGCTGGATGGTGAGGGGAATGTAAACACCGCGTCTCCCGTGGTTCCTGTGATACCCAGTGTGCCTGAGAGCCCGACCGACACAGGGCGACGTGTCTCTAAGGCCGTTTCGACCGATGTTCTACCGAAAAAAAATAATAAAGAGAAAAGGGATAGATCTATGGAGGAGATAGACCATGAAGAGGCACCCGCACCCCGTCGGATAGGGGGCGTTTTACTTGCAATCAATCTATTTTTATTACTAGCACTCATTGGAGCCGGTGCACTTGTCTTTAACTGGATTAAGCCTTTTCTGAGCCCTGCCAACCAAGTGGTGGTTCCTGAGCTTAAAGGCAAGACTCTCACCGAGGCGAAAGCGATTGCCAACGAGGCACACTTCAAGCTTGCCATTCAAGATCAGGTTTACATGGATGATAAACCTGCCAATACAATCTATCAGCAGAAAGAGCGTCCTGGAGATAAGATTCTAGAAGGGAAAGAAGTCACCATCTGGGTTTCTAAAGGCCCTGAGATGGTACTTATCCCTAATGTTGAAGAAGTCACACTGGATAAAGCGCAAAAAGATCTGGAAAAAGTGGGTCTTAAAGTTGGGACGATTTCACGGCGCTTTGACCCCATCACCCCCACAGGTGTTGTCCTGGAACAGCTCCCACGGGGAGATGGCTCGGAGCGCCGTGCACGCGGCACTAAGATTGACCTGACACTCTCGAAGGGGCCTGAGCCTGAGCCGACACCAGAGCCAACACCCCCACCCACTCCTGAGCCCACGATGCCAACCGCCCCCGACCCTGGCACAAATCCCGCAGGCTTACTTGACCCTGAGGACACGCGGCAGCGCACCTTCCGGGTTCCGTATCGAACGCCACAGGACGGGCAGCAGCACCATATCGTCATTCAGGTGGAGGACTCTGAGGGAACACATACGGGCTACGACAACATGCATGGGGCCGGGCAGGCCATCGCCACGGAGATTTCGGGAGTGGGCCGTCCTATCATCATCAAGCTCTATGATAACGATGACCTCAAGGCGCAGACACTCGCTGTGAAGGGACGCTAGCGTGACTGTTGAGCTGGCTCCCTCGCTGCTGGCGGCAGATCATGCTCGCTTTGGCCAGCAAGCCCAAGAGGTGCTGGCAACGGGCGAGACATGGCTGCATGTGGACGTCATGGACGGGCGATTTGTGCCGAATCTGAGCTTTGGTGCCGAGGTGGTTCGTGCCCTGCGCCCACTCTGCCCGCTGGCGTTTTTTGATGTCCACTTGATGGTGGTGGAGCCCGAGCGCTACATCGAGCCCTTTGCTGCCGCAGGGGCACACGCCATCACGGTGCACCAAGAGGCGGCGGTTCACCTGCAGCGGACACTGGCGGCGATTCGCGAGACGGGCTGTCTGGCAGGAGTCGCGCTCAATCCCGCTACCTCGCCGGAGACCTTGCGCTACGTTTTAGAGGATCTCGATCTGGTGCTGGTAATGACAGTCAATCCGGGGTTTGGTGGTCAGACGTTTCTACCCACGGCGGCTCGCAAGGTCGGGGAGCTGGCCAAGCTGCGTGCGGCGACAGGCACCAAGTTTAAGATCAGTGTCGATGGTAGTGTGAACGTCAAGACCGCGCCCGGGCTGGCTCGCGATGGGGCGGATGTGCTCGTGGCGGGCTCGGCGATCTTCAATCACACTGAGGGTGTTGCGGCGGGTGTTGCGGCGCTTCGAGAGGTACTGAGAACATGAGCCTAGCGGTCGTTTTTTGCGTCTTGTTGGGGGTTGCCATTGCGCTGACCATGATCTTCTACTCCCGTGGCTACGGGGCGCTCTCCCCACGCTCGCGCCTCTACCGCACCGCAGGAATGGTGATGCTCTGCTTGTTTTTGGTACTCTTGACCATCTTTATGGGACGAGAGTTTGTAGGCCGTATTGGCTTGCTTCAGAAACTTGCCCTCCTCATCTCCATCTACTGCCTTGGGATTAGTCTGCCGTGCATCGCACTACTGGATGCTCTAGAGTCTTTTGTCACGGTGCGTAAAGCGGAACGCCAAGTGATCCAGCAGACGATCGAAGAGGCCCAAAAGCAGCGCAATGCTCAATGATGAGGATGTTTTCTGGATGCGGCGGGCGCTACGGCTGACCAACCGGGTGAAAACCCATCCCAGTCCTGGGGTCGGAGCGGTGGTCGTTAAAGAGGGGGAGCTGATCAGCGAAGGCTGGACCTACCACACCTCAAAAGTGCATGCCGAGGCAATGGCGCTCGCACGAGCGGGGGAGCGTGCCCAGGGAGCGACGGTCTATACCACTCTGGAGCCCTGCTCACACTGGGAGCGCCCTGATGGCTCTGAGCGTACGCCCTGTACGCACCACTGCATTCAGGCGGGCATTGTACGCGTGGTAGCGGCGACGCTGGATCCTAACCCTAAGGTGAGCGGTGAAGGCTTTGCACAGCTAAAAGCCGCTGGGATTGCACTCACCGTCGGGGTGTGCGAGGATCGGGCCAAAGAAGCACACCGAGCGTTCTTAAAACATCAGCTCACAGGCTTGCCTTTTGTCACACATAAAGCGGCGATGACGCTAGATGGCAAGCTTGCCGCCAGCCATGCCATGCCACTTGCCATCACCAGCGAGCCTGCCCGCCGCGCTGTGCACCGTCTGCGTGCTAAGTCCGATGCGGTGATTGTGGGGGTGGGAACCGTGCTCGCCGACGACCCCGAGCTGACAGTTCGGCTGGTGCGTGGCAAGAGTCCTACTCCGGTGATCTTCGACTCCCAGCTTCGCATGCCCAAAAGTGCAAAGCTCAACCGCTCCGGCACGCTGATCCTGACCTGCCATCCGCCCCTGCCCGGCTGGGATGCGGAACTCGTCCCCCTTCCCGCCGACGAGTCGGGGCGGGTCTCTGTGGCTGTTGCACTTGCGTTTCTTGCCGAGCGCGGCCTGCTTGAAGTGCTGTTGGAGTCGGGCGGGGCGCTGGCGGCGGCCTTTCATGCTGTACAGGCTGTGGATCGCTGCCTTTTCTTTATCGCTCCCAAGCTTATCGGTGGAGCCCACGCCCCGACCCCTTTGGATGGCCCCGGCCTGCCCAACCCGGTGAATCTGGAGCCGCTTCGCGTCCGTCGCTACGGCCCCGATATAGCTCTCGAAGGTAAGCTACTCCGCCAGCAGTGAGCAGCCGCGCAAGACGGCGCCGGGGGCTCGGCCTTGGAGCTGAAAGCCACCGCACTCGTCCCACACTCCCATGTCCTCGGTCTGAATGGCCAGTACGGAGTTGTAGTTCGCCAGATCATAGTGCGCCAGCAGGCCTGGTTGCCCGAGCACTGTATCGGTGCCGGTAACGGGGTCAAGAATGCGCGTCTTGAGCCACGGTGGAGCGAGCTTGGGGCCATCCACGCCCTGGCTGTAGAACTGACTCGCCAGCTCACTCATCCCGTACTCCGAGTAGCAGTGCGATGGGGCGACTCCGAAGCGCTCGGTGAAGAGTGCGTAAAGTTCCTCGCGCTCGATCTCACGGCTACGGCCTTTGAAGCCGCCTGTCTCGATGAGAAGAGTGCCTTCGGGCAGCGCAAAGTTCTCCTTCCTGGTGGCATCGAAGAAGTTCACAAAGGCGAAGGCGGTGCCAAAGAGGGTGCAGGGAGTCGCGAGGCCCGCCAGCGTGTGTCGTAGCTGATCCGCGCTACTCTCACCCCAGATAAACTCCGCGCCGAGTGTCTCCAGCATGAACGAGAGCGAGGAGTGCGGAGCGACATCGGGCGGGGGCATCAGGGCAAGAAGTGGCAGAGAGGGGAAGTGATGTGCGTAGCCCGCTTGGAGCGAGACTAAGTACAAATCCAGAGCAGCTTCGCTCATAAAATGACGGCTGGTCTCGCCGCTTGTTGTCCCTGAGGAGTGGAAGACTTTCACGCACTCGCTCTCGGGGACGCAGGTGAGAGAGAAACGCTTAAAGGCGACGGCAGGGGCGGCGGGAATCTCCTGCCAGTGGGTAGCGGTTTCTGGAGTCACACCACGTCCGTTGCAAAAGCGCTGGTAGGGTGGGTTGTTCTCGTACTGGTAGGCGAAGAGGCGCAGGGCGAGGGCGTCGAAGTCTCCTGTGCTAGTTTGAATACACTGTGTGAGGTCGGCGGGTAGGCTCACGGAAGTGCCTCGTAGAGAGTCAGAGTGCCATCGGTGCGCACGAGGAGCAGGAAGGCTCCATCGGAGGTGGAGATCGTCTGCTGAATCGGAGCTTTGGCAGGGAGCGCGAGCCGCCAGCGCGTCTTGCCGTCCTGATCGAGGACAAATAATGCCCGCTCGCCATCCAGAGCCGTCGTCCGCTCGCCCTGTGCTGAGAGGGCGACGAGCCGGGGGGCGAAAAAACGCCCTCCTTTTTCATCGCCACGCGCTGTCCCATCACGGTTGAGCAGCACCAAGCGCTTGGTTTCGTCACCACGCGCAGTCTTAGCCACATAGCTCAGTGCGACCCGCTGGCCATCGGCAGAGACAATCGCTTGGGCCTGCGTTCCGGGGATTCGTTTTTCCCAGAGCCGCATCCCCGAGTCCATATCGTAGCCTGTTAGCTCCAGATTGCGCTCATCGCGCCGTGGGCCGTGTCCTGAGAGGCTTATCGCGGTGGCACCATCGGCAGAAATCTGGACTTCTTGCCAGCGGGCGGTATCGGAGTCACCGTAGGCCCAGGCCCCGAGCCGACGAACTCCTGCGGGTAGCCAGGTTCCCGTCAGAGCGGCAGAGCCATCCGTGGAGACCGCGAGACTATCGGGGAGAGCGTTGAGCTTCCAGACAAGCGGAGGTTGAGCACTCACTAAAGACGTGGCGAGAATCTGATTGGCGCTGGTACCAAAAAAAGCCTTGTTGCCATCGGGAGTGGCAACTAGACTCCAGAGCGTCCCCGGTAGAGCAAAGGCATACGGCTGTGTGGTCGTAGGCCCCAGTATCCAAGCTTTCTTAACGGACGGGTTGTACAACGCTCCCACCAGCACCCGTCTACCGCGCACCGCAACAACATGGTTTGCCAGGGGGAGTGGAGCGGCCGTCCAGAGTGTTGTCCCTGTCTGCGGTTCCAGAAGCTGGACTTGTTTCTGATCATCTAACAAGGCCACGGCACCATCGGGGGCGAGGCTGAGGCTTTTGGTGGTAGGGAATGGGCGTGTCCAGCGCTCTTTCCAGCGGGGACGGTTATCCCCAACCGTAAGCAAGGGCTCGGGAGTCGAGCTTGTGCGTTGTGCGACGGGGCGTGGTGTCGTAGTATTGGGACGCAAGGGCGATTGGGACTGTGCCAGGCTCAGGCCGAGAGTCAGAGCTAGGGCAGAGAAAGCCAGAACCACAAGACGCCACTGCATTAGATGCTCTCTAGAAACGCCCGGAGAAGGGTCGTGTCATCGGTAAGCTCGGGGTGAAAGGCGGAGGCGAGCAAGTTCCCTTGGCGCACCAGCACCACTTTGTCTTCATAGCGGGCAAGCGGCTCGACATCCGGTCCCCACTCGCTCACATAGGGCGCTCGGATAAAGACACCACGCACTCGGCCCAAGGGGGAGTCTAGGTCGGCCTCAAAGGAGTCAATCTGCCGTCCAAAGGCATTGCGGGCCACGCCAATATCTATCAGGCCCAGTAGCGGCTGACCGCCCCGTTTCTCACCTTCTGTGATACGGCTTGCGAGCAGGATCATTCCCGCGCAGGTTCCCCAGATCGGTTTATCAAAGGCACGAATGGCTACATCTAGCCCGAATCGCTTGAGCAGGTAGCCCATCGTGGTGCTCTCACCGCCGGGCAAAATCAGGGCATCCGCTGTTGCCAGCTCTTGCACGCTGCGCACCTCAAAACCTTCGCATCCCGTGGTAGCGACTGCCTTGATGTGTGCTTCAAAGTCACCCTGTAGCGCGAGAACCCCGATTCGTTTAGTTGCCATTACGTCTTGCTTTCCAGTCTGCCAGTGCGTCTCTCACGTTTTGAAAGGCGAGTTCTCGACTCTCGGGGAAGGCATCGGGGGGAAACCAGCCCAGCTCCGCCATATCATCGGACGCTTGCGCCTCAGGTGAGGCAGCAAGCACGCGGCACCAGTAGAAGATATTAAGCGTGTGCTCGTGGGGATCATCACCGTACTGGTCCATGTAGAATCCCAGTAATTGTACCGGATCTACCAACAATCCCGTCTCCTCCAAAAGCTCACGCTTCATGCCCGCTTCGGGGTGCTCGCCCGGCTCCAGAAAACCGCCGGGCAGATCCCAGAGTCCCTTCGAGGGCTCAATGCCTCGTCGCCCTAAGAGCACGCGACCCTGAGTATCTTCTACCACCGCTCCTGCCGTGGGCCGGGAGTTGTTCCAATAGAGAAAGCCACACGCAGGACAGACCCGGCGCTCCGCGTCCTCGGGGGTCGGGAAGCGCCGGGTCTGAAGCTCGGTGCGGCACCGTGGGCAGAAGCTATAGTGCCGGAACATCTAGGCGACTACCAGCCACGCTTGTCGAAGCGCTCGACATCGGGAATGGTGCGGATGTCAATGCCAACCATCGGCTCGCCTAGGTTCTCCGAGATCTCAGCGAGCTTGGCATAGTCTTTGTAGTAGAGAACCGCGTCCACGATGCGCTTGGCACGCTCCGCGGGGTCGCCGGACTTGAAGATGCCGCTGCCGACAAAGACCGTCTCCGCGCCCAGATGCATCATCAGAGCCGCGTCCGCCGGGGTTGCGACGCCTCCTGCGGAGAAGTTCGGCACCGGGAGCCGACCGGTTTTTGCCACTTCCAGAACCAGCTCGTAGGGAGCCTGTAGTTCTTTGGCCTCGTTCATCAGCTCAGCTTCATCCATCGAGCGGATCTTGCGGATGCCACCCATCAGCGCACGCATGTGGCGCACGGCCTCTACCACGTTGCCCGTCCCAGCCTCACCCTTGGTGCGGATCATCGCCGCGCCCTCGCCAATGCGCCGGAGCGCCTCGCCTAAGTTCCGACAACCACAGACAAACGGCACGCTAAAGTCATGCTTGTGGATGTGAAATTGCTCGTCGGCGGGGGTAAGCACCTCGGACTCGTCAATAAAGTCCACGCCCAGGGCCTCTAAGATACGCGCCTCGATAATATGCCCGATACGTGCTTTGGCCATCACGGGGATGGTCACGGCAGCCATGATCTCTTTGATCATACGTGGGTCGCTCATGCGCGCTACCCCACCATCTTTGCGAATATCAGCAGGGACGCGCTCCAGAGCCATCACCGCAACGGCTCCTGCTTCTTGTGCGATCACGGCTTGCTCTGCATTGACCACATCCATGATCACGCCGCCCTTGAGCATCTCCGCAAGCCCGAGCTTAGTAGCCCAGGTAGATTTTTCTGTCATTGTTGTTAAATTTCCTCGTTCTTGATTCTACCGCGCTGGATACAACACAATCAACTATGATACAATTCCTGCGCTTTCCGGATTTTGTCAGGAAGTGCTCCCAGGTCGTTCAACGGCAGGACAGAGGTTTTTGGTGCCTTTAATTGGGGTTCGAATCCCTACCTGGGAATTATTTTTTGTCTCATGAAAAATGGGTCGCCTTTTGTGACTTTAGTCCCTTGCTAAAAAACACTCGGTCTGCCTAAAATAAAGAGCATGAGATACCGTCTGCTACGCACACTCTGTCGGTGGCTGGCACACCTACTTTTTATCTTTCATGGCGGGTTGCGTGTGACGGGTAATGCGTTGGTGCCCCAAAAAGGCGGCGTCTTGATCTGCCCGAACCATGTCTGCGATGCCGATCCTCCCGCTATCGGAGCGGCTCTGGATCGCGAGGCGTGGTTCATGGCAAAGTCCGAGCTGTTCTCAATACCCGTTCTGCGCTGGCTTCTTCCTGCGGTGCATGCCTTTCCCATCCGACGCGACTCTGCCGATCGTGCCGCGCTGTCCCGCGCCGAAGAGCTACTGAAAGCGGGCGAGGCGGTTGTGATCTTCCCGGAGGGTGGGGGCAATGCGGAGGGGACGCTCCAGCCACTGCATCCCGGGGCGCTGTTGCTGGCCTTGCGCACGAAAGTCCCCGTCGTTCCCGTAGCGCTGTTTCACACCAATAAAGTCGTGCCCTACGGTGCGACACGTCCCCAAAAATCTCCCGAGCCGGTGCGTGTCGAGTTTGGCGAGCCGCTAGACTTCTCCGATCTCTACGGCAAAAAAGGCGCGGTAGACGAAGCCACCAAGCGGCTCACCGAGCGCCTTGCCCAGATGCTAGGTCAGCCCATTCCTGAGGGAAAACCTCAGAAGCACGACTAGCGAGCACGACGGCGCATCAGAAACCTGGCGAGTTTGATCAGCCCAATGAGACTTGGGATGCCCAGAAGTAGTAAAGTCGGAGCAAAATAGACGACGCGCGCCAGAAAATTATTAAAGTTTTCGCTGGCTTCCTTTTGCCACGGAATGTCCAGCGATGGTGCCGGGGAGTCTTGGTAGCCGTCCCAGAAGTGCAGGTCGGTGTCCGGATGACGACCCGCTTTGAGCCTCGCCTCCATAAAGGCCGTTCGTGCGGCTTGCCAGCTTTCCGCATCGGTGCGTAGCTCATTGAACTTTGACGTGACATTGTCTTTATTGGTGATACCAAGCCAGTGGCGTGCGCCAGGCGTAATGAGATAGCTTGGGCCGCTACCACGGGAAGGATTAGGGAACTTGACACCCTCAAAGAGGGATTCTTTTCCCGCGCGTAGTAGCTCACGGCAGCGTAGCTCTGCGAGATAAGCGACTTTAGCATCCCCCCGCCTATTAAGCTGTCCAGCCAGAGCGCCAAAGACATCAACACTCTCCCAGGCATTGCCCAAGACCACTAGGCCCGCCAGCGCAAGAAGTGTCTTGTCTGGTGTGTTTGTGAGACGGGCGGAGACACGCAGGCTGCCCGAGCCAGCACTCTGGTTAACAAAGTACGCCAAGCTCTGCTTGTTGCGTTCGTGGAGAATCCAGTCCATCGCCTGAAGCTGGGCGGCTTCGCGGCCAAAGTGAGCATCTGGCTTGAGGCGCACTGCCTCGGCGATCTCATCACGTGCCTGCTCTAGCTCCTTGATACGCTCGTCTTTGGCCCCCTCACGGAGCCAGCGGTGGGCACGAAACGTCCCGGCATTGGCGAAGTAGCGGTAGAGTGCTTCGGTGTTGTGGGCAGGGATTCGGGGCCGTTTCTTCTCAATCCAGGACAGCGCCTCACCACTCTTGCCGAGCTTATCATAGGCCACCGAAATATCGTCATACAGCGCGAGCTGATTAGGATTAGCTGCCAGGAGGAGCTGGCAGCGCTCGATCCGTAGGCTATAGTAGAGTGACGGGTTGCGTGGGAAGCGCCCTGTGATCACCTCGACAATACCCGGAATATCAGGTGTCTCGCGGGTGAGGGCAGGAGCCATGATAGGAAGACGCTTTGCTTGGATAGCCAGCGCATCGGAGTCGCGGTCATTGAGGCAGGCATAAGCGGGCGTGTGGGATAAGACCAGCAAAGCAACAATGACTTTAGGCAGGACTGTGGCGTTTCTCATACTCTTTCAAGACGTAGGTTTTTCGCGCTTGGTTACGCCTGAGTGCAACTTTTCCGGGTATATTGGTTCTATCTAGTTATGAGGTTTCGAAATATGACAACGACAATGCGTTTTGGAGTTTTAGGACTTGCCGCGACGGGGCTGGCAGGCTGTACACAGCCACGTCCTGTAGTGATGGCCCCACCCGTTGCGCCGCCCCCGCCGCCCGCTATGGCGGCCCCGGTTTCTAATGGTGAGGTCTACAACTGGAAAGATGTCCCAGCAGGCCAGCAAGTGCCCGTTACGCGCGCCGTTTTTGACCAGGGTGGCTACCAGCTCTACGCTGCCTCGGGCGAGACGATTGCGGTGCCGTTTGAGAACCAGAACATGTACGTCATGAAGTTCGGTCGAACCAGTGGCGACATGTATTTTACTAATGAAAATAACACAACCCCGACACTCTATGTACGTGAGGGAGCGTTTCTAGAGAATGCAGCAGCGCAGGGAGCCAAGTGGTATCCCTTCCCGCAAAACTATGCCTATACCCGGCCTGTGTACGTAGGAATTGCTCCATCTTGGTCGGCCTACACGGGCATGGGTTGGTATCCAGGGATGACCTACTACGGGGGCTACTCCAGTTACAACCCCTGGGTCTCGGGAGCTGTTTTCGGAGCGATGGCGGGGCTGATGGTCAACGTGGGAGGCCGTCCCTACTACGGCTGGAACAGCTACTCGAACTACTACCGAACCAATACGGTCAATCGGGTGCTGATCAGCAATAGCCGCAGCAACTTTAACTACTCCTCGGTAGGCCGCCGTAGCCCGTCCTCAAGCTCGTTTAGCCGCTCCTCGGGTGGCACCGGCTCGTTTGGCGGACGCTCCACCTCGGGTACACGCCCTGGTGGTAGTGGCTTTAGCGCCGCTCGCCCCAGCTTTGGAAGTGGCTCGAAACCCGCGGGAAGCTTCGGGAGTGGCTCCAGTGGTACTCGACCTAGCTTCGGGGGTGGGTCCAGCGCCGCGCGTCCGAGTTTTGGTAGCGGCTCCAGTGGCACTCGGCCTAGCTTTGGCTCAGGCAGCTCGGGCTTCTCTAGTAGCCGCCCGTCTGGTGGCAGTAGCTTTGGTGGAGGGCGCAGCTCGGGAGGCAGCTTTGGCGGAGGTCGTAGCTCGTTTGGGGGAGGCCGTCGTCGTTGAGAAATGAGATTATTTTTAGCACAGGGGGCGACTGGGACACGACGAGTCTGATGAGCGGGGGCTACTCGATTGAGGCAGCCCAGCTCTATGTCGAGCTCCGTGCGGGGCGGGACGACTGGGGCGACGAAGTGGAGGGCGGGATATGGGAAGGGGCGGAGCTCACCGCCCTGATCCGACCCGCCGAGGATCCAATGGCACCCTACGACATCTTTCCCGGACGCATCACCATGGAGTTTCCCGGCTACACGATCGTCATGGAGAACCAGCACCCGATGGTGGACATACGCCACCTAAGAGTCTGGTTCAATGGCGAGGACATTACAGATCGCGTGGTGGACATTGTCGTGGACATCAATGCGGTGGATAGCTTTGTGCAGGCCTATGCCAGTGTCTATAAATCGCGGTTTTTGCTACGCGACGAAGTGATCACGCACAATATTTTGTAATAGAGAGTTTTTTAGAGATGTCAAACCGACCTTCCGCCGCCCAAGTGGCGGGACTGGATACCAACCTTACCTGGATCGCCTACGAGTCTGATAGTGCGGACGGACTGCATGTTTTTCATAACGGCCAAGCGATTCTGACGGGCTCCATTGAGAGTATCTCCGTGGACATTGATAGTGAGAAAAGCACTGTGACGGCGATCTTGGTGCGTAGAGAAGGCACCAATATCAGTCTCTTTCCCGGCTCGGTTGAGATCATCGCCAAAGAAAAGCGCCTCTCGCTCTCGGCAGTCGAGGCCAATAACCTGGACGGACTCTACTTCGGCATCGGGGTGCGTCCAGACGGTACGAGCGACCAGGTACAGGGCGTGAAGAGCTTGCGAGTTGTCCTCACCCCCGGACTGGCGAGTGCCAAGCTGACTTGGAGTGAAGACGGTACAGAAGAAGTGATCTTCTAGTTTTCGGTTCCGTGCAGCTCTTCCAAGACAAGCTGTGCGGCATCGCGAATACGCTGGCTGGAGGAGCAGGCGGCAAGCTGGCGGGCAATAGGCACCGTCGCGGGGTCGCCTGCACTGGCCAGCACCAGAAGCGCCGCGACGGTAAACTCGACAGAAGGGTCCTGGTTCTCGACGCAGAGACGCAGATATCCGCGCTGTGCTGCCGTGAGCTGACGCGCACTTGTTGTGTCCAGGCGGGGCAGGAGTCTCTCCAGAGCTTCGTGGCACTCCACCGCCCCTTTCCCCTGCCACCGCGCAAAGTCAAGCAACGGAGCAACCGCATCCGTTCCCCGAACCGCAGGGGCAAGAGTCGCCACTTGCCCCTGTGCAGTGCTCCAGAGACGTCGCTCACGGTAGGTCATGGCAACACTGACACACCCACCCAACAGGGCAAGTACTCCCCAGAGCCCCTGTCCCACCGTCAGTAAGAGTATCGCAAAGGGGAAGAGCCAGAGAGTGTGTTGCCAGCGCCCCAGATGGGCCAGGCAGGGAGCAGATTCTTTGTGCAAGATGTGTAGCTGCTGCTCAGGAGGCAAGGCCATCGCGCCCAGCTCCAGCGTCTCTCGGTAGCGGATCATTAGATTCCTGTATGCAATGAATGGGGGTAGCGGGGACTCATTGACAAAGTTGGTGTCGTTTGTTACGATGCCCTGTAGGAAAAGGAATTGATACCATGAAGTATTTGAACTACGCTCTCTCTCTCACGACAATTGCCATTGCCATTGTCAGCACTCATGCACTTGCTCAGCCTCCGCGTGGCGGCTTTGGAATGATGAACCAGCCGCTTACGGTTGTCTCGGCACCGGCTGAGGTGCTGGGCAAAGAGCTGAAGCTCTCCGAGGAAGTCCAGAAAAAAGTCGCGGCGATCCAGAAAGGTGTCCAAGACAAGATGACGGCTGCCATGCAGGAGCTACGCGACAGTGGTGGCTTTAGCCCGGAGGCATTTCAAGAGCTCCAGAAGAAAAATACGGAGAATGCCAAAAAGGCCGAGACCGAGATCATGGCTCTGCTGAGTAATGATCAGAAAAAGGCTCTGCCCGATGTTATGAAAGCGCTCCAGATGCTACGAACGCTGGGAATCCCTGTGCAGCTCAATGGAGATCTGAAGCTCACGGAGGAACAAAAGACAGCTCTTGCTAAGATCGCTGTAGAGGTTACGAAAGATCGTGAGTCTAAGATGAAAGAGATGCAAGAAGCACGTGAAAATGGTGATCAGGATAAGATGCGTGAGCTGATGCAGGCAATGCGTACCAGTGGTGCCAATCCCAAGGCCCTCGCCGCTCTAACAGCGGATCAAAAAGCCATGATCGAGAAGTACATCAAAGACCACCCCCAGCAGCCGGGCCGTCGTCCTGGCGGAAACTAGGGCTCCTAAATCTAGGAGGGGGCGAGTGCGGAGATGTACTCACTCGCCGCCTCCCGGATACGCTCGGAGGGATGGTGGTCGGAGAGCTCTTGGGCTTGAGGGCGTAAGTTCGTGTCTCGCAGGGTCGCGAGCACGAGGAGTGCACAGGCAACAAAGCCCGCGTCCGCGCTTCGGAATATGGCACGCCGGAGATAGGC
>NZ_JANNYP010000322.1:0-16405 GCF_031410135.1 Armatimonas sp. | reverse complement strand
CGGCTTGGTAGTCGCGGGGCTTGCGATCTGGGGCTTTATCGAGTCCCGCTCGGCGTGGATAGATGCCGGGTTTGTAGGAATTCTCTACGATGCAAGCTCGGGGGTGCAGCCCAAACCGCTCAAGCCAGGACGTGTTTTTGTCGGCTGGCGACAGCGACTCTATGTATTTCCCACCAAGCTGATGAGCGCCAAGTATGTCCAGGATGTCGATGAAGGAGAACAAAAAACGGCAGATGGGATCCTCATCACTACCAGCGACAACGCCAATACGACATTTGATGTCTGTGTGATCTACCGGATTAGCGAGGAGAGCGCCATCCAGGTTTTTAATAGCTTTGGCCCCATTGATGTGGAGACCATCCAAGCCAGCCACCTGCGTCGCGCGATCAAAGATGTGGTCAATGAGATTGGCCCCAAGTACGATGTTTTCGAGCTCATGGGCCCCAAGCGCCAGGAGTTCTGCCAGCTTGCGACAGATTCTCTGAAAAAACGCATGGCAACCAATGGAATCTCGATAGACTCCCTGATGCTCCTCACGGCTTTTCCCGCCCCGGAGACGGCAGAAAAAATCACACGGCGAGTAAACCAGTACACCGAGTACGATATCGCTGTGCTCCGCAGACAGATCGCCGAGGTTAGCCGCAAGACCAACGTGATCACCGCCCAGGCCCGAATGACCGCCACACAGCTCACCAGTGCCACCGCCAAAGACAAGGGGCTTGAACAGCTCCAGCTCCAGGCCGACGAAGATGCGATCGAGAAGTGGGACGGCCACCTCCCCGAGATCCGCACCGGTGGAAACCAGACGATGATCCTCGATGGAAGCACCCTAGCGGCTCTCAGCAACCGTCGTGCCGCCGCTCCCGCCGCAAAATCAAATACCCAAGGAGAAAACGGACAATGAAACCCTATTACTTTTTTGCCCTTCTTGCTCTGCCACTTCTCGTCGGCTGTGCTCGTGAGATTCCTCCCGCACAGGTTGGGGTCAAGTTTTCGTCGGCCAGTGGGACAGAGGAGAAGCTCCTCAAACCTCAGGTGGTCTGGGTGCTTCCTCGCCAGCGCCTCGTGCTCTACCCCACCAATATCCGCAATGCGACCTACACACGCGGCGGACACGGGGGCGCAGAGCGAGCGGGCAACGACTCCATCCAGTGCTCCACCAATGAGGGCGCGATTCTACCTGTAGATGTCACGGTGAGCTACCATGTGGACCCTGCCAATGTGATGACGGTCTATAAAAATTTCGGTACCAATGACATTCAGCAAATCCAGACAGAGTTCATCCGTCCCGCTACCAACTGGGCCGTCAACAGTGTCGGCGGTCAGAAAAGTGTCTTTGAGCTAACAAGCAAGGAACGCGCCCAGTTCGGCCAGCGAGTCAAAGCAATTCTGATTCCAAAGCTTGCCGCATGGGGCTTAACGGTAGATGATGTCTTCACAGGCGAGGTCTACCCACCCGAGGAAGTCAAGCAAAAAGTCAACGAGCGCATCTCCGTTCGCACGGAGCTAGACACCGCGCAAGTGACCTTAAAACGTGCCACGGTCGAGGCAGAGACCATCCAGACCAAGGCCAAAGAACAAGCCGAAGTCAACCGCCTCCTCGGAGAAGCGGGGGATAAAGCCGTCGCGCTGAAGAAAATTGAGCTGCGCCGTAAAGCCATCGCGAAGTGGGATGGCGTCGCCCCGCTGACGGGAGATGGCCGCATTCCCTTCACCGACCTGACACTAGGGCGGTAAAACAAAAAGAGCCTGGGAGCGATTTGCTCCTAGGCTCTTTTATGAACTGAAATAGAAAGCGCGATTACGCCTTCTTCAAGAGAGGAAGACCAGTCGCTTCACTTTCAACCACCTGGTACCCTGCTGGAACAGCATCCAGCGCCTTGGTAATATCGTCGGCGGCCTTCACTTCTTTAGCAAAGAAGTACATTGTACGCGTTCCGTTAGCTGTTGGGGTGACACGTGCGTGCAAGAAATACGTTACCCCGTTTTTTTTCGATACATGACCGTATGCCATGATAATTCTCCATTCCTAAAAGGTTGTACCCTCTCGTGATCAAGACGCGTCTTCGATGACCCTGACTACGCTCTTCCACAATTGAGTCTACAAGATTCGACAAAGTTTACCCTAAAGTTCGCCGATAGGCAAGGCAAGATAAAAAAATCCCTAAGCCTTTGCAATAAAAAATTTCCGATCATATTCATATATATTTAGCTCTACGATGTATATGCCAATTCATCTAACATTCGTTTTATCATTTTCAAATCCGATAAATCCATATCACGATACTCATCATAAATCGCATCAACATTAATTATGCCATCTCTTTGAGAAATAGACGTTATAAGAGCATTGTTATCATATAGCACTTTAGGAATACCAATACGGTTATAAATTATATCCCCTATAATAAATATTCTTATATCTAGCTTAAAAAAACGACTCTTATTATTCCAATAATTCATTATCGCGGCAATAAAAGATAATTTATCATCAATCCCCAAAAGCAAATCTATACATTTTTCAGTATACAAAATTTCCTTATCATAATCTCCACGAGTATAAAATAAATAACCTAGATTATTCATCGTCACACATAAATCTCGCGTGCAATGTATTTTTTCTCCAATTTCATTGGCTTGAACCAAGTCTTTTTCGGCTTCAGAAAATTTCTGTTGGCGAATTTTTGCCTGTGCGCGACTGTTTAAACTTCGAACATAACGAACCAAATTATTATTGCTAACATATATTTCAATTGCTGCATCATAAAAAGCGATTGCGTTGTCATATTCTTTTTTACGAACCAATATAATTCCTTGACTACTTATAGCATCTGCATACATAAAATCATCTTTTATTTGTTTAGAAATATATTCGACTTCTTTTAGAATCTCCATTGATTCTTCGTTCTTTTCTTGCTCACGTAGAAGATAGGATTTAACAATCAACAATCTTCCTTTAAGCGATAAAGATAGTTGCTCAACTTTTTCTAAAACTAGATCACACCAATGTTCAAGTTCACTTAAGTATCTTCTTCGACGAAGGAAAAAGTCGAGATTAAGAAGATACTCAGCAAAACGCTGAGGTGTTTGATAGTACATTAACTCCATGGAAGCGCGGATAAGATCAAAGTCGGCATCGAGAATCGCAAAAATGCCTTGTTCTTTTTCTGTATCCAGATGCTCCGCACACCGACATGAGAGATCAACACAGTAGGTCAATAAGCCTTCTTGAGCCGCTTCGTGCGCCGTGGTAGCCTGATGGAGACGTTCTTGCGCAAAGATTCTGACGATACTGAGCATCCGCCAGCGACCATTAGATTCTTTTCGCAAAAGAGATTTCTCTTCCAAAGCCAGCAACCACTCCCCAATCTCAGGCTCCTCGCAGACAGCTCTTGCGGCCTCTACGTTAAAGCTACCTGGCAAGATGGAGAGCCGTAGGAAGTGATCTTGCTCTTCCTGATCGAGGAGGCTGAATGACCACTCCAGAGCTCTACGGAGCGTGCGTTGACGTTCCGGGACATCACGGGTTCGGGTGATAAGAAGGCTCAGGGCATCATCGAGACGAGACTCGATCTCTTCCAATGAGAAAAGGCGACTGCGGGCGGCGGCAAGCTCGACGGCAAGGGGCATACCTTCCAAGCGCTGGCAGATGCGACCGATGCACGCCACATCGGCTTCGGAAAACGAGAGATCTGGCTCTGCTTGGAGCGCTCGCTCAATAAACAGGCGCTCCGCTTCGGCACGGACAAGTGGTGCCACTTCAAAGCGCCACTCGCCGGAGAGAGAGAGTAGGGCTTGCGAGGTCACAAGACAGGTTAGTTCCGGAGCCTGGCGCAGAAGCTGGCTAACGCGAGGAGCGGCCTCCAGAGCGGTCTCGAAGTTATCTAACACCAGAAGAGCACGGCGTTCCGCGAGGGCTTCCACAAAGTTCACCCGGCTATCGCGAATGGCGAGGCCCATCGCTTCGGCAATTGCATTGACGAGCCCTCCTTCCTCGTGCACATCAGCGAGTGGAACGAACCAGACACCATCGGGATAGCGCTCGGCGAGTTCAGCGGCCACCTGAAGCGCGAGGCGGGTCTTGCCCACTCCCCCCGGCCCGGTGAGTGTCACCAGCCGCTTTCCTTTCTCCAGAAGCCCTCGGATCGCAATCAGCTCTGCCTCACGCCCCAGTAGAGGACTAGGCTCAAGTGGCAGGTTGTGGTTCCGAACGCGTAGCGTCCGGGGAGGCAAGTCGCAGAGAGGAACCCCAGGCGCATCCAGCCGGTAGAGAGCCAGTGTCATCGAGAGATCTCGCAGGCGGTGCTTCCCTAGTGCGGTGACAGGAGCTGAGGTAAAGGGGACAAGCTCCTCGGGAAGGAGAATCTGTCCCGGCTGCGCCGCCTGCATCAGCCGTAGTGCCTGCCCTGGTGCAGCTCCAAAGTAGCCTTCTTTTACCCGCTCCGCACTCCCCTTAAAAAGCCCGATACGTGCCAGAAGAGGTAAGCTTCCCTCCGACCAGAGCCGGTGAAGTAGAGCCTGCTGCACCGCGACGGCGGCGGCACATGCTTCCTGGGGAGTTGCAAAGGCCGCACGTACTCCCTCCTCCACACCTGCCTGCTGTCGGTAGAGAAAGCCCCCGTGGCGCTCCAGAGCTGCGCAGACAGTCGTCTCAAACGCAGCAAGCCTTGCTCGTGCTTCCAGAGGGTTAGGAAGCTCCGTATCGGCGGCTAAGAAGGTCGGCTCAGAGACAAAGGGAGAGACCCGCGTGCGGGGCGACTTGGTGAAAACATCCCCTTGCAAGAGTGCCTTTGCCGCTGCCTCGGCCAGTGTGGAGACATTTTCAGGACAGAGCAGAGCCACGTGATATGGCGCGAGAGACTCCGCCTTGGCCGCGATCCAGCCCACCGACTTGAGAGCCCCTTTTAGCAGCGCTCCTGTCGCGCCCCAGGCAGGGTTCAGTGGCCGCTCCGTAAGAGCAGAGAGCGTTGCCAGAAAGAGGGGCAGCCCGAGTGAGTCGCCCACGGCTTCCTCGGCCTGCTCCACGGCGTAGAGGAGCCGGACAGGGCGAGGCGGGGGCAGTCCCACTTGCTCAATCAGCCGAAGCGCTTCCGTGAGCGCCGCCGCCGCGCTTTGCCTCACATCGGAACTTACTAGTAAGAGTGGCTCGGGGTCAGGCCAGCCAATCGTGGTTAGGTTCTCGATAGGGAGCGCGGCAACGGCCACACGGCACGCCACCGCTTTCTGCTCCGCCGGACGGTAGAGTGCCCCCCAGAGCATTCCCAGGCAAGGAACGCTCTTATCAAGAAGCCCCTCGGAGGCATTTTGTAGCGCACGTTGCTGGCTGTCTAGGCTCAGAAACTCCCCCGCACAAGGTAAGAGTGGATCGGCAAGATAGGGAGCCAGCTCGGGGTGTTCGAGCGCTTTAAGTGCCAGCCAGACCAGAGTGGGAGCGGCCGCCATCGGTGCGCCTGTGCGCCGCTCCAGCAGTGCCCGTAGCTGCTCTAGCGCCTTTGGCGGCATCTACGCCCCTACCAGCGCCACACCCAGCAGGCCCACGGCCCCACGGATGGTCGGGGCAGGCTGCTCCCACAGCCCACGCCCCTCCGCATTGAGAGGAACGGTCACCAGCCACAGATCAAGACCCCCTTCCTCCTGAAGCGCCAGAGTTACCGCACTCACCTCCTCGGCAAGAAAGCCCTCCGCGCGATGGGCATCCACCAGAAAGCGCAGCCGGGGAGGGTTTTCCGGAAGCTGATGGATCTCGATATGCACTCCTTCAATGTCAAAGATATCGCGCTGAACTTGCAGGGTTTCGTCGGAGGCGGCCAAGGCTGGGGCGAGTGCCGAGAGGCGCACGGAGCGCCTCTCCAGAGTGAAGCTTCGGCGCAGAGTGCCACCAACTGCGGCAAACCAGCTTGGCGATGGGGTCGCTTGGGCCTCCGCAAACTCCCGCCCGACACGCCGTGCGGCAACTTCCATCTCCTCGGTGAGCCGTGCCAGCCGTGCAGGAGCGATCTGAGGCAGTGGTTCTTCGTCGGCATCCACAGAGCGCAGGAGCGTAAGGCGTCGCTGTAGCGCAGGGTCGTGTAGAGCGGCAGCGAGCACCAAGCGCTCGGTGAGCGCATCCGCGCTCCCTTCGGCCACAGCGATAATCTGTTCGTTCGTAATTTTCATCGTCTTCTATCCCGCCAGCAGCCCCAGCTCGTAGCGTAGCACACTCAGTGTTGCCCGATCCGCAAGATTCGTCTCACACAGCGTGCTCACTGCGCTCATCAGCTCTGCCTCACCTGCCCCCTGCTGTTCGGCCACCGCTTCCAAAGTTGCCCAGTCGGACGTCGAGACCCCTAGCAGGGCGATATAGCGCTCAAAAAGCTCCGCTGCTGCACGATCTGAGAGCACCTCGTTCTGGTAGAACTGTGCCAACGTGAAGAGCACATAGCCCTGGTAGTGCCGCGCGCGCCGCTTGGGCTTCCGCGAACACGCCGCCTTAAACGTCTCCTCCCCTGCAAAAAGCGCTCCGATCAGCTTCTGGCGCTGCCCTGCCTCCAGCCAGAGAAGCCCTTCGCCCAGGTCGCTTTCCCCCTCCGCAACTTGCTCTGCCTGCGCTTCCTCATAGCCCTTCTCGTCACGTCCCTCAGCGCGATCCAGCGTGTCTAAAAAGCGTTGCTTGATCATTCGCATCAAAAGCCGACGGAGATGCTCAAAGGTCTCAATCACCTCTCCAGCAGGCTCCGTGAGATAACGAAGCGCTCGGAGCCAAGCATCCTGCAGCAGATCCTCTCCCTCAAGCCCCAGCGGACGCCACGACGAACGAATCAGCCGGTCGGCATAGGCCACTAAGGGTTCTCGAAGCGAGGTGATATACGGTGCGGCAGCTTGGTCAATCGCGGTGGACTGCCCAGAGCGAAGTGCCTTGCGGAGCGCAACAACTCCCTCTTCTGCATTTAGTACGGTTGACATAGGCGGATTCTGATAAAAACTCAAAAAATATCTTACGTTTTTTTCGACAGGAGCACGTCAATCTCCTCCAGAGGCACTTGAGATGCCCCTCCCAGCCGCCGACAGTGGCATGCTGCCGCCGCGCTAGCAAACAAAACGGTCTTGTTGAGTGGCCAGCCCTGAAGCAGCCCATAGCAGAGCCCGGCGCGAAAAGCATCCCCTGCCCCTGTCGTATCCACAATGTCGGAGATAGGATAGGCAGAATAGTGCCAGGAGCCCGTGTCATCAGTGACAGTGCCCCCCTCGTCGCCTTGGGTAAAAATCTCGACGTGGGCTCTGGACTTTGCAGGTTGGGTCGGGCCAAAGCGACGTAGAGACTCGGGGCTGTATTGCAGCAGTGTGGCGACCGCGGCCACTTCTGGCACGTGGGCAAAGTCCATTGCAACAACAGAGCCGCCAAGCGCAGCCGCACGGAGCGCGGTCTGGAGGGCATTTTGTCCCAGGTTGGGGTCTACGGCGACAACGGGCTTGTGCGCAAGCAGCGCCTCCGGCACAGGCGGAGCGACGGCTTGAGCGAAGCCGCGCCCCTGCATGTGCCGCTCACCGTCTTGGCTAATGCGAATCTCACAGACAGGGGTGACAGCGTGCGGGTCATCCGGGATATGCGCTCGGGAGAGCCCAGTGGCATCTATTAGCCTTCGCAGGCGCTCCCCTTCGGCATCTGTCCCAATGGCCGTTCCTACCAGCGCGACATCGACGCCCCAGCCGGAAAGCTGGTAGGCCGTGTTAAGCGCCTCCCCACCGGGAAACTCCTGCCACTGCGTTGCTTCGGCAGGTAGGAGACGATCCAGCGCCACGGTACCATAGACCACCACGGACGGCTGTGCGATCACAGCTCCAGCTTGGCGAACCGATCTTCGGTGGGGTTGTTCTCACGGCGGAGATTTTCGTAGGCTAAGTTGACGCGCTCCAGAATCCGTCTTGCCTGGGCTTGCTCGTTCGAGCCCTCGGGGAAGCGCTTGGGATCGCTGCGGCGCAACAAGTCCTCGTAGGAAGCCTGCACCTCCCCAAGACTCGCCCCCGGAGACAGATTCAGAACACGGTAATCAGCGGCCAGAGGATTGGCGTCCGCAGGAAGAGACACAGGAGCAGAAACAGAGGCAGTTGTCGCCGATGAAGGCAGCTCTTGGCGCGACTCTAGCTCTCGGCGAGCACTGGCGATCTTCTCTTCCGCCCGGCGCATGAGGCTATCCACATCGGAGAGCTCACTCTGGGGTGGCGGCGGTACACGCCTTCCTGAGGCAGAAGCAGGCACTCTATCGCCAGGGCTACTATCGAGCTCACTCAGTGCGGACTCACGCTCACCTAGCTCAGACTCGATCTTGTCCTTGATCGCGCCCACGTATGCTTTGCCCAGCCGCCCGATTCTATCCGGAATACTCATACCAATATCGCTTTCTCAACCATGCTGTGATTTGCCCCATAGAATACCAGCTCACCGGGCCTCAGTGCTTCCCAGCCAGGCTCCGTGTCCGTGGGCTCAGATGCTAGTACCCAGCCCCCACCAGAAAGTGGTCGAGCAGAGAGTGTGTAATAATCGGCATTTTTAGAAAATTGTCGGAGGGCATAGAGCCCCTCAGGTGCCGCAATGAGCAAGTTTATTCCTGTGTAGCTCCGCGTGGGGTCGCCCTCTAACGCCGCCTGAGCCAGTAAGCGCTGTAGCGCTTGCGCCAGAGCTGCCGGTCGTTTCTCTGTGGCGACGCCTCCAATCTCCGCGGCAAGCCAGCCTGCCAGCACCACGGTGTCGGAGTCCGAGAGTGCTTCGGGACGCCCCGCCCTCTCTCCTTCGCTCCGTAGCCAGCCCAGTAGCCCGCCTTTGAGAGTGCCATTGTGGATCACCAGTAGGCTATCTCCACTCTGGCCCTCTAGGGGGTCTACACGCACGGGATGGGCATTATCGCTTGTGATGGCACCACAGGAGGCTTTTCGCAGGTGCCCTAGAAAGACACAGGCATTTTTGGAAGCCGCCTCCGAGGCGAAGACAAAGTACGCCGAGCCCTGAGCGGAGCCAACCTGGCGCAAGAGAGAGATCTGGCCCGCCGTGTCAAACCAGCCCACTCCCCAGGAATCTTCGTGGCCGGGTGGATTATCGGGAGGAACTTTACCCAGCTCCGCCTGGTGGCGCAGAGCGTGGGGTGCTCCAACACAGTGCTGCCAAGAGGGAAGGGAAGCGGAGGAGGGAAGGCCCGCCGGAGAAATCTCCGGCGGGCCTGTAACAAGTCCTAAAAGACGACACACGGGCTAGCTACCTGTGGAGCCGCCACTGCCGCCGACTTTTTGCTCCAGTCGGGCAAGCTCGGCCTCAATCTCGTTGGTGGGAGCCGTGACGCTTTGTGTGATCGGCGCGGCCAGCCCTAGCTTGGCCTCCAGCGCTTCCAGCTCGCTCTGCGCCGCAACATCAGTCTCGGTGACTTCAAGTTGGCGCAGACGGCTCTCGACATTGGTTTGTCCAATCTCATTGAGAGCCTTGGCCTCGCTAAGCTTGTTGTTGATCTTATTTTTCGCCTGAGCAAACGTGTTGTTGGTATCTTCCCATGTGCCCATGCCCTGGAGCTGTTTCTCCATCTCAGACTGGATCTGTGCTTGCTTCCACTTGGCCTTAAGGGCGAGTGCCTCCGCCGTCTTCTGGCGAATCTGCTCTTCCTCACGCTTGATGGCGACCTTGACTTGCTCTGCCGTCTCGATAGCGGTCGCGAGGGTCTCGCGGGCGCTCTGGAGGCTCTGCTCGTAGCCTTGCTTCTCCTTGAGGAGCTGTAGCGCCAGCTCGCGGTCGCCACGCTTCAGGGCGAACTCCGCTTTGGCCTGAAGATTATCTACGGTCTTTTGCAGATCATCTACCTGGTTTTGCAGGTTGTTCTTTGCCGTGATGGCAACCACCGCACGCTCACGGTTGCGAGCGTGCATCTCTTGCATATCGTGCTTGGCCTGATCCAATAAAACATCAGGGTTCTCTAAGACATCTAGACCTCTGCCAAACCAGGACCTTATCAAGGCCATAAATCGCTTCAACATGGCTTTTAACTCTCTCCTTGCGCACTAGGTAGCGGTGCGTTTTTTGTACTGGCTATCCGACACCCGCAAAGCGCTTCCGGTTGCATGTGAAATTATACCAGACAGATATTTCTAAACTTCGGTACGAAAGTTACCTAGCCTCAGGTTCCCACTTGATCTACTTCCTCCCAAGCCGCCTCAATGCTGGCCCAGCGCTCTTGCGAGAGCATGAGCGCCTCACTAGATGGCACACCCAGGGCACGCACCCGCTCACGAACCGTACTGAGGCTACTGATCGCACTACTACAGCCGGGGCAGCGACGAGCGTGATTTTCTGCATACCAGCGTGCCACGCCCGTCAGTGAGCCATCTACGAGAGCAGAAAGAAGATTTTTCATGTGGGGGCAAGGTTTTTCAGAGTTGTGTTTCATGCCAGTCCTCTTTCTCGAGCGTAGTCTTGAAGCCCCTCGGCGAGCTGAAAGCGAGCACGTGCTAGACGAGACCGGATCGTGCCAATGGGAACATTGAGTTTCTCAGCGGCTTCTTGGTAGCTCAGCTCCTGCATGTCCACTAGGATCACTGTCAGTCGGAGGGCATCCGGCAGAGCGGCCAGGGCTTTCTCCAGCGGCTCGTCTAGGGTCGTCTGGAGCAGGTGGGTATCGGCGCTCTCTGCCCGTGTGGAGGTTGGCCCGACTTCGCCGCCTGCCGTGAGCTCGTCCACCGTGACTCCCGCGCCCCATTTTTTCTCGCGCCGCCACTCGTTGATAAAGTGGTTGGTGAGGATACGCGCTAGCCAAGCACAAGGATTCCCCCCCGAGAGGAACTTGCCCGCTCGGTAGGCCTCGTAGCCCCGAACCAGTGCCTCTTGCACCAGATCGAGCACGCGGTCATCATCGCCCCGTACCAGCCGACGGGCACAGGCAATCAGATTGGACTCACACCCACGTGCTAGCTGGGCATACTCTTGACGTGAAGAACTCATGCAGGGCTAACAATTCGACATCGCCTAAAAGTTCCCTGCGTCAGGCTCATTTTCACGCCACCTCAGCCGCTCTTCCAGCTCTCGATGACAGTTTGCACAGAGCAAGTCGCACTTAGCCGCTTCTTCAAGAACCATATTCCAGGCCTTGAGAAGGTTATCTTTCCCCAGATTAAACCTCTTTGTCGCTGGGTCTCGATGGTGGAACTCCAGTGCAGCCACACAGCGATCGTAGCCACAGAGAGCACACTTCCCACCACACTGGGCAACGAGGCGTGCTTTTCGCTCCCGTCGTGCCTTTTCTTGCCAGCGCCGGTACTTCTCATTGCCCACAGTGCGAGGTCGAGCAAAGACAGCAACGAGATCCCGGTTATTTCTCCCCTGGAACGGAGAACACTCCAAGCAGCGCCGTCGGTTTTTAAGCTGACGCTCGACCCCATCAATTGTTATTTTGAAAGGTATAGCTTTACCACAATGGCAAACGTTTGTTTCCATAAGGAATTATACATCAAAAACGAAAAAACCTCACCTGGTTATAGGTAAGGTTTCTTTGCTTAGGTGCCGCCTACCGGACTTGAACCAGTGACACTCGGATTTTCAGTCCGATGCTCTACCAACTGAGCTAAGGCGGCTTGCTCGCAACTCAAAACAAGTGACGTGCGAGGGGAATTTTATCACGACTCCAAAGGCTTTGCAACCTCAGGCTTGCCTTTGTAGCCCCACTGCACCCAGACGGCAAAAGCAGCCATCAGAGCGGCTCCGCTCAGCACGGGAAGTAGCCCTTGGCTATCTACCAGGTACTTAATATTGAGCCCAGCGATCAGTAGGCAGACCAGCAAGCCGAGGAGTTTTAGCCAGAGTGGGTTGACGTACTCACCCATGCGTTTTTTATCCGAGGTGAAAGCCAGTAGCGGGAAGATCGCAAAGGAGAGCTGCATCGAGAGCACTACCTGGGAGAGCGTGAGCAAGTGCACCGTATTCTTGCCCCCACTCATTCCAATCAGGATCATCGCGGGAATGATCGCCAGAGAGCGAGTGATGAGCCGTCGGAGCCAGGGCGCGATGTGCAAGTTGAGAAAGCCCTCCATCACGATCTGTCCGGCGAGAGTGCCCGTGATGGTTGACGACTGTCCGCTGGCCAAGAGCGCAATCGCAAAGGCGGTGGCGGCGGCTCCGCCTAGCATCGGCTTGAGGAGAACATGTGCCTCTTCCAGGCCGGCAACCTCGAACTGCCCCTTGGCATGAAAGGCGGCAGCGGCGACGACCAAGATGGCGGCATTGACGAAGAAGGCCATCCCTAGAGCGACCACAGTATCGGCTGTCGCACTACGCAGGGCGTGGCGCAGGCCAGCCGCCGTTTTCTCGTAGGCACGGGTCTGGACAATAGACGAGTGCAGATAGAGATTGTGCGGCATCACGGTAGCCCCGAGAATTCCCAGTGCAATAAAGAGGGCCTCTTTGTCGGGGAGCTGAGGGGTAATGAGGCCACGGCCAATGCCTCCCCAGTCCGGGTTGGCGTAGAAGAGCTGGAGGGCGAAGCATACCGCAATGGTGCCCACAAGCGTGATGATAAGCGCCTCGATCTTGCGAAAGCCAAAGCGCATTAGCCCAAGGAGGATGAGCACATCCAGGCCCGTGATCAGCACTCCCACGAGCAGGGGAACGCCAAGAAGCAAGTTCAGCGCTACCGCACTGCCAATCACCTCAGCCAAGTCGCAGGCGATAATCGCCACCTCGCAGAGTAGCCAGAGTGCGATCGCGGCAGGTTTTTTATAGTAGTCGCGGCAGGCCTGCGCGAGATCTTTCCCCGTCACCAGCCCGAGGCGAGCACAGAGAGTCTGGAGTAGGATCGCCATCAGGTTGCTGGCCAGGATCACCCAGAGGAGCTGGTAGCCGTACTTTGCGCCTCCCGCGATATCGGTGCCCCAGTTCCCGGGATCCATGTAGCCTACACTCACCAAGTAGCCGGGGCCTGCAAAAGCGAGGAGCCGTCGCCAAGGAGAAGCCGTTTTAGGAACCGAGACACTCCGGTAGACCTCGGGAAGCGAGGGCAACGAGGTATCCGTTGTGCTATCTGTTCCGTTCATTGTAGATCCCAGTCAGAGTCGTCGGCAGTGCGCCAAGTGCGCTCAAAGGGCTGTGCTTTTGCGTGACCATCGGCGTAGAGAAAGAGAGCAAGCCCATTGTGGCGCTTCTTGGCGATCTGCTGGTCCCAGTCACCACAGGGGCTTGTGGTAGGAAAGAGCGAGCAGGGAGGGAGTGCCTTCCCCTTGCTCCAGTGGTAGGGGCTCGCCAGAGTATTCGTCGGTTCCCAGGGATCCAGACACATGTCAAAAAACTCACTCTGCCAAAAAGAATCGCTCGCCGGAGGAAGCGGCGAGGGTGGTGTTACCCCGACAAGGCGGCTCCAGCTGTCTCCTCGTAAGGTAGCGTAGACTGTCGCCGCAGGCGAACCAATGCCGGAGAGAGTGCGCGGTGTGCCGGTGAGGAAGCCATTGTCGGTAAAGCTGCCCCACATGGCTGGAACCACTCGGTCGGGATCGGCGGGGTCCCACCAGATATTTTGCTTATTCTGCTGACCACGTCCCATCTTTATGTAGGGCTCGATCGCGCCATGGTAGTTCTGGATCGCCCAGTAGGAGACCGTCTCTGGTGCCCCGCTCTGCGTATCCATGGTCATAGGAAATGTCTCGTCGTAGTCCTGTAGATACATCAGCACGGCGGTTCCAATCTGCTTGAGATTGCTGATGGCAGTGATCTGTCGAGCCTTTGCACGCGCCTGGGCAAAGACTGGAAAGAGGATCGCAGCCAAAATCGCAATTATGGCAATTACAACTAAAAGCTCAATTAGGGTAAAGGCACGTTTCATTTTATTTCTCTTTCGTGTTCTGGTATCGGAGAGCCGTGTGGGCATGTGGTGGGGTGGTTGAGAAAAATAGCGAGGCGCTCCTCAAACTCTTCGGAGATCACATGTTCGAGCCGTTCGGCCTCGTCGTGCGCTCCCTCTGGAGAGAACCCAAGTGTATCGGTAAGAAAGCGCTCTAGGAGCCGATGGTGGCGAGAGAGCTCACGGGCAAGGCGCTCCCCAATGTCCGTCAGACGAACCCCCTTGTAGGCGGTGTACTCAACCAATCCCTCACGCGCCATCGTCAGGAGCATCTTCGTGACAAAAGCACGTGATGTCCGGGTTCGCTCCGCAACCGCCGACGGTGCTGCTGTCGCTGTGGGGGTTTGTAGGGCATAAATGGCCTTGAGCATATCGCCCGTTGCCTTGCCTAGATAACGCTCTCTTCCAGAATTAACCATAGTTAACTTAACCAGGGTGAATTCTATCCCACTCCATCATTTATTGCAATGTTTCGCCGTTATAAAAAAATCTCAGGTAGAATAATCGTCAATGTCACAGAACACGGAAAATATGCCTACTATCATGGTCGTCGAGGATGACCCCAATATTCTAAGGCAAATTGAGTTCAACCTGAAGAGTCACGGATACTCGGTTGTTACCGCTGTCTCAGGGGCCGATGCTCTACGTCAGATGCTCCTCCTGCGCCCTACTTTGCTCATCACCGATGTCATGATGCCCGAGATGGACGGCTACGAGCTGGTCGCAACCCTCCGACGCGACAACGACCTGCGCGATCTGCCCGTCATCATGCTCACTGCTCGCACGGGAGAGAACGATATGGTTCAAGGCTACACTAGCGGCACGGATCTCTATCTCACCAAGCCCTTCGACCCGGCGGAGCTCATCGCTTTTGTGGAACGGATCATGCCTTCCTGAAAGAAAATATTATGAACAAGCACATTTTAGTGGTAGACGACGAAGAAGGGATTGTTCGCATCCTAGAGATAAACCTGAAGATGGAAGGGTATGAAGTGGACACGGCCTCCTGTGGTACCGATGCTCTCAAGCTGCTCCTCACCAATCACTACGATCTGCTCATCTCCGATATCATGATGCCCGAGATGGATGGCCTGGAGCTCCTAGAGCACATCCGCCAGAGCCCCGCCCTCGCTGAGCTTCCGGTGATCTTGCTCACCGCTCAGTCCACCTACAACGACATCACCCGTGGCTACGCACGCGGCACCGATCTCTACCTCACCAAGCCCTTTAGTCCTGCCGAGCTAAAAATCTGGGTGTCCCGAATTCTCAACGATGAAGTAGATGCTGCTTGAGCAGCTCAAAGCCGCTGCTTTCACTGTCCCTGACGGCCTGACACTCACGCGCACCTGGGATGGAGGCTTCTGCCGCGCCACGCTTCATAATCCTACGCTGGCACCAATTGCCGTCCCTGAAGTCGTGCTTTTTGATCTGGCCCATGGCCTTTCTGGCAGTACGTCGCTCTACGGCGAGGCGTTTCAGATGCTCAGCCAGCTGGCGGGCACACTCGAAAGCCCCACCGATGTGGGCTACTACCCAGACCGCACGCACTACAAAATCCCTGAACCCGAGGGCCTACGCACGAGCTACGGGATGCTCATGTTCGCCCCAGAAAACCAAGAGCGCGTCTTGCTGGGCTTCACATCGTGCAGGCGCTTTATCGGGCGCTTTAGCTTCGACGCAAGCCGCCTGCGCATCTCGCTCGACACCGAAAACAAAATGATTGCGCCCGGCGAGCGCTGGGAGCTAGAAGAGTTTCTCGCTGTGACGGGAGACGACCGCGAGACGCTTTTGGGCACGCTCACGTCGGCCATTGCCAAGCACCACCCCAAGCGCTCGCACGACCCCGTCCCGACCGGCTGGTGCTCGTGGTATTGCTTTGGCCCCGAGGTCACCGACAAGAATATCTACGACAACCTGGAGTGGGCCGCGAAAACCCTCCCGTCCCTGCGCTACATCCAGATTGACGATGGCTACCAACCCAACATGGGCGACTGGCTCGACACGGGAGACGCCTTTGGCGGCTCCGTCCAGACCGTGCTCAAGGCAATCGCCGAGAGGGGCTTCGAGCCCGCGCTCTGGGTCGCGCCGTTTATTGCAGAGGAGCAGTCACGGCTCTTCACCGAGCACCCAAACTGGTTCGTGAAAGATGAAATCGGTGCGCCGCTGCCATCCAACAAGATCGGGTTTGGTGGCTGGCGCAGGGGGCCGTGGTATTGTTTGGACGGCACGCACCCCGACGTGCAGGCGCACCTCGAAGACCTCTTTCGCACACTCAACCGTGAGTGGGGCGTGACGTACTTCAAACTCGACGCCAACTACTGGGGCGCGATCCACGGCGGCCACCACTTCGACAAAAATGCCACCCGCATTGAGGCCTATCGGCGCGGCATGGAGGCCATTCTCCGTGGTGCGGGCAAGGGCAGCGTGATCCTCGGCTGCAACCACCCGATCTGGCCGTCGCTCGGCCTGATCCATGCCTCGCGCTCGTCCAATGACATCGAACGCTCCTGGGACTCGCTTACCAAGACGGGTCGCGAGAACCTTTATCGCGGCTGGCAGAACGGGCG
>NZ_JANNYP010000321.1:0-1446 GCF_031410135.1 Armatimonas sp. | reverse complement strand
CGGTGACAAAAATGCTTCACTTAGAAATTTATGCCATCTTTATTAATATTTTTGTGACTCTGCCCTTGTGTATTTTGGTAGGCCACTTCGCCTCACGCTACTTTGAGAAGCCGTTTTTATCCCGGCGCAGCCCCGCTATGGCTTGAGGGGCTGAATTTCGTCGGCGATTTGCTGGCGTAGCTCCATCATGCGGGTAGCGTAGTGCTGGAGGGTCTTGTCTTCGTCGGTCTCGGGAGTCCACGGTGGGACAGCGACCGGCTTGTTGTTCTCGTCCATGGCAACAAAGACCATGAGGCAGTGGGTGGTGGGGGAGACGCCGCCCGTGCGTGGATCGCCCGCCGACACATCCACGGCGAGGTGCATGCTGGTGCGGCCGGTGTAGATCACTTTGGCGGCTACTTCTACGACATGACCGATTAGGATCGGGCGCTCGAAGCGAATGCCACCGACATAGACCGTGACGCAGTAGTGGGCGCTCCAGCCCACGGCGCAGGCATAGCCCGCCTGGTCAATCCACTTCATCACCGCGCCGCCGTGGACTTTCCCGCCGAAGTTCACGTCCGTGGGCTCCGCCAGAAAGCGGAGCGTAATCTGTCGCTGAGGTGTCATGCCTCCAGTTTACCGCTCCAGCTCGCTGATGCGCACCGGCTTGCCCTCCCAGAGCCACGTGCCATCGCTGGCTTGCTTGAGAACACGGCTCTGGCTTCCAGGAGCGTGCGGCTTTTCGTTCTGGGGGAGCCACTGCGCCAGCTCGGTCTTGGTCTTGGCGAGCTCAGGCTTTGCCGCGAGATTAGTCCACTCGTGGGGATCGCGCTTCTTGTCGTAGAGCTCCTCGCTACCGTTGGCGTAGCGGATGTAGCGCCACTTCTCGGTGCGGATGGCGTGACTACCGGGGTTGTGGGTCGTGATCGCGGGCCGTGTGCGGCGAGACTTCGGGTTTTTGAGGAGCGGGCTTAGGCTCTGACCTTCCAGGCTTTCCACGGCGGGGAGCTGGGCAAGCTCACAGAGAGTGGGGAAGATATCCAGGAGCTCGACAGGTTGCTTGCAGCGTCCAGGGCGGATGCCGGGGCCAGCGAAGATTAGAGGCACCTGCGTGCTCTCCTCCCAGAGGCTGTTCTTGCCGCTGATGCCTTTCTCCCCCAGGTGCCAGCCATGGTCGGCGTAGAGCACGATCTGGGTGTTGTCGGCCTGCCCCGAGCGCTCCAAGGCATCCAGCACGCGTCCGACCAGGCTATCCACAAAGCTGATACTTGCTAAATAACGTGAGTTCGGGATAAGGTCGGGTCGGGATTCCGGTAAACTGAATTAGCTTACAACACGGTTTTAGGAGTCCCAACCCATGCTTAGTCTACTCGATCTCTTCTGTGATATTGATGATTTCTGCCAAGAATTTCTCCCAGAACTACGAAAATATCAGGTCACCTCCTCTCGATCAAGGCAACGAAA
>NZ_JANNYP010000320.1:0-5259 GCF_031410135.1 Armatimonas sp. | reverse complement strand
TTCAAGGTGAACCCCGTTCATGGCGTCTGGTTTGAAAATAGCCTCCTGACAGCCCTCCCTGAGGGTTCCGCTCCGAGATTTTCATGCTCTGTGGTGAAGCATCTTCATGAGGACTGTTTTCTCTGGCTGGAGGCGACAGCTCTCGCTCCCTGGCTCGCTATGAGTCGACTGATGCAAGGGCTGGGTGGTCAGGGAGAGGGAGTGGTGGAGCTGGGGCCCTCGCTGGGAGTGTGGCTGATTAGCTCGGGATTTCTACTAATCCTGCCCGCACTCTGGCTGATGGTGCTGGTGTTGCGAAGCTCACTGCGTCGCCTGCCCGTAACCCGTGGCATTGTTGAAGGTATGCCCCAAACGGTATTGCCTATTGCTGCTGCTCTGTGCCTTGCCTACGCGCTTTTCCTGCCCCGTGTGGCGGTGGGGGAGCGCCAGCTCAAGCAGGAGCTTCGGGAAATGGCGATCTCAGAGACGGCTTACCAGGCGCGGCTGGCGGCTCAATCGCAAAGATAAACTCCTGGCCGCTCACAAACGGCGCATCCAGCTCGATGTTCTCAAAGGCAAGACCGCCGGGGATCGCGGCCTCGCTCATCCAGTAGGTGCGGCGGGCGTTGACGCGTGCCACCAGCCCGGCGACGTTTTTGGTGCGCCAGATATGCCGGGCGGGCTTGCCTTCATAAACCCAGTCGTGGTAGGTGCGTGGTGCATAGGTCGCGGCGCACAGATCGGCTTCGTCGGTCTCGGCGGCAAGAATCACATCTTTGCCTTTGGTGACGAGCTCCTGCGCGGTAAAGCTCCGGTGCGGCTCGAAACCTAGGCGATCTGGCGCAAGCGTCGGCCAGAGAGCCTTCGCCTCAACCACGCGATCTTTGAGATAGAGCTTACGGAGCCGTCCGTAGTTGCCCATCGTAGCCGTCAGGATGCAGCGCTCCATCGGGGCGCTTCCCGGTGCGGCAAAGCAGCGTAGCGCCACCTCATGGGGGCGAGATGCATCAAAGATCGCCTCAATCATTGGTTTTGCCCCATTGGCGAGTGTCTCCACCGAAAACCGCACCGACAGAGTCTTGGCACGCACCTGGCACCTCTCGGCCACGATTGCTCGGCTCTCCAACTCCGAGAACCCACGCTGCCCGCCAACTATGGGCTCGATTGCGATAAAGTTCACCATGCGCGGGTAGGGCTGGCCCAGATACGGTGCGTAGATGCGCAGGAGCCCTAAAGGCCCCGGCGTCGGGGCAATTCCTACCGCAAGGCCCTCAGACAAGCCCCAGACCAGAGGGTCATCGGCCTTGAGCGGCTGTCGCCAGGGTGTCGTCGCCATACAAAAGAGCGTACCACGAAAAAACTTAACCTAGAATGGAGTAAGTGCGCGTAAAATAGCACCATGAAGAAGCTCGCAAGTGTTTTGCTCTCCGTCGGAGTTGCAGGTGGTGGCCTCTGGCTCGCCCGCGCTCGACAGACCGGTGTCTCGGCTCCGTTGCCAGTGCCTCTTGCTAATGGCAAGCGCATCACCCCGCTGGGGGAGCAGGTCAATGTTGGCTCGTTTCCTACCACGCTCCTGCCCTCGCCCGATGGCAAATTTGTGATCGTCAGTAGCCTGGGCGCACGCTCACAGCTCACTGTTTTAGATGCCAAGACTGGGAAAGTGGTGAGCACACTCACCCCGGAGGCCATCGGGACAAAGAAACCTGGCCTGTACTATGGGCTGGCTTTTGCAGGAAACACGCTCTATGCGGCGCGGGGCTCCGATGATGTGGTGAGCACCTACACGCTCTCCGCCGAAGGGGTGTTGACCAAGGCAGAAGCGAGCCTGAAAGTGCCCAAAGCGGCAGGTGTGGCAACAGGCGCGGGCTATGTGGCGGTCACCAGCAGTGAGGGCGATCCCAAAGACGGGCTGAAGGGGAGCATGACGCTCTTCTCCCCGCAAGGCACCGAGAAGAAAGTGACGCTTCCCGGCTACCCGCTCGGGGTGGCCTATGCCTCCGGGAAGTTCTATGTCGCTAGTGAGCAAGCCGGTGGTGTGGATGTCATAGACCCCGTGCTAGGGCAAGTACTTCGGCGCATCGAGACTGGGGCGCAGAGCACGACACTTTTTGCCCCCCCCGCCCCCAATAATGGGGGAGCCAGTGTTCTCTATGTCGCCAATGCGGGCTCGGACACGGTGAGTGTGATTGACACGGCGACGGACAAAGTGACCAAGACGATTCTGCTGCGTCCTGCCGAGGCGCGCGGGATTCCGGGCGTGACGCCGATGGGTATTGCGGTGAAGGGCAACTTACTCTATGTCGCCTGTGCCGACCTCAATGCCGTGGCCGTGGTGGATATGAACTCGGGGAGCCTGCGTGGCTATCTTCCGGCGGGCTGGTACCCGACGGCAGTGGCCTTTGGGGGTGGCGGCGGCGGATTATTGGTTGCCAATGCCAAGGGGATCAATGCTCGCAATCCCAATGGCAAGCCTGCGGAAGTTGCCAAAGGGGTTCAGCCGCAGTACATCCAGAATATTATCGAGGGAACCGTCAGCCGGATTGCAAGCCCGATGGTGACCAAAGAGACGACGCGACAGGTGCTGGCCAACAATGCGCTAAATCAGGCACGGCAGACGCTGAAGAACCCCGGCATCGAGCACGTGATCTATGTGGTGAAAGAGAACCGGACCTACGATCAGGTGCTGGGGGATCTGGGCAAGGGCAATGGCGACCCGAGCCTGACGCTCTTTGGCCGTGATGTTACGCCCAACTTACATGCGCTTGCGGAGCGTTTTGTCTTGCTCGATAACTTCTACTGCGCCGCCGAAGTCTCAGGCGATGGCTGGAACTACTCGGTGAGTGGGATGGCCAGCGAGTATGTCGCCCGCAACGTCCCCTACGGCTACACGGGAAAGTCGCGCCCCTACGACTACGAAGGGACGAACAACGGCGCTGTCCCCGATCGGCTGGGCGTCAAAGATGTCGGCACGGCTCCGGGCGGCTATCTCTGGGACAAGGCCATCGAGAAGAAAGTCTCGCTCCGTAACTTTGGCATGTTCACCGACTCGCTCACTGCGCCGCGCACCACGGCGGAAGAGGGCACCGACGATGAGCGCACCACCCCAATGAAGAAGGGGCTCATGGGGATTACCAGTGAGGAGTTCCGGGTCTACGACACAAGCTACGCCGACTCAGAGGCGTGGCTCAAGCACGGGCTCGCGCCTGCCCCGAAGCAGAAAGTGGCCTATGGCAAGAAAGGCGATAAGTCGCGCATGACGGCCTGGCTGCGGGAGTACAGTGAGGCACTGGCCAGCAATAAGATGCCCAAGCTGATGCTACTTCGCCTTGGCCGCGACCATACAGCGGGCACATCAGCGGGCCAGTCCAGCCCCCGCGCCATGGTCGCCGACAACGACTATGCCGTGGGGCAGCTCGTCGAAGCCGTCAGCAAGGGCCCGCTCTGGAAGAAAACCGCGATCTTTGTGCTCGAAGACGATGCTCAGAACGGCTACGACCATGTGGATGCCCACCGCTCGATTGCCTTTGTGATCAGCCCCTTCGTGCCCAAAGCTCTTCACGACAGCCGCTTCTTTAACACCGACTCCATGCTACGGACCATGGAGCTGCTTCTGGGACTCAACCCGATGACTCTCTACGATGCCACCGCTCCCGTGATGACGGTCTTCGGCGCAAAGCCCGAAAACGATGCAGTTTACACAGCGATCTTGCCAAGTAGGGCGATCATCGGTGAGGTAAATGGACGGACGGCGTACCGCGCGAAAGACAGCGAGCGCCTGCTCAACCCGTTAGTCGAAGAGTCCGAACCGGATGAAGAACTCAACGAGATTCTGTGGCGCTCGATAAAGGGTGAACATTCTGCTTTGCCACGGCGTCCTAGGAAACACTGACACGTAAGCTTCTCCCTGCCTTCGCCCGTTAAAAAATTCCCCCCAAGCGATTGCAGAATTGCTAAAAAAGTGCTAGAGTGATAGTGAACCCTCTGAAGTCGGTGACGGCCTCAGGGCGTTCAACCATTTTTGGCCCGTTGCCGGGTTATTAAGGAAATTGTAATGAAACGACCTGTTAGGCTCCGTGTTGGAGCGTTTACTCTTATTGAACTTCTTGTGGTCATCGCGATTATCGCGATTCTTGCCGCTATCCTCTTCCCGGTTTTTGCGCAGGCTCGTGAGCGGGCGCGTATGATCTCTTGTCTGTCCAACATGCGCCAGATTGGCGTCTCCTTCCGTATGTATGGCCAAGATTACGACGAGACCTACATGCCCATGCGTCAAGGCTATAATCCGGCAACTGGCCTCGCCTTTGCCGATGGTGTGAACGAGGGCTTCATGTGGCGCAATGCGGTGCAGCCTTATCTGAAGAACAAGGGCATCATGGCCTGCCCTTCCAATAGCTCCTCCACAGCAGGGCGTGGCAAGATTGGCCGACTACCTGCTGGCAACTCGGGGAACTGGAACGATCAGGCGCAGGGATACGCTGTTGAGCGCGATCTACAGATGCCACAGGGCTACGGCATGAATGCTTTCACGAGCTCCTGGATTGCGGTTATGGACACGGGCAACGCAAGCTGGGCCAACGTGAATCCTCTCTCCGACGCCGCGATTCAGCGCCCCGCAGACACCATTGCGGTGGTCGAGACTCGCTGGCGTGACGCGGACGTGAACCCTGAGTGGCTCCGTAACGGGAATCAGCAGTGTACGGATCGCGCCTTTATGACACACTTTGGCAACAAGGCAAACTTTGTCTACTGGGACGGCCACGCTGCTTCGCGTGAGTGGTCACGGACTCTCTATCCACTTAGCCAGAACCAGTGGCAGATAGACAACTCCAATACTCGCAATACAGATGATGTACTCCGTAGTAACTGGGGTTGGGACGTGGATGGCTTCCAGACTCGTGGTCTTTGCAACAGCCTGAGATAGGCTAGGCGAGATCGCGTTAATAAAAGTCCCTCAGACAGTGTCTGAGGGGCTTCTTTATGAATTGAGAGAATCTTTATGAAGCAAGAAATTTCCAAGCCTCTAATGTTTGGTGTGATTGCAGCACTTGTGATTGCTGCGGTTGTGGGTGGCTACTTTTTTGTGAACCGAACAACAGGCGATACGAAGTCCACCATAGATGGACAACTGAAGCGTGCTGAGGCAGCAAAGAATGACCCGATGGGCGGCTATGGTGGCTCCAAAGGCAGACCTGGTAGTAGTGGTGGTTCAGGTGGTTATGGTGGTGGTTACGGCGGTAGTCGTCCAGGTGGCTACGGTGGTGGTTCAGGTGGTTCAGGTGG
>NZ_JANNYP010000319.1:0-1767 GCF_031410135.1 Armatimonas sp. | reverse complement strand
ATTCTCACCGCCAAGCATCACGATGGCTTCTGCCTCTGGGATACCCAGCTGACGCGCTACAACACGATGAACACGCCTTATGGCAAAGATATCGTAAAGCTGCTCGCCGAGGCGTGCCATCAGCGCAAGTTCCCGCTCTGTCTCTACTACTCGATTGCAGATTGGTACCACCCGAGCTATCCCAATCAGGGGCGGCATCATGAGATCCCCGCGCAGCCGGACGATTCCCCAAACTTGCTGGCCTACACCGAGTTCGTGCGTGGGCAGGTGCGCGAGCTTTGCACGAACTACGGCGAGCTTCATGGCTTCTGGTGGGACATGAACGTGGATCTACACCGCGACCCGAGCATCAACGCGCTGATCCGCCAGCTCCAGCCCAAGGCGGTGATCAACGACCGGGGCTATGATGAGGGCGATTTTGGCACCCCCGAGCGTGACTACGAGAGCACAGTAGACTTTGCGCGGCGTGTGGAGGCGTGTCAGTCGGTGGGGATGGAGAGCTGGAGCTGGCGCAAAAACGAGGACTACTACTCGGACCGGCACCTGATGCGCTCGATTGCCAAGTTCCGGGCGCGGGATGCGAACTACCTGCTCAATGTCGGGCCAAAGGGCGATGGCACGATTCCGCCGGAGTCTGCGGGGATTCTCAAGAGGGTGGGGGGCTGGTACAAGGCCGTTCGTGAGGCGTTTGAGGGCACTACACCCTGCTCGGAGCTTTCAGCCAATAAGAGCGTCTTACTCACGCGCCGAGACAACACACTCTATGTCATCTGCCACACGGACTTGGTGGGGAGTGCGATCAAGCTCAAGCCCTTGGCCGTCGCACCAACCCGCACGACGCTGCTCAATACCGGCAAGCCCGTCGGGGTGGGCTTGGAGCTGGTACCCAGCGATCATGTGGAGCACCAGGCGTTTCTGCGGCTCACGAATCTGCCCGTAAATGCGCTGAGCAACACGGTTGCCGTGGTTAAATTGGAGTTCGATCACCCGCTTGACTTCAGCGCCTCTGTTTGATTTTTTGGGTTTTCTGCGGCTCGGCATAGAGCTCCGCGAGGGCTTGCTGGGCATTCTGTGGGGTGTGCTCCGCCTCTTCCAATAGCTCCTCGTGGCGCTGGCGGATGGCGCGCATCTTTCGGATCGCCCGAACGGTGAGGGCAATAATCGTCGGGATGCCAAAGACCCAGACCGCAATTCGAAAGTGCTCGTAGGATTCCATGCGGGTATAATACCCGCATGGCCAAGATCAATTCCGGCGACACTGTTATTATCGCCGCACGCGAACAAACTCCCGCCGATATTAAGAGCGGACTCTACTATCCCCACTACGCTGACATGAGCGGCACGATCCTGAAAGTCTACGATGATGAAGCCTCGGTGCTGGTAGATCGTGAGACCCTCCCTGCTGAGCTACGTAAGCGGCACGAAGAGAATGAGAAAGCTATGAAAACCAAGTGGCTCGACGGACTCTCCGAGGAAGCACGTAACCGTCTGACGGGGGCGGAGAAGAAATTTTCTCTCAACTACGCCATTCTTGTGGCCGTCGCGGATCTTGCCCCCGGTGAGGCCAAGCGCATCACTCCCGAGGAGCTTGCGGCCAAAGAGGAAGCGTTCCTGGCCAGCCGGAAATAAATGCACATCTCGCCGATTGGGAGGAACTCGTTTAAGGTTCGTGCAGGGCTTGCGGCACTGTATCTCGTGCTCAGCCTTGGGGCTGTCACGACTCTCTATCCGTTTTTATTGATGCTCTCGACGGCAACCAAAAGCCAG
>NZ_JANNYP010000318.1:0-6811 GCF_031410135.1 Armatimonas sp. | reverse complement strand
CTCGGCACTGGCTCCGTACTACTTCAAGCCTGCCAGTGTGGGGCACCTGCTGGACTTCCTCGCGCCCGTCGCCGCCGCCGCACCAGATCTGCCGTTTTTCTACTACCACATTCCTAGTATGACGGGCGCGGCGCTGCCCATGATTCCCCTTCTGGAGCAAGCCGCTGAGCGCATTCCGAGCTTTGCAGGCCTGAAGTTCACGCACAACGACTTACTGGAGTTCGCCGCCTGCCTGCGCTTTGAAAATGGGCGCTACGATATCTTCTGGGGCGCAGACGAGTGCATGCTCCCTGCGCTGAGCGTGGGCGCGGTGGGCTTTGTGGGCAGTACCTACAACTACTCCGCGCCGCTTTACAACAAACTCCGCGCGGCGTTTGCAGTGGGCGATCGGGCTGAAACGCTACACCTCTCGGACATTGTGATGGACGCCGTCCGTGCCCTCCTCCAGAATCCAGGGCTTCCCAGTGGCAAGGCCATTATGGAGGGAGTCGGGATTCCCGTGGGTGCACCACGTCCTCCGCTACGGCCCCTCACGGCAGAGCAGGCCAAGATTTTAGTGGGACGATTACAAGAGCTAGGGGCGATTGGGTAAACTAGAGCCATGATAAAAGTAGCCATGATCGGCGCGGGCAGCGTCGTCTTTTCAAAAAACCTCACCGGTGATATTCTCTCGTTTCCTGAGTTCAAGAACGCGACTTTCTCCTACATGGACATTGATGAGGATCGCCTAGAGGTCGGGGCGGCTCTGTGTCGCAAAGTGGGCCAGGCACTCGGAGCCAGCCCGACGATTGAGGCGACTTTGGATCGCAAGAAGGCGCTAGAGGGTGCGGACTTTGTGATCAACATGGTCCAGATCGGCGGCTTCGACTCGACCCTGGTGGACTTTGAGATTCCGCGCAAGTACGGCCTCGGCTTCACCATCGCTGACACGACCGGGCCAGGGGGATTTTTCCGTGCGCTCCGCACCTACCCGATGCTCAAGGGTTTGGTCGAGGACATGATGGAGATCTGCCCAAAAGCCGTTCTGCTCAACTACTCCAACCCGATGAGCATGAACATGCAGACCATCACCCGCAATTCCAATATCCAGGCGGTCGGGCTCTGCCACTCGGTGCAGGGGACGCTCAACCAGATCATGGGCTACATCGGCGTGAACCCGGCTGAGGTTGGCTTTACCTGCGCGGGTATCAACCACATGGCTTTCTACACGAAGCTGGAGCGCGCGGGCATTGATCTCTATCCCCAGCTCTTTGAGGCGATGGCTGATCCGGCGACGTTCGCGAAAAACAAGGTGCGCTTCGAGCTGATGAAGCGCCTGGGGTATTTCATTACGGAGTCAAGCGAGCACAACGCGGAGTACAACCCGTGGTTTATCCCGCGCGGCAAGGACAAGATCGCGGAGTTCTCGGTACCGATGGACGAGTACCTGCGCCGCTGCGATGGGATCGTGGATGAGTTCGAGCGCATGAAGGTCTTTGCCCGCTCCGAGGACCCGATAACAGTGCACAAGTCCCATGAGTACGGCTCGACGATTATCCACTCAATGGTGACGGGGACGCCGTCGGTGGTTTATGGGAACATGCCCAACAATGGCGCGATCTCGAACTTGCCCAACGACGCCATCGCCGAGGTGCCGACTTTAGTGGACCGAGCGGGCCTGCAGTTCACGACGGTCGGGGCGCTGCCGCCACAGCTCATTGGCTACATGATGCCGCACGTCACCCAGCACGAGCTCTTTATCCGTGCCGCGCAAGAGGGCCGCCGTGACCATATCTACCAGGCTGCCATGTTCGATCCGCTCACCGGCGCGACGCTCTCTACGGATGAGATCGTGGAGATGTGCGACGAGCTGATTGTCGCCCACGGAGATCTACTACCGCCTTTGGACACCAAAAAGACCCTCATCCCCACCAGTGGCAAGACCTTCAACCCACCGACACCGCAGGAGCTTCGGGCAAGCTGGGACGCCGCCCAAAAAGAAGGCCACGAGGACGATCTGCTGAGCTGGCGTGTCCTAGGGCCGTTTCCACAGCACTTCGCCGACGGCGAAGTCAGCACCAGCTGGGTCGCGCCCGACGTGGACGAGGACATCTTTGCCAGCGGCGAGCATAAGTCCGGCTGGCGGGAGACCATTGGCAACAAGAAGGGCTATGTCAATCTTGGCCGCGCCATTGGCAACCACGACAACGCCGTGGCCTACGCCTACACCGAGCTAGAGTCCGTCCACGCCCGCGAGACCCTGATCAAGTGTGGCTCCGACGATGGCATCAAGGTCTGGATCAACGGCGTCGTGGTACACGAGAACGACACCCGTCGTGGCTACACCGAGAAAGAAGACGAAGCCCCGATCCGCCTGGAGGAAGGTGTCAACCGGATTCTGGTTAAGATCACCAACGCCGTCCACGGCTGGGGCTTCGGAGTCGCGGTTCCCAAGCCGAATTTTTAACCTCTCCCCAACCCCTCTCCCGGGCAGTCGCAAGCTCCTTGGGAAAGGGGCTCCCTAAATTCCCCTTTCCCAGTGAGGCACGAACGCCCGGGAGAGGGGGTAGGGGGAGAGGTTAGGGCAGGCTATTTCGGGATCGCGGCGGTGAGGTTGATCGGGTCGCCGTCGGTGATGAGGATATCGTCCTCGATGCGGATTCCAAGTGCCTTGTCGGCGAGATAGAGGCCCGGCTCGATCGTGATGACCATGCCGGGCTTGAGGACGCCATCGGGGAGGGCATCGTGGACATCCAGCCCGAGGCCGTGGCCGATCCCGTAGGTGTAGCAGTCCGGCATCCCGGCTTTCTCGAACACGGCCCGCGACGCTCGATCCACCTCCCACATCGCCGTTCCAGCGCGTGAGGCCGCAATCCCCGCCAGCTCAGACTCCAGCACCAGATTATAGAGATACTGCTGCTCGTCGGTAAACTTCCCCGAGACCGGGAAGGTGCGGGTCACATCGGCGGCGTAGCCCGCAAAGCTCGCCCCGGCGTCGATCAGCACCAAGTCGCCCTCGCGCAAGAGCTGGTCGTTGTCCATGTAGTGGAGCACGGTCGCATTCATCCCACCGCCGACAATCGGGTTGTAGGCATGCTCCCCGCCGTGCTTGCGGAACTCGCTCTCCAGCGCCTCAGCCACCACGCGCTCGCTCACGCCCGGTTGGATCGCGGCGAGGGCGGCCTTGTAGCCGTCCACAGTGGCGTCCACGGCTTTCCGCATCAGTGCCAGCTCAGCCACCGACTTAATCGAACGCAGTTCTATCAGGAGCTGCGTTTTATCTTCAATGGCAACACCGGGGACGCGCTCGGTCACCTGGCGAAACGCTGCCAGGTCGGGTGAGACCGCGCCGGGATAGACCGAGTACGGGTGCAGGCAGGCAAAGCGCCGCCCACGCCGGGCGGCATTGGTGAGCGCCCCTGCAATCCCACCGCTCCGCCCAATGCTCGTAAAGCCCGTCTTCTCTTTCAGCGCCTGGTTGATCGGATCGCGGTAGCCGTCCCAGTGCTCCCGCTCGGGGTCTCGGGATTTTAAGAGCAGGGTGATACGCTTGCTCGGGTCGGGCGCTGTCGGATCAAAGACCACAGCGGCTCCCGGCTCGTTGGTGATGCCCGTCAGGTAGATTAAGTGCTTGTTGGCCGTCCAGCGCCCCAGAAGCGGCGGCCCGCCCTCACCCGCAAAGATCACCCCAGCCGCACCGTTCAGACCCTCCAGCACGCGCTCCCGCCGCGCCGCATACTCCGCCACCGAAATTCCGTTCATTTTTTTTGTAAAACTTTCTCTGGTATTTCAAAAGGGGGATTATCAAATGGTAATTTCATACTCATTATAGGACCACTCTCAATATATTCCTGAATAGAAGAAGCAATAAAAGCACCCAAATTTACTGGAACAGCATTACCAATCATTTGCTCCATATCCGTCTTTGTGCCTAAAAATACAAAATCTTTGGGAAATGTTTGAATATAACTTCTTTCAATTGTAGTGAGAGGACGTATAAAACTTAAATCTACTCCTTCAGGATCACAATGATGCAATTTATATCCTTGTGGAATAGGACGATTTACTCCTCGTATAGTTGGACTGGGTTCATCAATTGTAAAAACGCCACGGCGGTTATAATTTCGTGGATGTCTATAATAGCATTCTATTTTTAGAGCATTTCCTAGATAATCACGAACAGTCATTGGTGTCTCTGACATATTCTTTTTCATAATTCCAACCAATTGATTATGATCGTCTCCTAAATGACCTATCAAGAAAAATCGTGTTCGAGCCTGAGGCACTCCACAATAGGAGGCATCTAGTATGACCGCCGTCAAGCCATAGCCATTTTCAATAAATTTATCCACAACATCTTGTAATATTTGACTTTTTTTGATCTGTTCAACATTCTCCATAACAAACCACTCTGGTTTTACGGACACTACAATATCCGCAAATTTATTCGTCAAATCCGCTCTGCCTAATGAAACATCTCTTTTTCCCGCACTAGAAAAGTCTTGGCAAGGAGGTCCTCCCATTATCATGTTCGGCTTGTAAGGCAAAATCCTCTGTACTGAATCTTCAACATTGCTTAAATCTTGTTTAAAAATAGGATGGTCAAAATTTTCTTCATAGACTTTAATTGTTGGTTCCCAGTGATCAAAAGCGGCAACGACATCAAAGTCCGCATTTAAAAAACCGAGTGACATACCACCACAACCTGAAAAAAGGTCAACACATTTCATTTGAACAACTCCGGTGAATTATATATAATGGCATCAAAACGTCTCTCTGGACTTAATAAATTCTGCCCTCCACCTAAAATTATATTCTTTATTTCTTCTTTCTTCAAAATCGGCTTTGATAGCCTATCGCAACGCATGAAGCGATTCGTTATATTTCCTGAAGATGCAAATGCTTTATCATTTTTATTATTGAAAGACATTGAGTCAATAATCAACTTATGATCAAATTGACCTACTTTCTTTATTCCTTCAAGCATTTTAAATAACCAAATTACAGTTCTCATCTGTCTTGAAATAGATCCATTGAGATTACTCTTAGCAATCTCAGAGATAAATCTACAGAACCCAGCATTACTCCAAACAAATATATCTAAACAATTTTCGGATAATTCTGGAGATTTCCCTTTTGTTTTCCAAATTGGTTGCAATAGGAATGGAGATTGAGAATCATTTAAAGATATAGAAATAGAATCTATAGCATCTATTAGCTCAGAGGCTTTTATCAATACTTGATAAGGAATCTCCCAATCATCAACTGTAATATTAGGAAGAATATTTCCTAATTTACCATTTAAACTTGTTGCAATACTGCATGCTAAATAAACAATAGTATCAGGTCGAACAACTATTTCTGATCCATATAGATTTTCAGTACTATTACATGTAACATTATCTGGCAATGCTGTTAATTTTATCTCCAATCCAGACAAACAAATTCCACTTTTTTTCTCTTGGACAACTAAATCTGTCCTAGGCAGGTTTCCGATCACATATCTATTAAAAGGAGTGTATACTGACTCAAAAGCAAAAAATGTATCTTCATCATCTGGTTTTTTACCAAATATATCTGGAATAGAGATTTCTTCAACTATAGACTCACCATTTCTAAAACATAAATAATTAGCATTTATTCCTTTTGAGTAAAAATAACAACACAAAGATGCTGGAAAAGATGATGGAAACTGATTTTTCCCCCAAGTTTCTTGCAACCGAAAATCCCGATTAGTGTTGTTCTGGAGGCCAAAAAGCCCTGGTTCTATCTCATCTGTCATTGTGTTAACAATTATACCCTCAGAGCTGGCTCATGAAGGCTCGGAGGGGGGCGAGCATTTTTTGGTACTCGACCAGGAACGCATCGTGGCCGTAGGAGGAGTCCACGATAAAGCTGGTGATGTCCACGCCGCGCTTTTGCATGCGCTCGACCATCTCGTGGGTCTCGCGCACGGGGAAAAGATCATCCGATGAGATCCCAATCACGAGGCAGCGGGCTTTGATTCTTGCCAAGGCATCGGTGAGCGACGGGTAGCCACGGGAGATGTCATGAAGGTCAATAGCGCGTGAGAGATAGAGATAACTATTCGCATCGAAGCGTTTGACGAGCTTCTCGCCCTCATCGTGGAGGTAGCGCTCGACATCGAACCGGGCGTGCAGGTCGTGGCGGAAGGCGGACTCTTCTTCTTGGTTAGCATGGGTGCGGCCAAACATGTCCTGCATCGTGGCGTCAGTCAAGAACGTGATCGTGGCGATCATGCGGGCCAGCGCGAGGCCGGAGTCGGGGCCGCCGCCCTCGCTGTCGTAGTAGTTGCCGCGCTGCCACTTGGGATCGAGCAGGATCGCACGACGGGCACACTCGTTGAAGGCGATACTGCGGGCACCGACACGGGCGCTAGTGGCAATCGGGATGCAGTTCTTGACGCGCTCCGGGTAGATCACGGCCCACTCGAGCGCCTGCATCCCCCCCATCGAGCCGCCGGTCACCACGGCCAGCTCGGTGACCCCAAAGTGCTCGCGCAGGAACTGCTCCTGCACCCGCACCATGTCGCGGATCGTGATGATCGGAAAGGTCATGGCATACGGTTTGCCGGTCAGCGGGTTCACCGACGACGGCCCCGTGGTTCCCCGACAGCCACCCAGGATGTTGGGCGCGATCACGCAGTACTTGTCGGTGTCGAAGACTTTCCCCGGGCCGATAAAGCCGTCCCAGTAGCCCAGCGATCTATTTGTCCAGGCGTACTTTCCGGCGGCGTGCGATGAGCCGGTAATGCCATGGAGCACGAGGATCACATTGTCTTTTGCCGCACTCAGCTCGCCGTATTTTTCGT
>NZ_JANNYP010000317.1:0-1551 GCF_031410135.1 Armatimonas sp. | reverse complement strand
GCTCCCCTGCGAGCCAGTACAGCTCGTGGAAGGCGAGGCCACCTTTCTGGTAGCAGATATAGGGCTGACGGCGCGTGGAGATGAGGGGCTGCTCCTCCGTACGATCCTGACCACGGCCCTTCAGATAGGCATCGGCAGCGCGCTTATTGACCTCGCCAGCCTCATTGCCTGCCTCGACCGCCACTCGGAGCGCCGTGTACTCCGCCAGCGACTCGGAGAGTACTTCGGAGCCGGGTAGGTTCGCTCCCGTGAGCTGGTGCGCCCACCACTGGTGCGCCACTTCATGCGCCGTGACATAGAACGGGGTGTCGAAGTCACCTTTACCGACATTGAGCGTAAAGCCCCCTGCCTCAGAAAATGGGATCGTGCCCGCAAAGGCTTGGGCGGCGATATTTTCACCCCGCGCGGGAAACTCGACAATCCGTAGCTCGGAGAAAGGGTAGGGCGCGTACGTTTGGGAGCAGAACGCCAGCGCCTCTTTGGCACCGCTCAGCATGCGTTTTACATTCCAGGGGTGCCCGGCGTGGTAGTAAACCGTGATAGGAGTGGCTTTGTAGGTGGTTTTCTGCGTCGCGTACTTGCCCGAAACCACGGCCCAAAAGTAGCGAACCACGTGGTTTGACTCGTAGCGGAAGCAGCGCCGCCCGTTTTCTTGCCACTCGCGGACGAGCTTGCCTGGCGCGAGCGCAAGCTGATCCGGCGCGGTTCTGACGGTCATGGAGAGCTGCACCCAGTCCGAGTCGCCGCCGATATAGGTCTGGTAGCTGCCGATACGCTCGGGAAGCTCTTTCCACACGCCCAAGTTCTGCTTCTTGCGCTCCGCCGCATCCGTGAGCTCTCCCTCGGACTGGTAGCCGATCCGTGGCGCAAGATTGGAGAGAAAGCTCCCATTGGCCGCGATATCAGTGCGTGGGCCACTAGCGGCAAAGCCCGGCTTGTCCCAGGCGACGGTGAAGTCTAGGGTGATGGTCTGGCCCGGTGCCAGCGGTGTGGCGAGCTTCCAGACCTGCATCCCGAGATGCGTATCATCTTGCCTACGAGTGGCAGGGGCTCCGAAGGCGATTTTCCGCAGGTCGAGATCGTTGTCATAGCTCAGGAGTATCTCAGGGATGGGCTTGTCGGACTTATTCTTAAGCGTGTAGCGTCCCGAGAGTGCAAACGCGCGACGCTCCGGCCAGAGAGTGACATCCAGATCGGCAGCCGCGATCTTGGGCTGGGGCAGCTCTAGCCACTTCGCTCGATACGTCCGCTCATAGTCCGCCTGGTCACGCTTATGGCTATTCTCATTCTGGAAACGATGGACGCCGTAGAAGTTATAGAGCAGCAGCCCGGTACTAAGCGTACAGAGCGCGGTCAGTAAGGCAATTCCGCCTCGGTTCTGCGGACGCTTGGGAAGGGAGAGGGCAAGCATCCAAAACGCCACCAGGAGCCAGTGTGCCCCCATGCCCAAAAGCTGCGTCTGGTAGGCACTAAAGCCATCCAGATCGGAGTAGTGGGCATCGCCCAGTGTCCCCAAGTCCAGCAGCGGGTGCTCCCAGCCCAGCGCGGTGA
>NZ_JANNYP010000316.1:0-4431 GCF_031410135.1 Armatimonas sp. | reverse complement strand
CGGCAATCGCTTCTTTGAGCAGGAGTTTGGCGTCACCACCAAGATCCTCTGGCTCCCCGATGTCTTTGGCTACAGCGCGTCCCTGCCACAGCTCATGAAGTCCTGCGGGCTGGAGTACTTTCTGACCTCGAAGATCTCCTGGTCGGACACCAACCGCATGCCGCACGACACGTTTCGCTGGCGCGGCATAGATGGCACGGAAGTGCTGACGCAGTTTCTTACAGCTCCAGAATTCCATAGGGGATTAAATCAGGAGATATCCACCTACAATGGGCATCTGACGCCCTACGAGCTACGTCGAGGCTGGGAGCGCTACCAGAATAAAACTCTGCATCAGGAAATCTGCCACTCCGTAGGCCACGGCGACGGGGGGGGGGGCGTGACCCGGCGGATGCTGGAAGTCGCACGGCGTCTCAAAAGTATTGCGGGTCTTGGCTCGTGTGGTTTTGACCGTGCCGACGCGTTTTTTGCGCGGCTCCCCAAGACCAACCTGCCGCTCTGGAGCGGTGAGCTGTACTTAGAGAACCACCGTGGCACCTACACATCCCAGGGACGCATCAAGCAGGGAAACCGCGCCGCGGAGCGTGCGCTCCGGAGCGCGGAGCTGTTTGCGTCGCTTGCCCAGACCCAGCTTGGGACGGCCTACCCGAAGGCCACTCTCGACGCGCTCTGGGAGACGTTACTCCAGAACCAGTTCCACGATATTTTGCCCGGCACCTGCATCCGCCCCGCCGTGGAGCAGGCCGAGCGCGAGCTGGGTGAGGTGGTCTCTGGTGCCCTCGCCCTCCAAGACGCGGCGCTTACCGAGCTCTCGCAAAACATCGCCACGCCTACCGACTCCGTGATTATCTTCAACCCCACCGACACGCTCCGACCCGGCGATGCGTTCTATGTCCGGCTCCCTGGCGACCAAGTCCGCAAGGGCCGTGTCCTCTTCACCGACTCTGAGGGCGAGCCGTTGAGCAGTCAGTTTCTACGAATGGCAGGCAAGGAGCGTGAGTACTTGGTAACGCTTCTCGATGTCGAGCCGCTGGGCTACCAGTCCATTGGCTTGGGCCGCACCGATGCCCCTGCTGACGAGAGCACGGTCACTGCCGAGGAAAACATCCTCGAAAATGACTTCGTGCGGGTGACGCTTAATGCCCACGGCGAAATTGCCTCGCTCATCCACAAGACCGAGGACGGCGAGCGCGAGGCCCTTGCCGCCCCGGCCCAGCTCACGGCCTACGAGGACAAGCCCGCCGCCTACGATGCCTGGAACATAGACGCGAGCTACCGCGACAAACCCTGCCCGCTCGCCGACGAAGCCACGGTGACACGCTTTGAGGTGATCGAAAATGGCCCCGTGCGTGCGAGTATATTGGTCGAGCGCCAGTTCCGTAATTCCAGAATTACCCAGCGCATCCAGCTCTGGGCGCACTCCGCCCGTGTCGAGTTAGTCACCGAGATTGACTGGCACGAGCACCAGACGCTCCTCAAGGCCCACGTCCCCGCCACGGTGCTCGCCAGCCGCGCCACCTACGAGATCCCGTTTGGCGCGATTGAACGGCCCACGCACACCAACACCAGCTGGGACGCCGCCAAGTTCGAGGTCTGTGGCCATAAGTGGGCCGATCTCTCCGAGGGCGACTTTGGCGTCAGCATCCTCTCGGACACAAAATACGGCTACGATGCCCGCGAGAATACCCTCTCACTCACCCTGATCAAATCCGGCATCTACCCCGACCCCGACGCCGACCAGGGCTTACATCACTTCACCTACGCCGTTCTTCCGCACACTGGCGACTGGCGCAACGAAACCGTGGACGAAGCCCATGCGCTCAGCTACCCGCTCCTGGCCCGCTTTGCCCCGAAAAATCCCAAAGCCACCCTGCCGCCAAGCTACGACTTTGTGAGTGTGGACGACCAGGGAATCATTATCGAGACCATCAAGTGTGCCGAAGCGGACAATAACCAGCTCGTGGTTCGTCTCTACGAAGCCCTCCAAACCCGCGGCGAGGCGACCCTCACGTTTGGTTTTGAGATTGCGGCGGCCTACGAGACCAACAGCCTGGAGCAAGACCCTGTGCCCGTGCCCTTCAAAAACAATACGCTGACTTTTCCCTACCGGCCTTTTGAGATCAAAACGCTGGTGGTCAGATCCAAATAGAAGGCTCGCTTGACAGCATTACCCCTCAGCGGTAGAATTTGTGAAATAATTCACAAAGAAGATCAGGAAGTTCCGCTATGAGTCCAAAACGTCAGAGCCAGTTCAAGTTAATCGAACAGAAAAAACTCGATATTCTTCGGCGGCTAGAATCTGCCACTCTTGGGCAACGGGAGGGGCTCGCGCCCCAAAAATTAGCACAGGATGCTTGGTCGCCGATGCAAATTGCCTACCACTTGATGCGGGCCGAGGAGCTCTTGCCTGCTCCCCCTGATGGTAGTGTCGCTCGTCGAAAACCCATTTTCTTCCTCGGTTGTGCCATGCTCCGAGCCGCCGTGCCCATTCCTTCCAAGGCTCGGGAAGAGCCACGCGATGACATCTCCCTTGAGGAACTCATGCAGCGCTGGTCCACAAGCCGTGAGACATTTCAGGCAGGTCTTGAGACCGCAAAACCAGGCGAACGCTTTGCCAATCACCCCGTTTTTGGGGCCTTGGACGCAGATAGCTACCTGACCATGTTGGATGCACACCTTACCTACCACCTCAAGCGTTGGCCTGCTTGACAGCCTCAACCACCGGCGATAGAATTAGTGAACAAGTTCACAAATTCTAGTTAGACCGATTCTTAAGTTAGGCAAACCGATGGCAACGTCAAGTTTTATGCACCAGTATCTCCAGCACGGAGAGCTCTCCCCGATCTACGATAAGGTGATGGAGGGCAAGCGCCTCTCCTTCGACGACGGGCTCGCGCTGTGGAAGTCAGACGACCTCACGGCGATTGGTGCACTGGCAAACATTGTCCGCGAGGCCAAGAACGGCAACGATACCTACTACGTCCGCAACCAGCACATCAACTACACCAACCTCTGTAACAAGGGCTGTAAGTTCTGCTCGTTCTACGCTCAGAAAGGTGGCCCCGCGGCCTATACCATGAGCATGGATCAGGTGCGAGAGAAGCTAGAGCGCACCAAGCACCTGCCCGTCACCGAGATTCATATGGTGGCCGGGATCAATAAAAAGCTCCCGTACTCCTACTATCTGGAGCTGCTCGACACCGTCAAAGCCACCCGCCCGGAGGCGCACATCAAGGCCTTCACGATGGTCGAGCTGCTTCATATTCAAACGCTGGCGCAGAAACCTATGACCGAGATGCTCCTGGAGCTCAAGGCGCATGGGCTCTGTAGCCTGCCTGGTGGGGGCGCGGAGATTCTCACGGATCGCGTCCACGATGCCATCTTCGAGCGCAAGGAGACAGCGGCGGAGTGGCTGGAGACGGCCAAGACGGCGCATCGGGCAGGCCTGCACACCAACGCCACGATGCTCTACGGGCATATCGAGACGCTGGAAGAGCGGGTTATCCACATGATGAAGCTCCGCGAGGCCCAAGACGAGACCAATGGCTTCCTGACCTTTATCCCGCTGGCGTTCTCTAGCAAGGGCACCAAGCTCTCGCATATTCCCAGCACCACGGGCTATCTGGATCTCAAGGCAATCGCTATCGGGCGGCTGATGCTGGATAACTTCCCCCACATCAAGGCCTTCTGGATGATGATCACCCCCCCCGTGGCCCAGACCGCGCAGTGGTACGGTGCCGACGACATTGACGGCACGATTGTGGAGTATGTCATCACCCACGAGATTGACGACGAAAACGAGCAGCAGAACCTCAGCCAGCGCCAGCTCGTGCAGATGATCGTGGAGGCAGGCCGCGACCCCGTAGAGCGTGACCCTCTCTACAACATAATCGAGCGCGACGACAGCCGTATGCTCCTCGAAGACCCTCGTCGCCTGAACCTACCGATGCTGGTGTAAGTTCGCAGGTCACACGTCCTGAAGAGCGGGCTTCCGAAATCGTGGGGAGCGATAGTACTGCCCTGAGAGCGCAGAGAGCACTCCCACGCGAAATATCTTCAGCGAGTCAAAAGGGCTGAGAACCACCAAGGCATCTTCATCTTGTGGGCAATCGCTCACAATAATATGGTGATGGAATCGAATCGCTGCCTCTGTGGCAAGCCCTTCGGGAAAGAAGATAAACAGATCATTAGGGAACTGTTTTAGCTCTTCAAGAGATGTTTGCTCAGGGTCTACCATACGCACGGCCTCAAACCAATCCAGGTTCTTCAGAACCGTGGCAGATCCCTCAACCAGAAGTGGTGGCCCATAAGTTGTTACATGACGGTGTAGCATAGATCACCTCACCCAATGATAAATTGTTATAAGTCTATTACTCATGGTTCGCTCATTTTTTGTGGCGGTAAAACAGATTGCTCCACCAGGCGAATGTA
>NZ_JANNYP010000315.1:0-7917 GCF_031410135.1 Armatimonas sp. | reverse complement strand
CCAGGATGCGCTGACATTTTTTTCCATACGTCGTCTCAAGTGCCTCCAGTAGCTCAGGAACCGCGACTTTCCCCTTTTGGATCAGTACGGAGGCTATCACCTCAGCGCGTTCGGGCTTTGATGTCTCCAAAAAGCCAATGAGGTATGAAGTAGAGAAGCGCGTATCTGTCTCTGATGCCTCGATACTGAGTTGCAGCGGTTGCCACTTCGGAGAGTGCTGATAGAGATAATGGAAAAACTCAGCAATGCTCGCTGTACGTTCGCTGGCTGTGGCCATCAGATCGTTACGGAGATGAGCAAGAGCAACCAGCGTTCGTTCTGGCTCCTTCTGTTTTGTGGGGCGAGGTTTCCAGTCTCCCAACCAGGTAATGACGTCCTTTTGCTGGCTGTCGCGTAGGAGCAGACGAGCAATAGGAAGAATGCCACGAGGATCGCTTAGACGGGTGAGAGCACTTGCGGCTCGTAGTGCAGGCACAAGTGGTTGTGTCTCCACCACAGTGATCAGAGGAAGAACGGCGCTCTCACCTTGAGCAACGAGAGCCGCTTCGGCACGGCGGCGCTCGCTGTAGTCAGCATGGCTCAAGCAAGCGAGGAGCGTAGCGGTATCCATACACACAAATTATACTTGCTTTGAGACCTCAAGCGTGATAGACTCCACACCGACAATTGAATAAATCGTGGCGATGACGAGGCTAGTAGGCACGTTTCGGACTTTCAGAGAGCAGCGGGTTGGTGCGACGCTGTAGACGAATGTGTAGCAGAGCGAGTATGTTCTGCGTCGAACTCCCCTCCGAGCTGAGGTGGTGAAGCGGTATTGTAGCAAATACCGTGTGTAGTCCCTCCGGGTGCGCCCGAAACAGCGCAGCGAGTGGTCGTTTCCTTCCGACACTCCCCTACTTGTGGGGGCCAGGGGGGCGGGACGACAATTCGGGTGGTACCGCGGGAGCGTGCTTCAGACGAAACTCTGAAACCGCCTCTCGTCCCGATCAAAACAGCACGACGGGACGAGGGGCATTTTTGTTTTTTTGCCTCCGTCCGATATTGCGGAAAGGACGAAAGTTATGGCAAAGATCAAATCAACCGGCGCGAAAGCGGTTCTGGAGTGCATGCGACGTGAGGGGGTGACGATCATGTTCGGCTACCCGGGCGGCGCGGTGATTCCCTTCTACGATGAGCTCTACCACTGCGACTTTATCCACCACGTTCTGGTGCGTCACGAACAGGGCGGCGGGCACATGGCCGAGGGCTACGCCCACGCCACCGGAAAAGTAGGGGTGTGTCTGGGGACAAGTGGGCCGGGAGCTACCAACCTGGTGACGCCTCTGTGTGACGCGATGATGGACTCGATCCCAATTGTGGCGATCACGGGCCAGGTGCGCACCGAAGTCATCGGTAAGGACGCGTTTCAAGAGGCTGACATCACGGGTATCACCATGCCCGTCACCAAGCACAACTGGCTGGTCAAAGATGCCAACGAGCTGCCGCGCATCATGCACGAGGCGTTTCATATCGCCCGCTCGGGCCGACCGGGTCCGGTACTCGTGGACATTCCCGTAGACGTCTTTCGTGCCGTGATTGAGTACGATCCAGATGAGGCCCAGCAGGTGAGCCTGCGCTCGTTTAAGTCCGACTTCAAGGTGCACCCGCTCTCGATCCGCCGCGCCGCCGAGCTAATCGCCGAGGCCAAGAAGCCCGTGCTCTACGTGGGAGGCGGCGCGAAAGCAGCCGGAGCCCACGAGGAGCTGATGGAGCTGACCAAGCGCACCAATATCCCCGTCACCACCACGCTCCACGGTCTCGGAACGTTCCCCGAGGATAATGCGCTCTCGCTGGGGATGCTGGGAATGCACGGCACGGCCTACGCCAACTACGCCGTGCATCACTGCGACTTGCTTATCTCCGTCGGGGCGCGCTTCGATGACCGCGTGACGGGAAAAGTCAGTGCGTTCGCTCCCGATGCCAAGGTGATCCACATGGACATTGACCCCGGCGAGATCAACAAAGTCCGCCGCGCCGATGTCTCGATAGTGGGCGACTGCAAGGCCGCGCTCACGGAATTGCTCAAGCTGGTACAAGACGCGGGGGATTTCTCGGCATGGCATGAAGAGATCGGCAAGTGGAAGGCGGAGTTCCCGCTCGAAGCCCCCGATGGCATCGAAGACGGCGAGATCCACGCCGAGTTTGCGATCCGTGAGCTGGCACGCCTCACCGATCACAATGTCACGGTGGTCACCGACGTGGGCCAACATCAGATGTGGGCCGCGCAGCACTTTGGCATGCGAAAGTCCCGACAGTTTATTACGTCGGGGGGCCTCGGCACCATGGGCTTCGGTCTGCCCGCCGCCATTGGTGCGTCGTTCGCCTCGGAAGGTAAAGAGCCGGTCTGGTGCATCTCGGGCGATGGCTCAATCCAGATGTGCATCCAGGAGCTGATGGTCGCCAGCATCTACAAGTTGCCCGTTAAAGTGATGATCCTCAACAACCAGTACCTCGGGATGGTGCGCCAGTGGCAGGAGATGTTCTGGCAGAAGCACTACTCGTCGGTGAACTTGGAGCAAGCCCCGGACTTTGTCAAGCTGGCCGAAGCATACGGGATTCTGGGCCTGATCTGCGACAAGCCCGAGGAGCTGGAAGCCACGCTGAAGCGTGCCATGGAGCACAACGGCCCCGTGGTGATGGACATCCGCGTGGCCAAAGAGAGCAATGTCTTCCCAATGATTCCGTCGGGCCAGACGATCAACGAGATGATGGTGCGCAAGCCCGAGCCCGCGCTCGCCCCACCGAGTGCCTGTCACTTCGAGCTTAAAGACACCCGCATCCCAGTGCCTGACGAGGTCGTGGATGTCGCACGGTAAATCCCACCCCCCATCCCCCGTCCAACGGGGGATGGGGGGGAGGCTCTCCCTTGGCTTTGTCAATGTCTATTTTCTAGACGACGGCGAGCCGGGGGGCGAGTGGGCGCTGATTGACACGGGGCTGCCCTGGCACTTCTCGGCGATCGTCCGAGAGGCACGGCGGCGCTACGGCAAGACACGCCCGACGGGAATCTATCTGACGCACGGCCACTATGACCATGCAGGAAGCGCGGCGGCGCTCGCGGCCTACTGGAACGTCCCCGTCTTCGCTCATGAGGCGGAGCTGCCGTTTCTCACGGGGCAGTGTGACTACCCGCCCGCCGACCCCAGCTCGTGTGGCGGCTGGCTCTCGCTCGCCTCGCGCTTTGCCAGCACACACGGAAAAGACCTACGTCCCTTTGTACAAGCCCTCCCCCCCCAGCCCCCCCTCCCGATAACGGGAGGGGGGGAGTGGGCATGGATTCCCTTGCCGGGCCATACGCCGGGGCAAGTGGGCTTCTGGCACGAAGAAAGCCGCACACTCATTGCCGGCGATGCTCTGATGAACCTCTCTCTGGACAGCTGGCGACCCCGTGCGGGGCTAAGCTGGCCACCCCAGCCCTTCACCACGGACTGGTTCGCGGTTCGCAAGAGCCTGGAAAAAATCGTCGCGCTTCGCCCCGAGGCCCTGTGCTTTGGACACGGCGAGCCGATCTCAGATCCCTCGCTGGCCGATCAGCTTGCCGACAGGACGCAGTACTTTGCCATCGCGCGAAAAGGCCGCTACATCGGCGAGCCGGTGCGCCATGCGGCAGATGGCAGCCCGATTGTCGCCCCGGCCACTCGCGACCCTGGCAAGAAAATCGCCAAGGCCATCGCACTCGGAGCGTTGGCCACAGGCGCACTCTATTTTTTAAAGAACAAACAAAACTCATGACCGAAACACACACGATCACCGTTCTGGTGGAGAACCGCCCCGGCGTCCTTGCCCGCGTCTCCGGACTCTTTGCCCGCCGTGGCTACAACATCGAGAGCCTCACGGTCTCGATCACCGACGATCCCAATGTCAGCCGCATGACACTGGTGGTCGGGGGCGATGCGGATATTTTAGAGCAGATCACCAAGCAGCTCCACAAGCTCCTGGATGTACTGAAGGTCTACGACTATGTCAATACCCCGATGCTGGAGCGCGAGCTGGCGCTGATCAAAGTCACGGTTACTCCCGAGCGCCAAGTAGAGCTGATCCAGCTCGTCACGCAGGTCTTTGGCGGCAAGATCATCGACACGGCGGAGAAGACTTTTGTGGTAGAAGTAACAGGCGGCGCGGATAAGATTGATGCGTTTGAGAAGCTGATGGAGAGCTACGGTATCCGCGAGCTGGTTCGCACAGGCCGGATCGCCCTGATGCGCGGCGCTCGGACGGTTTAACTTTCACGACGTAAAATAGCACCATGCACCACCCAGAGTTTGATGATCTCTGTCACGAGGTGGCGGGTAAGCTCTCCGAGCTGCGCCGCCTCACGATGGAAACGGCGGTTTTCACCGACGACCAAGAGGCGTTACTGGCGGAAATTACCCGCCTCTTGCGCCTGCTCGATGCCACGTCGTCCCAGCAGATCCACTCTTTGCTGGGCGACACCGCCACTTCCGATAGTGCCTTCCTCGCTGAGTTTTACGAAGAGCTCCCCCTGCTTGCCACACCGGCGGAAAGGGTTGCCCTCTCCCCGACCGCTTCAGAACCCACCCCGGCTTCGTTCGTTCCTCACTCCGCCGACCCTCCCTTGGTTCAAGGGAGGGTGGATGCGAGGGACGAGCAGCCGGGTGGGTTCAGAGAGCTCCCCGTCCCGCCCGGCCTGCTCGAAGAGATCTACTGGGACATTCAGCCTGTCTACAAAGGCGACACGCGCCTACTCTTCGCACACGACACTGATTGGCACTTCTGCCTGATCGTCACCCACGAAACCGGCCAGACCGCGCTCCTCTTCGACACCGACGAAGCCCGCGCCGCCTATCTCGGTGAGGTCTACCGTGAGGCACTAGATCGTCCCAAACCCGACGAGGAAGAGGGCGGCGATCCCAGCGCACCGGTTCTCGCCCCTCTGCTCCCTAGGACGCCCGTACTTGCTGGTGGGAATGCGCGGCGTTTGGAAGAGGCGGTTGAGGAATCGGAGCTGTGAACGAGGCACGCTGGGAAACACTGAAGAGCTTTATCGCGGAGGACACGGACGGTAAACGTCCCGCTATAGAGCCTGCGGCTGCCTCCTCGTGCCTCGTCGGTAAATTTAGCGCATTGTCGGTAAATTACCGAGCGAAGCGAGGCGGCTGAGGAACGAAGCCCTGTAGCCCGGAGGTTTATCGTCCTGGGCTCATCGCGTCCGCAGGACGGCGTAATTTTGCAGACGGGGCATTCACGCTCCGGCTGACAGTTTGCAGAAAGAAAGAGAAAGATAGAAAAATGCCGGTTACGATTTACTATGACGCAGATGCGTCGTTTGATGTGTTGGTGGGAAAGACCCTCGCGGTCATTGGCTACGGCTCGCAGGGGCATGCGCATGCGCTGAACCTGAAGGAGTCCGGGATGAATGTCATCATCGGGCTACGTCCGGGCAAGAGCTGGGACAAGGCCGTCGCCGATGGCTTTGAGGTTTTGACGGTTGCGGAGGCTTCCAAGAAGGCCGATGTGATCATGATCCTGGTCAACGATGAGTTCCAGGGGGATCTCTACAACAACGAGATCGCGCCGAATTTGTCGGCGGGCAAGGCGATTGCCTTTGGCCACGGCTTCAACATTCACTTCGGGCAGGTCGTGCCGCCTGCGGATGTGGACGTCTTTATGTGCGCTCCCAAAGGCCCTGGCCACATGGTGCGCCGCGTCTTCACCGAGGGCAGCGGCGTTCCCTGTCTGATCGCGATTCATCAAGACGCGACCGGGCTGGCAAAGGCCCGTGCGCTGGCGTGGGCCAAGGGCGTCGGCGGAACCCGTGCGGGCGTGCTGGAGACGACGTTTAAGGAAGAGACCGAGACCGATCTCTTTGGCGAGCAGGTCGTGCTCTGTGGCGGCGCGACAGCGCTGGTCAAGGCTGGGTTTGAGACCCTGGTCGAGGCGGGTTACCAGCCGGAGATCGCCTACTTCGAGTGTCTGCACGAGCTGAAGCTTATCGTGGATTTGATGTACGAATCCGGGATCGCCGGGATGCGCTACTCCATCTCCGACACCGCGCAGTTTGGCGACATGACCCGTGGGCCGCGCATCGTCAACCCCGAGACCAAGGCCGAGATGAAGCGGATTCTCGATGAGATCCAGACCGGGCAGTTTGCTAAGGAGTGGATTCTGGAGAACAAGGCCAATCGCCCGAGCTTCAACGCTCTGGCAAAGCGCGACAATGATCACTTGATTGAGGTCGTCGGACGCGAGCTTCGGGGTATGATGAGCTGGATGAAGAAGCCTGCCACAGCCACCACCCAGACCGAGGTGCCCGTGCAGCAGGCCCTTCAGAGCAAGATTGAGCTATAACAGAGCATGAGTGATACCAGCGAGGAGGAGATAGTCCCCGATCCCGAAGAGCTTCCGGCCCGTGCGGACCGAGACTACTTCCCCCCGCTGGCGGCTAAGATCGGTGATGTGGACAAGACCTGCTTTGGCTGTCTGGCCATGGCCGGAGTCGTGTTCCTGACGATATTTTTATGGGCATTAGTCTGGTATCTACGCACCCCCGAGGTGCAGCAAAGACACTGAAGCAACGAGTGGTAAAACGCCTGCTCGTGGCGCTGGCGTCTCTGTTCGCCTTGCCACTGCTCACCGTGCTTGCCTGCCAGCTAATCGTGCTCACCAAAGCGGCGGGCAAGCACCAGGATGTTCTCAGCGCACTCCCGACAAACCGCGTGGGACTGGTTCTTGGGACGAGTAAGTTTGTCGCCAAAGGTCGCCATAACGCCTACTACACCCAGCGGATCACCGCAGCCGCGAAGCTCTATAAAGCCGGGAAAGTGGAGTATTTGCTGGTCTCGGGCGACAACCGCACCAGCCACTACAACGAGCCGGTGACCATGAAGCGGGACTTAGTGGCCGCCGGAGTGCCTAAAGAGAAGATCACCTGCGACTTCGCGGGCTTTCGGACACTGGACTCTCTCGTGCGGGCAAAAGAGATCTTCGGGCAGAGCAAGCTGACGATTGTCTCCCAGCGCTTTCACAACGAGCGAGCGCTATTTCTGGCGCAAGCCAGCGGAATAGACGCCGTGGCCTACGATGCAGGCACGGGAGAGTTTCCTCAGGGCAAGACCGCACTTCGAGAGCTTCTCGCCCGTGTGCAAGCCGTGCTGGATGTCGGGGTGCTGCACACCCGCCCCAAGTTTCTAGGCGAGCATATCGCCATCGGCAAAGAATAGTTTATGAATAACCGAGTACATATTTTTGACACCACACTTCGCGATGGCGAGCAGTCGCCGGGGGCTGCGCTCAATGTAGACGAGAAGCTGGAGATTGCGCGGCAGCTAGAGCGCCTTGGGGTGGATGTGATCGAGGCAGGCTTTCCGATCTCGTCACCGGGCGACTTTGACGCGGTGCAGCGCATCGCCAAGCAGGTGCAGAGTGCGACGGTCTGTGGGCTGACCCGCGCGGTGCGCAAAGACATTGACGTGGCCTGGGACGCGCTGAAAGGCGCCAAGCGCCCGCGGATTCACACGGGCCTCGGGGTCTCGGACAACCACTTGCAGCATAAGTTGCGTAAAACACGTGATGAGGCTCTAGAGATGGGTGTCAGTGCCGTGGCCTACGCGAAGTCTCTGGGCTGTCATGATATTGAGTACTTCACCGAGGACGCGGGTCGGGCCGACCCTGACTATCTGTGCCGCGTGGTCGAGGCCGTAATTGCGGCAGGGGCAACGGTGATCAATGTCCCGGATACCACGGGCTACGCCACGCCTGAGGAGTACGGCGCGATCTTTAAGATGCTCCTAGAGCGCGTCCCCAACGCTGACAAGGCCATCTTCTCAGCACACTGCCACGATGACCTCGGGCTTGCGGTTGCCAACTCGCTGGCGGCGGCCAAGAACGGTGCACGGCAGATCGAGTGCACGGTTAATG
>NZ_JANNYP010000314.1:0-1681 GCF_031410135.1 Armatimonas sp. | reverse complement strand
ACGCCGCCGTCACCAAGCTCCCCGAGGCAGCCAGCACCACGCCGCTTCTCTACGACTCTGAGAACATCACTTGGAACGCCTACGATAAAACGCCCCTGACGAGCTTTTCGGGACGACATGGGCATAGCGAGGGCATGCTCTTTTGGAAAACGTTCCACCCACGAGGAAACATCTTCTACGCCGATGGTCATGCCAAACAGCTTCACGGGGAAAAAGACGCCCCACCAAAGCCATGAGCCAGCCCAGCCCTCGCTACGAGCCACCGAAACCATGGCTGAAGGCTCCTCCAAAAGAGATCGCGATCTGTGTTGGGATTATCTCCCTCCTCCTCTCGATCCTAGCTCCCGTTTTCCAACAGGCGCAGAACGCAGCGAGGCAAGTAAGCTGTCAAGGAAGTGTCCGGAGTCTTGGTAGCGCAATGCTTCAGTACGCCACGGATAACAATGACTCTCTCCCTCCCGCTGCGCAGTGGCAAAGCGCTTCATCAAGTTACTTGAAAGAAGAAAAAGGCCCCTGTACTGCACTCTCGCACCCCGCTCCCGGCGTGTTGGGCTACGCCATGGACAGTCGCCTCTCGGGGCGCTCTCTGGAGCGTATTGGTGCCCCCCATAACCAGCGCATCCTGCTCTATGAGTCCTCCAATCTCACCCAAAACGCCCACGATCCCGGCACCAGCTTCATCGTCCGACACGGCTACGGAGCCATTACTTTCATCGACGGACATGGTCGTATGCAAAAACAAGAACCTGGCGAACTTGTGGTCAGGAAAGGGTACCGTCACCCGATGAGCCAACCTCAACCTAGCGATAAGCCACCTCACACGATCTTCCGGCAGAACTATGTGGAGATCTATGTGGGTGTGGCGATCCTCGCCATCCTTGCCGCCATCCTCATTCCCATCCTTCAAAAATCCTCCAGTCGCCCTACTCCCCGTCCAAGCGCCAGCCATGTCGAGGTACCAAGACAATGAGCCAGCCTAGTCCTCGCTACGAGCCACCAAGGCCGCGTTTCCAACTCAAGGCCAGCCTGACGGAGATTTTGGTGTGTCTCGCCATCGTCGGAATACTTTATGCCATCCTTTTCCCGATCTTCGCGCAGCCACGGGAGCGTGCCAGTCAGTCTTACTGCCTGAGTAATGGCAAGCAACTCAGTCTAGCTGTCATGATGTACTCCCAAGACTACGATGAGTATCTGCCACTTGCCACAAATTGGTACGATGCGAGCTATCCCTACCGCAAAAACAGACTGCGCTGTCCTCGACTGTCTGATCCCAATGGCATTGGCTATGCGATGGACGAGCGGCTCTCGGGGCGCTCTTTGGATAAAATCGGTGCTCCACACGACAAGAGCCCCTTGCTCTACGAATCCTCGAACTTCACCCCGAACGCCCACGACGCGGTCACAAGCTTTGCGGGGCGACACACAAACCAGACAGGATGGGTAGGCTTCGTCGATGGTCATGTCAAGATGCTCCAAAAGGCAAACTATCCCCCCTGCAAATGAGCGAGCGCCTGCCAGCTTGATACGACATTCCGACCCTCTTCGCTTGCCGGAGAGGGTCGCGCTCTAAGGCGCGGGGAGAGGCAATACGCGGTACAATAATTCCCGTGAATACATTTAGCGCCCCCCTCTCCGACTCCGATCCCGAGATTTTTGCCGCCATTACCGCCGAAGACCACCG
>NZ_JANNYP010000313.1:0-2515 GCF_031410135.1 Armatimonas sp. | reverse complement strand
GAGAAGTACATCGGGGTCGCCCGCTTCGGGGAAAAGGTCAACCTACAAGCTCACGAGGCGCTTGTCACGCACGAAACCTTCCAAGCGGCGCAAGAGAAGCTCGCCAAGCCCACGAAGCCCGAGGAGGCTCCCGAGGTGCTGGGCTATGTGAAAGAGCAACGGGTCGATCCGATCGGCTACTACCTGCGCGGCAAGGTGCGCTGTGGTCACTGTGACTGCCTGATGACCCCGGCGGGCCACTATGGCAGCAGTGGTAAGGTCGGGTACTACCAGTGCCCCCGCGCCTGCAAGCACGGAGCGGAATGCACGGTCAAGCGGGTGAACGCCCACACACTTCACGAAGTTGTGGTCGCGGAGATAGCCCGCTGCGCCAAGCACCCCACTCGGCTAACAACCCTGATCCGGGAAGCCGCCAAGCGCCTGCCGGAGACCGATGACCTCTCGGCAGAGCTGGCGCGGCACAAGCGCAACCGGCGGGAGACGGACAAGAAAATCGCGCGGCTGGTGGCGGCGATTCGGGATGGGGGTAGCTCGGCGGCGCTCAACAAGGAAGTCCGCCAGCTCGAAGCGCTGGGCGCGGAGCAGGACACAAAGATTGCGGAGGGTCAGGCCCGGCTGGGCTCGCTCTCTGCCCCTCGCCCAGACAGTGCGGCGCTTGCCGCTCTGTGGGGTGACTTTAGCTGCCGGTGGCAGCAACTGAGCTTGGAGGAGCGAACACTTCTTCTGGGCTGTCTCGTCGATTCGGTGACGATGCTGGAAAAAGAAAAAGGAGCCTTGCGTTTGCGTCTCTGTTTGCCAGAAACATCGCAAGACTCCATCTGCATAGTAGGTTTTGAGGCCCATTTGGGTGCGGGTACCTCGCGAATTTCGATATTCGTTGCCGAAGTGTCCCCCTCAGCCTCTTCTGTTTGTAAGCAGCCTCTCGATGTCTTGACATCGATTGCTCTCCCCCACGGGGCGAGCGGGAGGCTCCATCGTGCCCTCGTTTTGCTCTCTTCTTAAACTCAACCTAGCGGCGGCTTTGTCGCGCTTTGAGAGTAGAGAGGCGGTGGCAGGATGAACACTCCCCCCACCGCCCGTTTGCTGGAGTCGTCCCACCTCGCGCCAACGACCGAGACGGCTACCGAATCTACTCTACCACTCTGGCGGCTTCCTGAAGCACGTAGCGATAAAGAAGCACGTCTCGGAATTCTCATGCGCAATATCCTCTGGCTCGATGCCAAGGGTGGCTGCCACGCTGCGAACGAGTTCTTTGCCCATCACCCCACTATGGGCCTAGGCCGTGATGTCGCCACCATCCGCCGCGGGCTCGCTGATCTCGAAGCCGCTGGGCTGATCGTCCGGGAGTTCGATGCGTTCGGCAAGCGCACAATCCGCCCACTCGTGACTGCCGTGGAGCTGATCGAAGCGGGCTGGGCGGCGCTGGCAGAGTCCATTCTTGGCATGACACAGTGGCCTGCCGTAATCCGGGCTCTGTGTCGCTCGCTGCTCAAGCGCCTGGGCAAGTGGCGCAAGGAGCTCGATCTGAGCCGCCTCGGGGTTCGCCCTGAGCACCAGAATTGCGCGGGGTCTGCGCGGACAATTGCGCGGCCCTCTCCTTCTAAAGAACGCGAAGCGCAGAAGACGACAACAGTACCAGGCACTGGTTCTGAACCCCGACCGGCAGGTGTTGTTGTCTCTCCTGCGGAGGTCTCCGAACCAGAATCTGAAGCCATCACGGTGGCTGTAGAAGCCGGACTGGATCGAAACGCCGCTCGTCGTGCAGTCGGGGAGAAGCCTCTGGAGGCGGTGAGGAGCGCAGTGAAGGCAGCACGGGTTTACGTGGCCTCCCACGAAGTACGAAGCCTGCCTGCGCTTCTCGTGACGGCGATACGTGCCGGGTGGCTCGCGCCCGCGCCGCCTTCGAGCTACGGCAGTGACCGCGGCGAACGGCCCGTTCGAGTCGTGGTCGCACCGGCCCAGATGCGGACAGAGACTGCACCACGGCCTATTGAGGCTGATGCTTCAACGGAGGCTTGGGAGGCGCTCTCGGAGGATCAGCGAGCGGAGCTTCTGGCAGTGGCGCTCACCGATGCTCTGGAGACTGCCAGCGAGGCGGAGAAGGCGCTTGTACGGCGGCGCGGCGTGGACTCGCTTCCTGTGGTGATGCGTGCCAAGCGACTGGCACGCAAGCGGGCTGAAGCCCTAGGAGCCAGCGATGCCGGGTAAGCGGCGCGACGGCCAGCTTTGCCTTCGCGGCATGGCAAATATCCGGCCACGTAAGCCCCGTGCCGAGATCGAGGCACAAGAGCAGCGGGCGTTCTTTGTTTGGCTTCGGCTTCACGCACGGCAGTTCCCGGAGCTGCGGTGGGTGCATGCGATTCCCAACGGTCTCTGGCTGGGGCCGAAGCGCGCAGCCGAAGCCGTTGAGCTGGGACTGACCGCTGGGGTGTGGGATGTGTTCGTGCCCGTGCCATCGTCGGGGTGCCACGGTCTGTATATTGAACTGAAAGCAGGACGCAACGGACTGACCGAG
>NZ_JANNYP010000312.1:0-13929 GCF_031410135.1 Armatimonas sp. | reverse complement strand
GCATCATAGAAGGCAGAGGGGGGAAGATACCAGTCTTGCCCCTGTATTCGAAACCAAAGGAACTCCCCATGAATTTTTTCAAGATGCTCAAGAGTGTTCCATTCATTCAGGTGCTGTGATCCCGTGAGCCGAACGCGAATTCCTTCTTGCTCCAAGGTCATGGTGTAGCTTTCGGTAACGGGATACTGTAGCAGCCCCTCACGGATCTGCTGGTTTATAGTACGGTGCATGTAGACTTTAAGATACACACTGGCCACCACAAACCCCAGCCCGCCTAGCACCAACAAGACTCCCAACAACTCTAGCCAGCTTGTCAACATCCGCATCCCAATGATCAGGCCAAAGATGACACCAGCCACAGCTCCGATAGTCTTAACCTGCCGACACTGATCTCGATAAGTCGCCCCCTCAACATAAGAGCGGTACCAAACCTTCCAGTCTTCTTCTGTCCAGCGCCACGTGATGGTATTCATTTGCTGATCCAGTGTACACCAGCTTTTACTCCAGAAGCGCGGCGGGTCGTAGCCAAGCGCTTTGAGTGTCGCCGGGAACCGTGGCCAGCGAGAGGGCGATAAGAGTCTGTTTTGGGTCGCAGCCATAAAGCCCGCTGGCCCATGCGGGATTGGCCTCGACCACCGCCCAGCCCTTGCCCGCGATCTTGCCAATGTCCAAAACCACCACGGGCGGCAAGAGCGGCTCGATCTCCGGTAACAGCGCCTTCGTGAAGCTCCGCAGCTCGCCTAGCTCCTCGGATCGCGCTACAAAGTCCAGCTTACCGTTGCGGAAGTACGGCGAGCGCGTCACGATCTTGCCTTCACGGACAAAGAGCCGCCACTCGACCTCCCAGCGCACCGGCTCCGAGAGCAAGACAGGAGTCGTCCCAGGGACAGCTTCCTCGTCGGGAAGCGCTGCACCGCTGGCGTAGACCATCGCGGGAAATGATTTATCGGCGGCGGGCTTGGCAAAGACCGGGCCAGCCTCCCAGAGCCGCGCGTCGGCCAGTGTGGTAAGCGAGACACTGCGCTTGCGCCATTCTTCCGGCAGGCGCACCAGAAAATCGTCGGAGGGCTCTAAAAGCCGCACCCCGAGCTGCGCGGCGACGATGTCGCAAAACAATGGATCGCCATAGACCACGGGCACAGTCGCCTGGAAGCCGTCGGGGAGCTGGTAGCGCACGGGAGCAAATGCCCATCCCAGCGCGGAGGCGGCACCACTAAGAGCCTTGATATCCGGGTTGCTTGCCCGATCCGGGACAATCAGCGTTGTCATAACCGCTACTCTTCCTCCTCGCGAAAGGGCACGGAGGCGGCTTCGGACTCCAGTTCTGCAATCGTCGGGAGAGCACACTGTAAGCTCTCCGGAAGCGAGCGGGTGAGAAGCTCGGTCAGATGCGTTGAAACGCCGATCGGCTTGTTCATGTCCCGAAGCGCGTACTCAGCAACCATAGTGTTCTTCGTTTTGCAAAGGATCACCCCAATCGAGGACGCATCGCCAGGATGGCGCAGGAGGTCATCAACCGCAGAGAGATAGAAATTCATCTTCCCTGCAAACTCTGGCTCGAAGGCACGCATCTTCAGATCAATCACGATAAAGCAGCGCAGTTTTAAGTGATAAAAGAGCAAGTCAATCCGAAAATCCTGATCACCCACACTCAATTCGTACTGGCTCCCAACAAAGGCGAAGCCCTGACCCAACTCCAGCAGAAACTCACGGATATGCACCAGCAGCCCTGCCTCAAGATGCCGCTCCTGCGCATCGGGGGCAAGCGTAAGGAAGTCGAAACTATACGGATCCTTGAGTAGTGCCTGCGCCAAATCCGACTGCGGAGCGGGAAGCGTACTCGCAAAGTTGGTGACCGCCCTCCCCTGCCGCTCATGCAGCAGTGTCTCGATCTGATGCACCAGTACCGGCTGGCTCCAGCCATTCTCAACAGCTTTCTGCGCATACCAAAGCCTCAGCTCAGGGTCTTTGAGCTTGTCCAGCAGGGCAATATTTTGTCGCCACGGCAATTGTCCAACGACCCGTTGGACAATTGCTTCGTCCGGCCAAGCGGCAGCAAAAGCGCGCATATACAACAAACTCGTTCGCGAGAAGCCCTGCATCTCTGGGAACGATGCTTTCAGGTCGCGGGAGAGGCGGTCGATGACCTTGCTACCCCAGCCTTCCACCTGCTGCTTCTGGAGAATGTCGTTGCCAATGCTCCAGTACAGACGAACCAGCTCAGTGTTGACCGCCACAGCGGCGCGAACCTGCGCGGTGCTCACGCGCTCCTTGATCGCTTTTAGGAGCGCATCGTAGCCAATGGAAAGAAGCTCTGCCATAGGCTCAGTGTACCGGAATGCGCTCCTTCAGCCACGGGCGATCACGCGTGAAAACGGGTGGCTCAACCGATACCCAAGCGCTCCGCAAGGCCAGCGTGGTCTGCTCCTCGCCGGTGCGCTTGTGGGTGTAGATCACGCTCTGCTCACTCGTCTGGCGCTCGATTACCCGCCCGCGCTTGAAGCCAATGGGCAAGTCGTTGAAGTTGATGTCTTTCTCCGAAAAGAGCCGCTCCTGCATCGCATCGGTGGAGAGGCCTTGAAGCGACGCGTGCGAGAAGTGGGCGTGTGCCGTCATCGAGATAGCGTTCTTGGTCGCGTCCTGCTGCCGCCAGATAAAGTAGTTCTCGACTTCAATTGGCATCGGGATCGTCCAGACCCGCGCATCAAAAACGGCTAATTTATCTTTGACACCACGGGCAAAGCGAGCGGCGTTGAAGTGCGCGGTGACAATGCTGGCGGAGATCGAGGCTAGCTTCTGCAAGTTGCCATCGAACCACGCCTCCGTGCCTGTGTCGGCAAAGTCTGTGAGCAGAATACTGATTTCGTCACTCTGGACATAGCCGAGCACGGCCCCCTGCGCTTCTTTGCACAGCGCAGCGGCGGCAGTGTCCATGTCGGCCATGAGTCCTAGGTCGTAGGGCCGGTCGCAGCCGCGCGTGTAGGTGTGGAACGCCTTACCGTCAATGCGTAGCAACGTGTAGGTGCGGCGCGGGAGCAGAAAGCGCGTGCGGCTCTCGTAGTCGCGCTTCATGCGGTCGCCCAGATCGTCTTTCATCGTGAGAGCTTTATCGGTAACCAAGCAGCAGGTGCTAAAGGAGTGCCTCATAGACGGCTTCACGCATCTCTTGGGAGAGAGTCGTGGTGCCAGAGAGCTGGCTCCAGACCATCGCGATCAGCTCTTGTTTGGGATCTACGAAGAAGTAGGTGTTGCCGCCACCTGCCCAGCCAAATGTTCCCACGGAACCGGGTTGTTTTGTTGCCGCAACATCAACGCACACCTGCACCCCGAACCCAAATCCCATGCCGGGACGAAACGGAGCGGGGAGCTGATTTTTCGTCATCTCCGCGACCGTCTCGCGCTTTAGGAGGCGCGTCTTTCCCAGCGCCCCGCCGTTTAGCAACATCTGACAGAAGCGCAGGTAGTCCGGCAGCGTCGAAAAAGCCCCGCCACCGCCCGAGTGAAACGAAACCGGCTTCTGGTAGATCGTGGTCTCGATGCTTCCGCCCCAGGGCACCAGCGCCCCCGCTTCCGTGCGTGAGTAGATCGCGGCAAGCCGGTCAAATTTCTCGGCGGGAAGCTCAAAGCCCGTGTCGGGCATACGGAGAGGCGCACAGATGCGCCGCGTGCAGAACTCGCCCAGCGACTGGCCCGAGAGCACCTCGACAAGATGCCCCAGCACATCGGTGGCAAGGCTGTAGTACCACTGCGAGCCGGGCTGGTAGCGAAGCGGAAGCTTCGCCAGCTTCTTGATCATCTCCTTGAGCGTCCCCTTGCGGTTGAGGATATTGGCCTTCTGGTAGAGCGCATCCACCGGATGGCTCGCGCTGTAGCCGTAGGTCAGCCCTGAGGTATGTCGTAGCAGATCCCGAATCGTCATGGGACGCTCTTGCGCCCTCCAAGGCCCGCTCTCGGCGTAGACCTTCATCTCGCCTAAGGTCGGCAGGAACTTGCCCACGGGATCGTCCAGGCCGAAGCGCTTCTCTTCGTAGAGCAGAAGCGCCGCCACGCACGTCAGCGGCTTGCTGATCGAGTAGATACGAAAGATCGTGTCCTCGGTGAGTGCCGCGCCGCTCTCTAAGTTGCGCTTCCCGTAGCAGGCAAAGTGTGCAAGCTTGCCCTTCCGCGCAATCAGAGTCGCCAGTCCCGCCACGTGCTTCTGGTCGACGTGCGCCTGCATGGTTGCCTGGAGCCGTGCCAGCCGCGCCGAAGAAAGCCCCGCCTGTGCTCCCACTTATTTTTCTAATCCCGCTGCCGCCAGCGCCGCCGCGAAGTCCTGCTGTCCACGGGCTCCCATAGCACGACCGCGCTCTTTCTTGTCTCGTATGCGATCCCCGTCTAGGACGGGCATCATGCCCCAGTTGGCGTTCATGGGGGCGAAGTCCTTACCCTCGTAGTTGGCGACGTAGTGCGTGAGGCAGCCCAGCGAGGTGGTTTGCGGGAAGACAATCGGCGTTTCGAGCGTGGCGTTAAGCCCGGCGATCAGGCCCATCGCGGCGGACTCCAAGTAGCCCTCCACCCCGACGATCTGCCCCGCAAAGCGAATCCGCGGGTCGGTTTTCAGAGCAAGCGTAGCGTCGAGCAAGCTCGGGGAGTGGATGTAGGTGTTGCGGTGCATGACCCCAAAGCGCACAAACTCGGCGTTCTCCAAGCCGGGGATGAGCTGGAGGACTTTCTTCTGCGCGCCCCACTTCATGCGGGTCTGGAAGCCGACCAGGTTATAGAGCGTCCCCGCCTTGTTCTCCTGCCGTAGCTGCACCACGGCCCACGGACGACGCCCGGTGCGCGGGTCTTCTAGTCCAACGGGCTTGAGCGGGCCAAACGAGAGTGTGCGCTCGCCGCGCCGCGCGAGCTCTTCGACCGGCAGACACGCCTCGAAATATTTTATATCCTCAAAGTCATGTACGGGCGCAAGCTCCGCCTCCATGATGGCCTGCCAGAGCGCGGTGTACTCTTCTTTGTTCATCGGGCAGTTCAGATACGCGGCATCGTCCGAAGTATCGGCTTCGAGCCCCTTACCCCGCCGCGACGCCCGAAAGACTTTTGAGTAGTCAATCGTGCTGGCATCCACAATCGGCGCGACCGCATCGTAGAAATACAGATCGTAGCGCCCGGTGAGCTCCCCGATCTGCGCCGCGAGCGCATCGCTGGTGAGCGGGCCGCTGGCGATAATGACTTTCCCCTCCGCAGGAATCTCCGTGGCTTCGTCGCGGACGAACTCGATATTCGGGTGCGCCAAAAGTCGCTCGGTCACCAGCTCCGAGAACGCCTCGCGGTCTACGGCCAGTGCCTCGCCCGCGGGAACCGACGTCGCATCAGCGCAGCTCACAATCAGGCTGTCCAGCTTGCGCATCTCGTCTTTGAGCAAGCCGCTCGCGTTCGAAAGGTGATTGCTCTTAAACGAGTTCGAGCAGACAATCTCCGCCGCCTTATCGCTCTGGTGCGCCGGAGTGAGCTTCTTAGGCCGCATCTCGATCAGCCGAACCTTCGCCCCGCGCTGCGCCGCCTGCCACGCCGCCTCGCTCCCCGCCATCCCCGCTCCGATTACTGTAACATCAAAAGACATGACTCTATTCTATCCTGACACTGAAGCAAGAAAGCCATGCGATACTCTGAGAAGTATGGACTTACTCTGCTCCGCTGATCAGACCGTCACCATTGACTTTGTTTCTTACGGAGATGGGGGGCACTATCACTATCTCCTGACTTACCTGCCCAAACCACAACCACATCTGACAGTAAGCACTACTGGAAAGACGTTTTTACAACCACCCGAACCGCACCTTCCGCTGGCAATACCAACCCCGACTCCGATTCTCCTTGCCGAAGTACTCTTGACACGAAACCAGCTACAGCGACTAGTGAACCTGATCCGCTACTATCGCCTACCCCATAAGGGCTGGAGCACGCAGATTACCTCGGTCGCCCTTGCTTGGACAAAATCAGGGCGAATACTTGGCTCAGAGTACCATAAGGACGAGAGTGGGCAGGATAGCTTCCTTATCGATGCCGATCTACACGACCTACGAGCACTAAAACGAACCGGTGGCCGCTGGGCGACATTGCTGGAGATGCCCGTCTTGAGCCTCCTTCGTGTTGCGGAGCAGGCAGAGGCGGCGTACAAGAAAGGCCAAAAGCGTGTGTGGCTTCGTGAGCCCCGGCGTGAGGAAACCTGGGCGGCAAAAGAGCTTTCCTACCATCGTCAGACAGTGCAGAATCAAGCCAGTGCCGAGAAAATTGCTCGTGGCCTACCTGGAATTGCAGCTCTCAGTGCCCATTATCAGCTCTCGGATTTTGACCACGGCAACTATATGTTTCTGGAGTCTCTCTCGAAAGAGGGAGACGCACTTTCTATGACCCTCAAGCCACGCCGACTTGCACGTATTGACCAATTTGACTGGTACATTCCCCTTGAACATGGAAAACTCAAGCTCACCGGCGAGGCATTTGTGCGGCAGGCACGACGGCTCAACGACTGTGTCGCCTCTCTCGATTGGCTAGACGGGTGGAAACAGGCAGCACCGGGGCGGACGATAGAAGCGACGCTCTATGGAGAGAGCTTTATCGAGCTGGATACTATATCCGGTGATCCATATGCTCTTTGGAAAACAGCTGGGCTTCCGGGTAGTCCGTTCGCCGTTCTCACTATGCGACGCGCGGATTATACCTATCTAAGTCTGGCTGTTGCGCCCCAGGAACGGCGGACTTTGGTCGTGCTTCACATGCTACCGCGCTCGGAAAAAGAAATGACGGCACACCCGCTGGACTCTTTTGGGAAAGCAAAAGCCACTGGCGGAACCGTCCGTGAGCCTTTCCTTCTGGATGCTCAGGGACATTCCTGACACGCGCTACCGTTGTAGCGCGAGCGGCGCTTCACTATTCATTCAGGGGATCAGAAGTCGTCGGGGTTGGCGCGTCTGACGCGAACGAAGAACTCCTGCTTGTCGTGGAGTACCATGGTCGCCGGGAAGATAATTTTGGTGTTGACTCCTACAGTAACAGTCTGCGTCCCTAGGGAGATAAGCCGATCCTTTGGTTTTTGTTCCACCACCAAAACAATATCGAGAGAAGCAGTCTTCTCATCGGGACTGAAGTGCGGTGTGATTCGCCATCTGTAGAAAGATATTTCGCTCGCTGATCGGCCAGGCAGTGGACATAGGGAAACAGATATCGGCTCAGAGAGAGAAAACGCAGCAGTTGCATCTTTTTCAATAGCAATGATAATGCCTCCATCAAGCGCGTTCTTGCCTTTCATTTGTAGCCTCACCTCGGAAAAAACGGGGATTGTTTTCTTGACTGGAATGGGCTCGGGCTCAGGCACCACATCAAATCGCGTGAGAAGCGGCTTCAGATCCGCATGCCCCGTCGAGGTCGCAGCGACGGTGATCTTCCCCTTCGCGTTGTCGTATTGGATCGTTTGGACACCTTTGGGGCGAAGCGTCTCTGGCGAAGACTTATCTATCATGTAGAGAAAATAGACCGGCGAGACATGGAGCAGTTCATAGGTCACTCGGACAATGCCTTGCTCTTTTTCGGCGACGGCCTGCATCAGGAAAGTCAGGGCAGGAGGCGTTATCAGTAGCATTATTTTCCTTCTCCGTAGCTACCCCAGGACTGGAGCTCAATGATATTTCCTTCGGGGTCGGTGACGTAACACCAGGTGACGTGTGCACCGGTTGCCGTGGTCAGGGTGACGATCTCACCGACGGGCGTGCCGCCATTGGCGAGTACGTCGCGCTGGGCATCGGTAACAGACGCAACCTCGAAGGCAATATGTCCAAAGCCGGGGCGGTTTACTTTTGGCGCGGGGCCGTTTTCTTCTGGGGTGTAGCTATAGATCTCTAGCGTCGGGCCAGAGTCGTCGTCGTAGCCGGGGAGGCGCAGGTGGACGCCGCGTAGCGTTGCGTTTGGCACGCCCGTTCCGGCGTCTAGCGCTGGCCCGGAGTAGTCGCGCTCGGGGGGCACAGGGATACAGCCAAAGAGTGTCTCGTAGAATGCCGCCAGCCTGCGCCAGTCGCGGGCGATGAGATTGGTGTGGACGTAGCGCACTCCGCGGATCATCAGAGCGCCTTCGGTGCCGTCTTGAGCAGAGTCGCAGTCAGGAAGAGCAGGCCATCGGGAAGGGTGATTCGGGTTTCCTGACCAAGTGCTCCCTTCTTTGTCAAAGGCGCGTTCTTGGGATTGGGTAGCTTCTGCGGCTCTCCGACCTCTCGGAGAATCTCAAACGAGACCGACTTACCGTCCTCGTCGAGATGTGGGATGATCACCAAGCTACGAGCCAGGGCATCTTCTCCCAGAGTCACACGGGCTTTCTGAGTGTCGGCAGTGCGCAGGCGCAGGTAGATCACATTCTCGCCTTCCTGCACAAACTGCACCTTCAGCTCTAGGACGGCTGGTTTCACATCAATCAGACGCAGAAGCGCCTTGAGCTCCGCCACTGCCTCGTCGGTGCCCTGGAGAATCAGGGTGTTATCCGCATCACTAGACAAGAGACGATGTAGCCCGGCAGGCTTGCGGCTCTTCTGTTTCCCGTCCCCTTCGATCTGCTTCACCGCTGCCGAGGGCGTTATGTGACGAAGCTCGATCTTGATAAAACGCAGTTTTTCCTGTGGAGGGGCTTGCTGAACAAACGCGGGCAATGGGGCGATGAGTAACATTTTTGATTCTCCACTCTCTTCGATCCTTTTTTTGGCTCAGGCTTCACGTTTCCGCATCAAAGTCGCAAAAACCTCCCCTGTAGTCATTCCACGGTTGGGCCAATAATAGTGGATAGTCATGAAAGCCGCCGTCTACACAGGAATGCCCACACCCGGCCAAAAAAGCACCACGGTCGAGGTGAGGGATGTCCCAGAACCAATCCCTAAAGACGGCGAACTTCTGCTCGAAATCGAGGCTTGTACGGTCTGTGGCACGGACTTACGGACGTTTCGGCATGGCGATCCCAAGATTCAAGCGCCACGCATTCTGGGCCATGAGCTCTGTGCACGGGTAATCGAGAGCCGCGCTCCCGAGGCAAATGTAAAGGTCGGGGACCGTGTTGCGATGTATACCGTGCTGGTGGAGAGTGCGGATCGTGGTACAGAGCGAGGACGGGAGAACCTGGCGATGAACCGTCCTACACTCAGCTATCACTACGATGGTGCCTTTGCCCGGCGGATGGTCGTTCCAGCGCTTGGAGTAAAAAATCAGTGCCTCTTCCCCGTTACCCGTGAGACGCTGCCAGAGCACTTAGCCCTCGCGGAGCCACTGGGCTGCTGCCTCAACGCCCACTCCCGCCTCCGGATTGACCTCAGTGACACGGTGGTGGTGATCGGGGCAGGCCCACTGGGGATCATGCACGCCTGCCTCGCACGCCTGCACGGTGCCCGAAAGATCTTTGTGATAGATACCAACCCGACACGCCTGGCACTGGCAGAGCGCTTCGACATTGACGGCGCGATTCTCTCAGAAAGCACGGCAGCCCACCGTGAGGAGCTACGTCGCCTCACCGAGGGCCACGGAGCCGATGTCGTGATTGTGGCCACCAGTAGCAGTATCGCGCAGAACGATGCCCTCGATATTGCTGCCAAGGCAGGACGAGTTAGCTTCTTTGCCGAGCTTCCTAAAACCGCTCCCACCGCCGCGCTCAATGTCAACCACATTCACTACAAAGAGCTAGAGATCACCGGTAGCTACTCCGAGAAGAAATCCGACTTTCAGGCGGCGTTTGCGCTCCTACACTCAGGCCGCTTCCCCGCCGAGAAGCTCATCACCCACCGCCTGCCACTAGAGCAGCTCCACGATGCCTTCCCACTGATGGAATCTGGCGAGGCCCTCAAGATCTGTATCGCTCCCTAGCCTTTCCTCGCTTCCCAGGCAGGAAAACACCGTCTACAACGCGAAACGGCCTGTATGGAAACAATGGACTTAACGGGCAAGGTGGCGCTGGTGACGGGTTCGGGGCGGGGTTTAGGCCACACGATGGCAACGCGGCTAGCCGCACAGGGAGCGATTGTCGCAATTCACGATATCTCACGCGAGGCTCCCGCAGAGTTTGGTGAGCACGCGAACTTAGATGCCTCCGCCATCGCCGCCGGCGCAAAGCTGGGCGTGATCGGCGATGTCTCCAACCTCGCCGATGTGACACGCTTTATCCGTGAGATTGAGGACAAGCTCGGCCCGATTGATATCTTGGTCAACGCGGCGGGCGGCGATATTGCGGCGGCAGGTGGCAAGCCCCAGCCCAACGATGCTCTTGGGGTGAAGCTCGAAGACATTCAGGCAATGCTGAGTCGCAATCTCGTGGGGACGATCTTACTGTGCCAGGCGGTGGGCAATAAAATGGCCGAGCGTAAGAGCGGCGCGATTGTCAATATCGCCTCAATCGCGGCCCATGTGGGCCGCGACGATGGGGTGATCTACGCGGTGGCAAAAGCTGGAATTGTCGAGTACACGCGCTGCCTGGCCTACCAGCTTCGCCCTCATGCGGTGCGCGTAAATGCGATCAGCCCCGGCCCCACGCGAACGGCGCGCTTCGATGCCACACGCCCCCTCGATCCCGCCATGACCGTCACCGAGGGGACACTGGATCGCTATGGCCTCCCGGAAGAAGTCGCCGATGGAGTGATATTCCTGTGCTCCCCGGCGGCTCGCTTCATCTCCGGGCAAGTGCTGCGCGTGGACGGCGGCCTACAGCTCTTTGCCGCTTAAGTGTTAAGCGGCTACTTCACGGCCCAGCGCGGGTCGCTGCTACTTCCGGGGGCGGAGACGAGGAGCTTACTATCACTACCATCGGTGTCCATTCGGAAGAGCTGAAATCCTTCGCTACGGCCACTCATGTACAAAATGTACTTGCTATCCGGGGAGTACGAGGGATTGTAGTCCGGCCAGACCCCGTTGGTCAGGCGCTTGACATCGGTACCGTCTGCATCCATCACATAGATCTGGTAGCTACCGTTGCGGCTACTCTCAAAGACAATCGTCTTGCCGTTTGAGGCGAACGAGGGGTTCTTGTTGGAGCCTGCGCTCTTGGTCAGCGCCGTCAGATTGCTCCCATCGGTACGGACGGAGAAAAGCTGGGCACTCTCGCCCTCACCACGGGCAAAGACAATCGTCTTGCCATCCGGGGAGAACGCGGGGTTAAAGTCGCGCTGGGTGCTGTCGCGCGTGACGCGTGTCACACCGCTACCATCCGCGTTCATCGTGTAGAGCTGGAGGTTGCCGGTCGTCGCTATCGTGTCTCGATTGCTCTCAAAGACGATCTTCTTGCCGTCCCGCGAAAACGACGGCCCCGAGTCTGCCCAAAGACCATTGGTCAGTCGCGTGGGGTTGCTCCCATCTGCGTTGATCGTGTAGAGCTGCCCATCGGCACCATCGCGGGTGCTGGCAAAGATAATCTTCTTGCCATCGGGCGAGAACGCAGGGCGGTAGTCGTACCAGTCGCCGTTGGTCAGCCGCGTCACCACCACCCCATCGGCACTGGTGAGATAGAGTTGGAAGCGCCCCGTACTGCTGTTAACAAACACCACCTGCCCCGTGAGAGCGCTACTGCTACCCCCACCAACACTGCCTCCCCCGACACTGCCTCCCCCAACGCTCCCCCCTCCCGTCGTACCAGAGCCTCCCCAGAGCCCCCCAATACCGGGTTGGATACCACCACCACAGCCACTCAGAAAATTCGCGCCCCAAAAGGCGAGAGTAAGAACAAGATGTTTAGAGAATTGTCTACGCTTCATTGATTTAAACCTTAATAAAATCTATATTTAGTAGGTTTATAATCAAGAATCGTACCACAGAGCAGAACACTGCTAAAATAAGACCTCGTAGAGTAACAAATCGTTGCCTGAATCGCGCCAGAGGGCAGGCTCTACCAGTAGCCCGTGGTTACGCACCCACTCCATCAGCGCTCCGTTGTGTCCAAAAGCTGTGTTCTGTGGCGGGAGAAGAAAAAAGCGAACTTCACCGCGTCGTACTCTCTGAGCCAGACTCTCAGGCGTGAGAATCGGGTCGCCGCCGGTGAAGCCGCCTAGGGCCATCACGGCCTCACCGGTTCGGAGAATCACCGGCGCAGCAGGGACGGTGCTCTGGACAGCGAGTAAGAACTTCTCGCCACGCCGCTCTTTTTTCAAAAACGCCAGTAGTTTGGGGCGATCGGCATCAGTGAGTTTTCCCTGCCAGAGCTGTGGTGTGGCAATGAGACTTGGATCGGGGCCACCTGTTGTCAAGCGCAGTGGCCCAGCGTAGACCAGTGGGGAGTTGCACCACGTAAAAGCAGCACTGGCGCACCAGGCCAGCGGCGCAAGAGAGAGAAGCACCGGCCAGCGCATCCCCAGCAGCACGAAAGGAGCCAGCCACAGCACCCAGCTCGGGTAGGCGCTAAGCAGCCAGACCTGCCAGAGTGCGGTGAGCCCCAAAAGCCATTTAGGCGCATTTTTCGCCCCGATCCCGACCAGCGCCGCCGTGGCAATCGCCAGCGGCGGCAAGTAATAGGGGTGAAAGACATCGCGTACATACGAGAAGCTCGCCAGATAGACCAGCATCCAGCCGCCCCAGACAATCACATCGGCGCGTGATTTTTTATCTTTTCCGAGCTGCCACAATCCCAGACAGGCCAGCGGGAGCCACCAGAAAAGCTGGTCGGCAAGCTCACGCTGGAAGAGCCGCAGCGGCCCCATCTGCACGTTGTAGAGCCCTGATTTAGGGGGCACGGGGGGACTCGGCGGCGGACCGATCAGCCGACGCACGCCATAGTGGACAAAGACCTGATAACGAGCCGAGTTGTCTTTGGAGGAGCCGATAAACGGGCGCTGCTCAGGTGGTGTGCTATCCACGGCGAGCATCCAGATCGAGGAGACCGCCAGCAACACGGGCAGCGTGAGGACAAGCTGGCCGATGCGTTTCTTGATGTCCCCCGGCCCACAGCTCAGATAGGCCAGGCCAAACGCCGGAACGATTGCAAAGGCGGCTCCGGCCTTCACGTGCACCCCGACGCCGATCAGTGCGGCGCAGAGCAACAGCCCGCGAAGCCGTCCCGTCTCCAAAGCGCCAAAGAGCGCCCAGGCGGCGCAAAGCAGTACAAAGGCCAGCAGGCTGTCTACCAGGTTGGTCTTGTCCGCGGCGACACAGATCGGGGTGAGGGCGAGCGCGAGGGCCGAGAGTAGCCCGGCGCTCTCGCCGCTACGCCGCGCGACTAATTTTCCCAGCAGCCAGACACTGCCTACACCTGCGAGCGCCTGCGGCAGGCAGAGCGCCAGATTCGAAAACCCCAGTAGCCAGCAGAAAACCGTCTGGAGCCAGAAGGCCAGCGGGGGCTTGTCTACTGTGAGAAAGCCCCCCGAGTCAAACGCGCCGTACCAGAAGCTGCTGCCGCCGCCGGTCATGGTGCGAACCCCAGCGGCAAAGTACGGGTCCACAAAGCCCCAGTGCCCCAGACCGCTCAGGCGGAGCGCCGCTGCCAGTGCCACCACACCCCACCAGAGCCTTCTCATAAAACGCGCCTCAATTTTTAGTGAGTACCCAGGCGCGGTAGTTGGCATTGAAGTCGTCAACCACAGCCCCACCCACGCCATAGACATTGCCTGCCGCGTCCACCCCGAGCGCCGCTGACCAGTCGAAGCCCTGATCGGCGAGATAGGTCGTGTGCAGATCAACAGCATTGTTGCCGTTGTCACGATCCCAGAGCGTGGCGTGGGCACCAATGGTAGCAACCTCTCTGGTAAGTGTGGTGAAGCTGCCACCACCGCGCACCCCGACCACGAAGCGCCCGTTGGTAGCGAAAGCCGTGCCCACTGCGCCTGGTGTCAGCTCGGTGAAGGCATTTCCTGCTGCCAGGTTCCAGAAGCCCGCCCGCCCCCTGGCGGCCCCGACCACAATATCACCAGAGATCCCTCGTGCGGTCGAGCTTGTGGCTCC
>NZ_JANNYP010000311.1:0-4389 GCF_031410135.1 Armatimonas sp. | reverse complement strand
TTTGCCCCCCAACTAATGTTGGCGTTTGTCGGCTTCCCGCCATGACGTCCCCCCCCTACTACCTTTTCCCCCGCCGCGGCCCCACTTCTCAGCCAAAGGCTTATTGACGCCGCTTTAAATCGGCGGGCTAAATTGCTGCTTTTATCGGCGGATAGTTTTTTTCGGGGGAGGGCTCTTGTTGGGAACTCCGACGCGATATAATCTATACTAAGTTGAGAAACACCACGCGGCTTTGACCCGCGCATGGAAAGGACACGAACTAAAATGTCACTAACACTTGAAGCCGGTAAGGATTTGGAAATCCTGGCAGATCGCGCCTGTCCTCTGACGCTCACCGAGCGAGCAGTACAGGAAGTGAAAGATATTCTTGAGCAGCAGGGTAACCCGGAAGGCGTCCGCCTGCGCGTCTACATCAGCGGCGGTGGCTGCTCTGGTCTCCAGTACGGCATGGCGCTGGACGAGACCGTGGACGAGGGCGACGAGGTCTTTGAGTACGGCGGTGTTGAGGTAGTGCTCGCTCCGATGGACATGCGCTACTTGGTCGGAGCCGTTGTAGACTACGTCACCACCCCGATGGGCGGCGGCTTTAAGGTCGAGAACCCCAACGCAGTCAAGACCTGTGGCTGTGGCTCTAGCTTCTCCGCCGAGGACGACGCAGAAGGCCGAACCGTCACCGGTGGCTGTGGCTCCTGCGGAAGCAACAAGTAAACTCATAAGAAGGCCCCGGCACCAGCTTGGTGCCGGGGCTTTTGGTGTTTTATGACTCGAACTGCATTTCTACTCACGCTTTCTTTGCTGGTGGCTCAGGCGCACGCCCAGCACCTGCCCATGCGCACTCCAGACCTAAAAGCCCCCAAGCTCTTTGATGGAATGCCGAACTTCTCGCTCCGTCCCAGTGCCACGGCGGCGCAGAGTGGCGCGTGGGGTGATCCGCGAACCTGGGAGGGCGGGAGCATTCCCAAACCCACCGATAGCGTGCTGATCCCTCCGGGCCTAAAAATCACCGTGAGCGGCACCGAAACGGTAAAAACCATCGCGGTGCGTGGCGTGCTAAGCCTGGTGTCGGGGACACTGACAGTCAATACCCTGCAAGTTCTCCCCGATGGCTACTTAGAGCTAGGCAAGAGCGGCCAGCCGGTCACGGCAAAGCTGGTGCTTGGTGGGGAGCGCTTGCCCAAGGCGGATGATCCCGAGCAGCACGGGGCGGGCCTGCTGGTTCTCGGGCGGCTGGTGGCGGTAGGGGAGCCAAAAACGAGCTTTGTGCGCTTAGTAAGTGCGCCAAGCGCGGGAGCCAGCACACTGGCGCTGGGACAGGCCGTGAGTGGCTGGAAAGTCGGGGATAAGCTTGCGATTCCTGACACGCGCTCGCCTGCACGGCGCGGCAAGAGCGCTAGCCAGAGCGAGACGGTGACTCTTTCGGGCATCTCCCCCGATGGCAAAGTCGCAACACTGAGCACGCCCCTGAAGTTTGCGCACGCGGGTCAAGAGCGCTTCTTGCCGCATGTCCTCAATCTCAGCCGTAGCGTGACCGTGACCTCGAAAAACGCCACAACTCCCGGCCATGTCTTTCTGGGGGAGTCGGCCACCACAGACATTGCCAATGCCGCCTTTGTGGGCTTGGGCCGCACGACCACCAGCCCGCTGGATCTGGACAAGAACCATGTCGCCCGCTACGCCTTTCACTTTCATCACGCGATGGGGCCATTTGCGGGGGCGTGGCGTGGCAAGCTCTCCGGGTGCGCCTTCGACGGTAGCCCGAAGTGGCAGCTTGTGATGCATGGCACCACGAAAGTCCGGGTCGAGAACAACGCGTTCTGGGGCGCACGTGGAGCCGCTGTGGTCATCGAAGACGGCCACGAGACGTTTAACGAGCTTGTGGGAAATATCGCCGCCAACTGCCCCGGTGTGACTCCCGCCGAAGTAGAGCCCGGACAGCGCACAGATAAAGAAGATGTGGGCTCCGAGGGCGTGGGCTTCTGGCTGGCCAACGCGGCCAATCTCTGCACCAACAATATCGCCGCCGACTGCGCCCTCGCGGGAATCCTCAAGTTCCCTCGACCAGAGCGCCCGCTGCGCGGCACATTGAGCTACTTTGTCTCGCCGACGGAGGAAGCAGCATCGCGTGAGCTGCGCTTCCCCTGGGCGGACAACGTGCCGTATCCTGTGCCTTTTGCCAATAACGAGGTCTATAGCTCCATGCACGGCCATGAGTTCTGGGAGGAGTCCGCCTTTACGGTGCGCGACTCGGTAGCCTGGAATTGCCATCAGGGGCTTGTCCCGCGCTTCACGGAGCCGATGATCGTGGATGGCTTAATTGTTCGTGGCGACTCTGGGGCACTCGGCGATGAGAGCGACCCGACCATCGGCGTCCCCAACCGTTACTACCCGGTCACGGGGCGTCTCAAGCGCTTAGACATTTCGGGGATGGCCATCGGGGTCAAGCAGCAGACCCCACGCGGCACCAACGAACCCAACGGGCGACAGTTCGATGTGCTGATCGAGGACAGTGTCTTTGCTTGCCCGGTTGGTGTGCGCATAGACGGTGACCTGCACTACAAGCGCGATGCCGTCGGTCAGAGCCGCACGCTGCTGAAAAACTGCAAGTTCAGCCCCCTAACCCCCAATAATGGGGGAACCCGTGCGGTTGACATGATCCTGGACTTCGGCAACGACATCAATGCGCTGGCTGCCGACGAGGTCTATGTCGAGAGCTTCCAGGGCAAGCCCGGCGCGAACTTCCGCCTCTACTACGATATTCAGGCCCCGAGTGTGATCGTCCCCATTGCCACACCAGATGGCGGCATCCACAACCTCCCCGCCGAGCAGGACAGCGCCCGCTACCACGATGGTCAGGAGCACTTTCGTATCCGAGGGCTCAAGGAAAAAGGGCTGACCAATGCGCAGGCGTGGGCAAAGTACAAGAAAGCCTGGGCGGGGAGCGTTGCCCCAATTACGGCCAAGAAACACCCCACACTAGGCGGCTTAGTCGCGCCGATTGTCGCTAGCAATATCCCACCACTCTTTGTCCAGCCCCGCGCCCTCACGGGAATCCAGCTAGACGGTGATAGTAGCGCCTGCTGGGGGGCAAACCACGACTGGCACCAGCTCTGGGTACCGCTGGAGCTAGAGATTCGCGTGGACGGCAAGAAAGTCGGCAACATCCGCGCAGACCAGTACAACGCCGTCAGCCGCCGCACCGACGGCTTCCGCTTTGCATTTCCCAGCAGCGTCCGCGATAGCCGAGAGCACGAGATCTCCGTCGTGGTTGCCGGAACCAGCGAACACCTCCCCGGCTCCCCCATGCGGCGTGTTTTGCGCTAAACCTTCAATATCTACCCTCCTCCGGGTGCCCTCTGGGCGTTTGGGAGGAGGGGCAGGGGGAGGAGGGTACGGAGGGCTCTACTTCAGCCCGAGCTTGGCGAGGGCGGCTTTCATCCCGGCTTCGTCAAAGCCGACGGAGCGGTAGACGACGTTTCCTTTTGCATCCAGAATATAGTTGGTGGGGAAGGCTTGGATGCCGTAGGCGCTGATCGTGGTTGGCACGGCCTTAACGACCGGGAATGTCAGCTTGGCGCTTTTCAGATAGCTGGTAATGGACTTGTTATCATCGCCCTGGTTGATCCCCACCATCCCGAGACCCTTGGCCTTGAGAGCAACATAGAGCTTCTGTAGCTCCGGGTGCTCCGCGCGGCAGGGAGGGCAGCCCACAAACCAGAAGTTGACCAGCACGGCTTTCTTGCCCACCAGTGCCTTCGCCAGCGAGAGCTTGGGGCCAGCAGGAGTCGCCAGGTTGAACGCGGGGGCCTTCTTACCCACTTTAATCAGCTTGGCGGACAGCTCATCCATTCCCTGGCTTCCAGGAGCCTTCTCTTCCTCAAGACCTGCTGGAAGGGTCATGCTGGCGGCGGCGATCTCACCGTCGAGCTGGACATTGGAAAGCGTGAGATCCTGCCCCAGCGGCTTTCCCTCGATTGTCATGGACATCACAAAGCGCTGGATTAGTTTTTCGGGGCTGACAAAGAGGCGCAGGGTTTGGGGGCCTTCTTTCATCTCCAGAACATCAAAGCTGATCTCACCGATTTTTTCCACGCCAACATGGTTGAATTTCTTGGGGTCGGTGCCGGGCACGCCTGTCAGAAACGGCCAGAGAGAGGTGGGGGAGACAGGCTCTTTCGTGTATTTTTTCCCCGTGATGCTGTAGGCATACTTACCGTCGGCGATCACGAGGACACTTTCCCCTTTTTCGGGTTTTTCGGAGGCTAGCTCGACGCGGCCCTGATCCGGGTTCTTGATCAGTAGCTTGCCTGTGAGTTTCTGGGGCTGTGGGCCTGTCATGAGCATGGTCATCTCTGCCGAGAGGCTCTTGAGAGACTTGCCTTTGGCAGCGAC
>NZ_JANNYP010000310.1:0-2067 GCF_031410135.1 Armatimonas sp. | reverse complement strand
CACGGTGAGCTACTTCGAGTGGGTGCAGGGTCTCCAGTCGTTCTTCTGGAGCGAGGGCGAGGTCAATGCCAAACTGGAGCAGATCATGGTCCGCGCCTTCGGCCAAGTCAACGCCGCCGCCAAGAAGCACAACTGCGACCTCAGAACCGCCGCCTACATCGTCGGGGTGGGCCGCGTCGCAGAAGCCATCACGGCTCTGGGAATCTTCCCGTAAAAACAAAAAGCCCACCCCTACCTCCCGCTTGGCGGAGGGTAGGGGTGGGCGAAAGTTAGAGAGTATCTTACAGTTCGAGCTTGGTTGCACCGCTGGGACCAGCATTGGCGCTGGAGCGGAACGGCATTCCGAGCTGGAAGAGAAGATAGCGTGCTTCTTCGTCCTTGCTGGCGGTGGTCACCATGATGATGTCCATACCACGAATCTTGTCAATCTGATCGTAGCTAATTTCCGGGAAGGTCAGCTGCTCTTTCATCCCCATCGCGAAGTTGCCACGGCCATCGAAAGAGTTCGGATTGACACCCTGGAAGTCACGAACACGGGGCAGGGTGACGTTTAGAAGCTTGTCTAAAAACTCCCACATTCGGGCTCCACGCAGCGTGACTTTGCAGCCGATCTTAGCGCCTTCACGAAGACGGAAGTTTGCGACGGATTTCTTCGCCACACAGACCGCAGGCTTCTGACCGGAAAGAGCCGCCAGATCCTTGATCGCATTGTCCAAGAGCTTCGGATCACCACCGGTTCGACCGGCCTCACCGACGCCCATGTTCAGGACAATTTTCTCTAAACGAGGCACTTCGTTGATATTCTTGTAGCCAAACTGCTTCATCAACGACGTGACAACTTCTTTTTCATAGCGCTCTTGTAGACGAGCCTTGTAACCAGACATAAACAAATTCCTTTCTCGGTTCCAACCGAGTCAGCTCCCCGCACCCCAAAAAAGTGCAAGGGGGATATTCCCCTCCTCCCGAACCTTCCTCCCAGGATTGGGAGGAGGGGGCAGGGGGAGGAGGGTACTAAATTACCTCGCCGCCCTTGACAGCGACGCGGACTTTCTTACCATCACGTACTTCGACACGAATACGGGTCGGCTTGCCGTCCTTGTTGATCAGCGCCACTTTACAGGCCAGGATCGGGGCCTCGACCTCGATACGCTCGCCCGTTGGGTTCGGGTTCGCCGCAGACGGCTGTCCCTTTTGGTGCTTGGTGACGATATTGATACCCGTCACAAGAACCTTACCGGTCTTCGGATAGGTACGCGTCACCTCGCCGGTGCGGCCCTTATCTTTACCCGCGATCACAACCACGGTATCGGTCTTTCTAATGAAGAGCTTGCCTTCAAATGCCTTCTTAACTGCCATTACAGCACCTCCGGCGCGAGCGAGACGATCTTCATCCCACCCGAGATATTGGAGTCACGCATCTCACGAGCCACCGGGCCAAAGACACGGGTGCCACGCGGCTCCAGGTTGTTGTTGAGTACCACAGCGGCATTCTCATCGAAGCGAATGGTCGAACCATCGCTGCGCTTGATGGGCTGCTTGGTGCGGACGATCACGGCCTTCACCACATCGCCTTTTTTGACGTTGGAGTTCGGGGTGGCGGACTTCACGGCGGCGACAATCACATCACCGACATGTCCGACTTTCGTGGTCGAGCCCTTAAGCACACGGATACACAGAAGCGAGCGCGCTCCCGAGTTGTCCGCTGCCTTCAGGCGGGTATATTGCTGAATCATTTCAAACTCTCCTTAGCGCAGCAATAGGGCTGAATCCCTCAGCCCTATCCAGACGCTTATCGCAATCTGCGACGTGAACTACCCTCTTCTCCCCCGCTGGGCGGGGGCAGGGGGCCTTACTTGGCTCGCTCGATCACTCGAACAAGACGCCAGCGCTTTTCCTTCGACATGGGACGGCACTCCATGATCTCGACCGTGTCACCCGTGTGGGCATCGTTGGTCTCATCATGTGCCTTGAACTTGCGCGAACGGCGCAGGGTTCGTCCATAGAGCGGGTGGGGCTTGAGGGTTGTAATGGTCACGACAATTGTCTTGTCCATTGCATCACTCGTCA
>NZ_JANNYP010000309.1:0-5611 GCF_031410135.1 Armatimonas sp. | reverse complement strand
AGTCTGGCTCTCCGAGAGCCAGGAGCGGATGCTGGCCGTTGTCGAGCAGGGCCGCGAGGAAGAAGTCGCGGCGGTGTTTCACAAGTGGGGGCTCAATGCGGCCTATATCGGGGTGCTGACCGAGACGGGCAATGTACAGGTTTGGGACGGCGAGCGCCTGGAGGCCGATATTCCTGCCAAGTCGCTGGCCGACGAGTGCCCGACCTATTACTTAGACGCCGCCGAGCCGGAGTACATCGCCCAAGTCCAGAGCGCCGATTTCTCTACTCTGCCCGAGCCCGAGAGCTACGGCGAGGTCTTGCTCAAGCTACTCGCGACGCCCAGTATCGCTAGCAAGCGCTGGGTCTGGGAGCAGTACGACACGATGGTGCAGACCCAGACCGAGGTTCTTCCGGGGCGTGGCGATGCGGCGGTGCTGACCATTCGTGAGGCCAACGGGCGCAAGATCGCAGCGACCACGGACTGCAACCCGCGCTTCTGCTACTTAGACCCGTTTGTGGGTGCGCAGCTGGCCGTGGCCGAGGCAGCGCGTAACTTGAGCTGTGTGGGAGCCGTGCCCGCCGCGCTGACGGACTGCCTGAACTTTCCGTCGCCCGAGAAGCCTGCAGGATTCTGGCAGTTCCGTCGTGCGGTCGAGGGGATGGCGCAGGCCGCGGATTTCTTTAAGACGCCCGTTGTCTCGGGTAACGTCAGTTTTTATAACGAGACCCCCGAGGGCGCGATCTACCCCACGCCTACGGTGGGCATGGTCGGCGTGATCCCCGAGGGCGTTGAACCGATGGGCCTGTCTTTCCAAAACGATGGCGACCTGATCTATCTGCTCCGCCCCGTCGGCACCGAGAGTGCGACGGGAATTGCGGGAAGCGAGTATCTCTACCGCGTTTTTGGCCGCGCCGAGGGCAGGCCCGAGCTAGACTTAGCCGCCGAAGCGAGTGTCCAGAAAGTTGTCCGGGAAGCTGTCGCCGGAGCACTCATCCAGAGCGCCCACGACTGCGCGGAGGGGGGCTTCATGACCGCCGTCGCCGAGAGCTGTCTGGCAGGTGGTAAAGGTGCCGAGATTCGCTTTGCCGTCACGGATTTCGTCGCCGCCGATGGAAGCGATCTTCCTTGGAGCACCGTTCTGTTTGGTGAGTCTCCGAGCCGAATTGTTGTGACAGTCAAAGAGGGGACGAAAGAGCAAGAAATGCTCCTTGATCTGTGTGAACAAAATGGGGTTGAGGGAGTCTTTATCGGCCAGGTGAAGGGCAGCAACAAGCTCGATGCCGCGGGGCTTCTGGAGCTCTCACTCGATCAGCTTCGTGAGGCTTTCGAGGGAGCGATTCCGAAAATTATGGGTAAGTGAAACGAGCCTTCCTGCCGATACTTTTGGGAGGAAGGCTTATTTATGTGGATCTACAGCAAGAAATCAAGTGCGGCATTTAACATCAACCATGTTGCACGATTGTTTATCGAAGTGACGGGTAGCGGCGCGGCGCTGAAAGTGGAGATCGCAGGAAAGCCGCAGATGCTGGCCTACTTCGATGATAAAGAGATGGCTCAAGTCGCACTTCTCGATATCCTTGCCAAGCGCGAGCTAGGCATCCCCTTGATGCGGATGTAGTACAATAGGATGTGAACTTCCCTGACCTGCACCGCCATCTGGGGGGCGCAACTCACCCCCGCATTCTCTGGGGCTGGATTGAGAAGCACGGTCGGGAGACGGCTGTCGCGGCGCGGCTCCGGGAGCGATTCCCGGACTACGCCGCGTTTTCGTATTTCTTCAACCGTCCCTTCACCGATCTGGCTGACTATCTCACGGTGCACCATCTGGTGGAGGAGCTCCAGTCGCAGGAGCTTCCCTACTTTACGCACCGAGCGGTGCGTGGTGCAGCAGTCTTTGAAGCGTTGGACTACTTAGAGCTGCGCTTCAACCCCTACAAGCGCACCCCGAGCGGTCTTCCCGAAGCGGAGCGCCTCGCCCTCATGCCCGAGGCAGCCCAGCAAGTGATCCGCGCTGCCCAGACCGAGTTTCCGATTCGTACTGCGTTTATTCTCTGCATGGACCGGGGCTTCACGCCCGCGCTGAACCGACAGATCATCGCACTGGCGCACGCACTCCCCGAAGTCGTTGCCGTGGATTTGGCTGGCCCGTACCAGCCTGGTGGCCCGACTCTGGATCAGTGGACCGAGCTCTACGCTGAGGCAAAGTCGGTGGGGCTACACACCACCGCGCACATGGCCGAGTCCGACCCCAGCGACATTCACTCCAGTCTTTTTCCCTATCTGGAGCGCATCGGCCACGGCATCCAGATCGCCCTCCACCGCCCCGATTTGCTCCCCGAGCTTGCCGAGCGTGGGATTTGTTTAGAAGTCTGCCCGACCACCTATCTTCGCACCAACACCCTTCAGGATCTATCGGAGCTACGCCCCGTCTTCGAGCGCTGTCAAGAAGCAGGCGTTCCCATCTCCATCGCCACCGATAACCCTGCGCTTCACGGTGAGGCCGGAAAACTCGTCAATGAGTATGAGAAGCTCGTCCGCGCCGAAGCCATTCACTTCAACGACATTCTCACCTACGCCGCCGTTGGTTATAAATTTGCGTTTGAGCAGACCAAAGAAAAACGCTCACGAAAGTGAACTCGTGAGCGTCGTTCTTCTGCCGTTATTTAGCGTGAACCGAAAGAAACAACTTGACCAAATTTGGAACTATTGATTTATATTTCTGATAACTTAATAAATATTTTATTAATACTATAATATTTATGGCATGGCAAGATCAATAATGTTATTACTAGAAAAAAATGTGTCAATATCCGAAAAAGTGCCATTGTTGAAATTTATTCGCCGTATACCTGCTGTTGATTGACTTGATAAAACAAATATAGTTTCATCATTTTGTGATCTTATATTTCTTCCAATTGCTAACGCACTATCTACTAGACCTGGCACACTATAATCATTACCAAGAGGACTTCCTTCTAAATTATACCTAAGTAATCTCTTGCCTTTTATATCAGCAATAATCATTTCTCCATTTGATGCAAATATCACGGAAGATGGTTGATTTGAACCACTTGTTGAAAAAATAACGATATCTTTATCGAACGATATATTATCTGTGCTTATATTATACCTACGTACAACATAAGTATCAGGACTTGATAAGGTGTTTAACGCTGTTACGTATAGTTTACCGTCTGGGCCGGTTTTTATATCATATACAGTGGAAAGAGTATTGTCTAATATATTCTCGCGGACAACTAAGCCAGAATCTTTATTAAAGATATGGAATCCGTCATCGTTAAACCCAATGATATTTCCATTTGGTAGAATGCCAAGTGCTTCAATGTCAAATCTTCTGGATGCCATAGGCGTTCCTAAAGAACCATCAGTCTTAATAGATTGAATAAAGTTACTTGTACCTGAATTAACTGTGACATACATCGTGCCGTCCGAAGAAATACAGATTTGTCCATTACCTAAAATATTGGGAATTTCCGTTTTCCCGATTTCTTGTCCATTACGTGAGTTATACCTCATGATTGCGTAAATGCTTGAATTTGCCGGTGATGGTCTCAGGGCATAAAGTGTTGGAGCGGGGGAGAGATTTTCAACTTGTACGACTATATCTGCTTTTGCCTCCACTAAACGACTTCCTACATAGAAAAAAGCAACTATTTTTCCAGAACCGCCTGAATTTGCAGATAATCTACCTGTTCTAGTATCTAGCGTACCAACATTACCTTCTAGCCTCCACCGTGGCTCCCAGTCGCTAAGTATATTATTGGAACTGTCTAGTACACGAGCAATAAACGTGTAGGTACTGCCTGGAGGAATTGATGATGTAGGTACTGTTATTTCTATTGTCTTTATCGATATTCCAGAAGGAACAATATCAATAGTCTCTTGATTATTGGGCCTTACTAAAGTTGTATCACTTTTTTTAATTACTACTCCTGGTACATTTATTTCGACTATTGATCCGTTTTTGTCTTTCACATTTGCATCATAAGTACCTTCAGGAACTTCAGCACTAAACTGTCCGTTAGAATCAACAGGGATGACTTTTTCAATTGTCTGACCACTATTGCTTTTACCTTTGACAGTGACTATAAGGTTATTCCAGGCAGTTGAAGCATTATTAATATAGTCAAGATAACCTTGTACACGACCTGTTAGGTCCGTTACTGGGTTGCCGTCGTTACTACCACCACCACTACAGCCAGAGAGTGTACTTAGATAGGAAATAGAGAGAAGCGATAGAGATAAAAAGTTTTTACGTGTTGATTTCATAGCTTTACCTTTGTTTAGAAACTGAGATTTTACTAACGTGAACCGATTGGGATATGTATGGCATACTCTCTTGATTTATCTAAATCAGAAGTTAATTTTATATATACGTAATCATATTTGCTGTTGTTATCTAATTTGAACATTTTTTTGAATGGTATTTTTATATTTTTATTATATTTAGGTGATTTTTTATCATAAAACAAAGTGAACGTATAATTTTTATAATTAATTGATTTTGAATCATCAATTATTGAAATACAAAAAATTTCAGCGTTACTGATTCGATCTGTGATGAATTCATTTCCTAATTTTATAATTCGACCATTACCTGGACATCCAGGTAATATACTGACTTCACGATTATTATACTTAATAGTTATTTTAATCTTAATCATTTCTGTTGAATTATTTCTTTTTATTTTTTTGCGCTGGAGGCGTTGATTTTTTTACAGGTAGTGTATTTATTGATGGGGTTTGTTTTGGTTTACTGTCTATTGGCTTAATTTATGATTCGATATCCTTATCCGTTTTTTTTCTGAAGTAAAGATTTGAACCTGATTCGCTCTTTAACTTTAGATTCATATTTTTTATTAATTTTGAATTGACTATCTTACTTAAGATGTCATCTTGTTCATTTAAATTAATTAGGCAATGTATGTCAGTTTTATCTTCTTCATAATTAGCATCGATGTGGAATTTAGTTAGATTTTGAAGCTCTTTGCTAATTTCTTTATATTCTTCCCATTTAATTTTTTCGAAAGTAAAAAAGACTTTTTTAGTAAGGTTTTGAATCTCATTACTAATTTTATCAGCAAGTTTTGTTGTCGCTTCGTCTAGTATTTGTGACGCAAGTGAATCATTCCAATCTTTTTCATTTGTTGGTTCTGATGGAGAGACTGATGGATTAATGAAGTTACCTGCTTTTACGCCGCGTATAATTTTAGTTAATGACATTGCTTTCATTAAAATGCTTACGCCAGGATTGAAAACTGCTGTTGTTAACATCTCTTTTGCCATGTCTTTTGCGATATTTTTGCCAAATAACGTTTCTATTGTGTTTTTATTAGTAGTTGTTTTTAATGATACTGTATCATAAAATACTATTATTGAGTCTCTTCTGGTTATCTTTACTGATATTTCTAATTTTAGCCAATATTTGCCGTCTGGAGACTCTAATTTCTCGCGAGGGGACTTTTCATCAAATCCAAAATTTAGTTTCTCCAAAATAGTTGCTGCAAATATCAATTTAATTTCTTGAACGAAGGGCCACTTTTCTAAAATTCATAAAGCTTTCCCCCTCCACTTCTCTCAAATATATTGGTCTTTAATCTCAACATTT
>NZ_JANNYP010000308.1:0-2440 GCF_031410135.1 Armatimonas sp. | reverse complement strand
AGCGCGTGGCCCTTTAGCACGCCGCTTAAATCATAGCCCCAGTCGAGGCCGCCTGCGACGACGATATTTTTTGCCCCTGTCGCTCGCACGGTGTCTAAGAGCGCCTGCATGCCGGGCGTGTGGTACTTCAGGTAGAGGCCACGCTTGGGGTCCTCATTGCGCTCCTCGACCATGCCACCGCTTTTCCAAATCTCCCAGGAGACATCGTGCGGCTCGTTGTAGAGATCAAAGAGTACCGCCGGGTGGTTGGCGTAGCGCTTGGCGAGGTCTTTCCAGAACAACACGCTGTTGTCGTCGGGCATGCAGTGCTGGCCGATATTCTGGCCCCACTTGCCGCCGTTGGACCAGTGTAGGTCAAGTAAAACATAACCATTTTGGGCGGCAACCTGGCGCACGACTCCATCCACGACGATTCTGTACTCGTCGCTACTATCGCCTGATTTGCCAAACCAACGATCTTGGGACAGAGGAATGCGAATGAGCTTTGCTTTCCAGTCCGTCAGTGCCCGGTTTAGAGACGCTGTCAGATGGTCGCCCGTGTTGCTCCAGTCTAGGCTGGGGACATTAACCCCCTGGAGACGAACCACCCGCCCCGCGCTATCTTTTAGGCGCGTTCCTTCGACATGTAACATTTTTATTTTCATCTTATTTTTTCTCTCTTGGGGGAGCGCAGCTCTTGCGCACGACCAGCTGAGGCGTCACTACTCGATGTTGCGGCGCTGTATCCGGCGCTGCTTTCTGAATACGCTCCAGCAGTAAACCCACGAACTGCGTCGCCAATGGCTCGATATGGCCGCCGATCGTGGTCAGGCGCGGGCTGATATAGGTTGCCAGATCGAGGTTGTCAAAACCCACCACCGTCATTTGTTGTGGAACAGAGATACCCGCATCGGCAAGGTAGCCAATCACCAGGGCGGCGAGTGAGTCTTGGTACGCAAAGATGGCGGTGGGAGGCTCGGGGAGTGCGAGGAGCTGCGCCACGCCACGCCCAACCTCCGCGTCTGTCTTAGCCATCACTTGCAGCGCCCCGGGAAGCGTCACACCCGCTTCGTCGAGGGCTGCTTTGAAGCCCTGAAGTCGGTCGTAGATGCCGCGATGAGGGCGCTTTCCCAAGATCGCGATGCGGCGGTGTCCCAGTCGGATCAAGTGCTGGGCGAGAGCATAGCCGCCCTTGGCATCGTCCCCGGTGACCGTATCTAAGTGTTCGGTACTCTCCACCCAGCCCATCAGTACGAGCGGAACACCCGAAGCGGCCAGCGCATTGACATGCTCACGGGCTACAAGGCCACTCTCGCCAGACACGAGTAAAATTCCGTCCACGCGCTGCGCTCGAAGCGACTCAAGACAGGCGGACTCTGCGTCTTGGTCGGTACCGCTGAGCTGGAGCTGCAGGCTATAGCCCGCCTCTCTCGCGAGATCAGCGATCAGTTGTACCAATTTGGGGTAGTAGGGGTTCGAGACCTCGGGAACCACGAGGCCAATCGTCTTGGTGGAGCGTGCCTTGAGATTGCGCGCCACTTGATTGACCTGATAGCCCGCCTCACTTGCCAGTATCTGGATGCGCTTTTTCGTCTCAGCATTGACAAGAGGGCTATCTGCCAGCGCCCGCGAGACAGTTGAGTGAGAGACGCCAGCTTGGCGTGCGATATCTTCCAGAGTAATCATGGTGAGTGAATAATGCTATTGCACACGATTGCAAGAAAAGTCTATCGGATGCTTTTCGACTTGTCAAGGCGATACAATGCCAGTCATGAGCACCTCTTTTTCGGCGTTCCCTTCGTTTCTCTACGGCGGCGACTACAATCCTGAGCAGTGGCCGCGTGAGGTCTGGACGGAGGATGTCCGGCTGATGCAAGAGGCAAGTGTCAATGTCGCCACGCTGCCCGTTTTTGGGTGGGTGAGCCTCCAGCCCGACGAGGACACGTTCACGTTTGAGTGGCTTGATGAGATTTTAGACAAGCTCGCGGCGGGTGGGATAAAAGTCTGCCTGGCAACCGCCACAGCGTCCGTGCCTGCCTGGGTAACCCAGAAGTACCCCGATGTTTTGACTGCCGACGACATGGGCGTGCGCCGCCGCCACGGGAATCGCCATACCTTCTGCCCGAACTCGGCGAACTTCCGCCGACTCTCGACCAATCTGGCCCGAAAGCTCGCCGAGCGCTACAAAGACCATCCGGCAGTGCTCCTCTGGCATGTCAGCAACGAGTACGGCAACTACTGCTGGTGCGAGACCTGCGCCGCAACGTTCCGAGAGTGGCTGAAAGTAAAGTACGGAAGCCTCGCCGAGCTGAACAAGCGCTGGTCCACGAGTTTCTGGGGGCATACGTTCACGGATCTAGCACAGGTCGAGCCGCCGTACCGCAATGGCGAGGGGGCAATCCAGGCGCTGAAGCTGGACTGGCAGCGCTTTCAGAGCGAGAGCTTGCTGAACTGCTACCGC
>NZ_JANNYP010000307.1:0-5074 GCF_031410135.1 Armatimonas sp. | reverse complement strand
CATGAGGTAGTAAATTAGCCTCATGAGGCAGTAAATTAAGCTCCTAATGCACTGGACAAGCAGACAAGTCTTCGGTAGAATAAGGCGATGGCTCTTAACAAGCCGTCTAAGGAAGGAAATAAACCAATGCCTGACCCTAATATCCCGACACCCGCCCCGACTGTCCCGACAACACTGCCCACTACTGTCACTGCCGCCACGAAAAGAAAGCGAGCGGCGCAAGATCAGGCGCTGGCGAACTTTTTCACCACCGCCCTCACCCGACTGCACGCCGCCGCTGCCGACCCCGTGCTGGAGCCGTTTCTGACCCGACGCACCATCAAGCCTGCCGTGCTCGCGGAGGGAATCGCTCTGGGAACCACCCTCCAGAGCCGCTTCACCGACCGCCAGCGCAAAGAAGAGGCCGACGATAAGGGACTGGCAGCCATTGCCGACACCCGCAAGAGCGCACGGGCAGGCTTCACCCTCTACCGTGAGACCGTCCGCCTGGCCTACCCAAGCGATACCGCCGCCCGCGCCGCTTTAGGGGCCACCGGGAGCGTCCCCCCCGATGACGATACGTTTCTCAGTACGGCCACGGCAGCCTATGCCATCGCCGCCGACCTTGCCCATGCGGCCACCCTCGCCAATGCCGGGTTTGGTGCAAGCGAGCACGCCGCCGCCCTCGCCACCCTGAGCGCCTTTGCTGCCGCCCGCACCGCCTACCCCGCCGTGCACGCCGCCACCCTTCAGGCCACCGCAGACCGCGACAGCGCCGCCGCCGTGTTTAAGACCTGGATGGCAACCTACAACCGCGCCGCCCGCCTGATCGTAAAAGAGCACCCCGAACTCGCCGCACGTTTGCTCTAAGCGGACCAGGCTCAGGTCAGCGCGAGCCTGCCAGCCACCGAAAGAAGCACGCCCGGACGCGCGGATACTAGAGTTGGAGCTGTAAAAAAACCTGTTCGGTGCTCCAGGTAGTGCCCTCGCGAAAGGCGGCATCGAAGGAGAAGGAGGTGGTACCCAGCCGTGTCTGGAGCAGGGCAATGTCTCTTTCGCGGAAGCCTCGCTCGGGCTGCTCCAAGACAAAATCGTAGCGGTCACACCACGTATAGCTCATGCCAAAAAACTGCGCCGCCCGCCTGTGCTTGCCTTCGCGGAGTAGTAACATCGCGAAGTTTACGAGGACATGCCCTAGATTGCAGTAGCTCTCCAGCTCCCTGTAAAGGGTAAGAACCTCCAAGAAACCCTTCCGTGCTTCGACAAGATTTCCTTCGAACAGATTGAGTAGCGCCAGAGAAGCACAAGCGTGAGGGGAGTCGCCGACAAACCGCTGGTATTCTAAAATCAGAGCACGCGCCGCATCCAGATTTCCCTGTACGAGGAGAAGTTGCCCCATGTTCGCCAGAACGTGCTCTTGCTCGGCGCGCGTCCCCTCCGCGCGCGCATACAAAAGCACCTCCTCAAACTGCTTTCTGGATTCTTCGAGGTTGCCTTCGTTGAACTCTAGAAGGGCACGACAGGTCTGGCTGTCGTGCGGTCTGCCTAAGGTGATGTTCAGCTCCCTCAGGAGGTCAAGGGATGCCCTCGCCGCTACCCAGTCCCCCAAAGACTGGCACGCATTAGAGTGTTCCCGAAGCGCCGTGATCTTGTGTTCGTTGATTTCCTGAGCCCCGGGCAGCGCCAGAGTTACTTCATACTGTTGGCGCTGTTCGCGGAAAGCTCCTCGCAACACCCAGTAGGGTCTCACGTTATTGCAAAATTCCAGGGCACGCTGAGGCTGATCCGCACGACAGAACTCCAGCGCCTGACCAAGATTTCCCCGCTCCAGACTCATCTGAGACGCCCACTGCACCTGGCCCTCATGGTTTCGGCTTGGTCTGCGATGTGCCATGGCAAAGAACACTTCAAGATGACGGCGGCGCACCTCCAGAATCGCGTGCGTGGGCAGCTCCTCCAGCTTCTGATGGGCAAACTCACGGACGGTTTCTAAAAAGCGATAGCGTGTCCCGCGGGGCAAGTAGTCTATCTGAACCAGGCTCTTGTCCACCAGGGAGTCCAGCCGCTCCAACGTCGTGTCCGAGTCGCCACAGAGTGCCCTGGCGTCCTCGCTCGTCCAGCCGCCTTGAAACACGGCCAGTGTCACAAAGAGTGTCTTCTCTGTCTCACTCAGGAGCTCGTAGCTCCAGGTGATGGCGGCGTGCAGGGTTTGCTGGCGCGGCTCCGCGACCCGGTTGCCGCTTGTCAGAACGGAGAGCCGTGCCTCTAGCCGCTGCATCAGCTCGGGGAGGCTGTGCGTGCGCAGCTTCGCCGCCGCCAGCTCTAGCGCGAGCGGCAGGCCATCGAGACGCAAACAGAGAAGGGACAGAATGAGGCTCTCATCGCGTGTTGGTAGCCAGCCGGGCCGGGCGCGACCGGCCCGTTCGGAAAAGAGCAGAGCGGACTCCGCCTCGCTCAGCCCCGGTAGACGCAGCACGGTCTCCCCGGGCAGGTTGAGCGGCTCGCGGCTCGTGGCAAGAACTTTGAGGTGCGGGCAGGCGAGCAGCAGGCGCTGGGCTTTTCGAGCGGCTCGATGAATCAGGTGCTCGCAGTTGTCCAACCCCAGCAGGATCGGGGTGTTTCGTAGCGCAGGAATCACCTCGTCCACACTCTTGAGGCCCAGTGCCATCACGATCTGCAGCGGGATGTCGTCGGGGTTTGTGAGCGCGGAAAGCTCCACCCAGACCACCCTGTCCCCCAGCGCCTCACGTGCTCGGAGTGTCTCTAGCGCCAGGCGCGTCTTTCCCACGCCACCGGTTCCCACGAGCGTCAGAAGCCGCGTCGAGGCCAGCAGCCCGAGGGTCTCCTCCCGCAGCGCCTCACGCCCCAGGTAGCTACTCAGCGGCGTCGGGAGCGGCTCTATCTTCAGAGCACGGGCGGGGAGATTCAGGAGCGGTTCTGGGGGGACTCTTGTTGCGAGCCGCTCGCGCACCTCCAGCACCCAGTCATCGTAGAAGCCTGGCAGGAGGCGCTCGGGATTGAAGCCCGGTGGCAGTGAGTCAAGGTCCGTGGTGTAGCTTCCCGGAACCAGCCCCACGCAGTCACGCGTCGCCTGTACCAAGTGGGTTTGTGTGTGTGCACCCTCTTTCTCCAGCGGCCCCCGCAGATAACCCAGTGTCATCGAGAGCGCATGGCGTGCGGCATCGAGTTCCAGCTCCGGCCAGAAAATCTCCAGAAGCTTCTCACGGCTGTGGTTGCCGGGATAGAGGGCGAGGTAGGCGAGCAGAGACGCACTCTTGCGGGTGCGAAACTTGGTGACGGTTTCTGCTCCGAACTGCACCGTGAGCCCGTCGGTTAGTACTATTAGATACACAAACTCTTCTTTCTAAGAAGACTATAACATAATCGCCGCGTGAAATCAGCGGAAGAGAGTTTGCAGAAAATTTGCAGAGAGTTTGCAGAGAGTTGCTAGCTAGTATGTCTACGAGAGGAATTCAACGACGTATGACTATCGGCATTGATCTGGAAGGAACGCTCATCGCGGAGTGTGGCGAGTTTCCCTGCGAGCGCACGGGCACCCTCGCAAAGCTCTTATATCCTAACGGAGTCCGCACGGGCGCACGCCCTCTCCTGCGCGAGCTCACCCGCGCCGGTCACGCCCTCACGCTCTACTCCAGTGGCGCACATAAACCCTGGAAGCTGCGGCTCTGGTGCCACCTCGCCGGGCTACCCGTGCGCCGTGTCATCACCCTTGAGCAGGCCAAGCGCCAGGCGCTCAAGAACCTCCAAAAACAGCAGCAACGCTTTTCTAAAGACCTCAAGGCGTTGGGTCTGAGCCACTTTGGAAAAACCAGGGAACCTACCTGGCCCCCGTGCAAGAACCAAGACCTGATTCTCGACGATGAGCCAGGCCATATTCAATCCGCGTGGCGCTCGGGCGTCAAGGGCGTGCTCGTCACCAACTGCGAGCAAGACTGGACGGCACGTATCCGCGAGGCCACGCTCCAGAGTCCCGAGATCGAAGTCCTCACTCTACAAAAGAAAGCAATCTTATGAATACAACTCGTTTTTCGTTTCTCAGCGCACTTGCGCTCCTCACCCTCGCCGCGCTTCCGCAAGCTACGCAGGCACAAACCTTCGCCAACTGGGCTACCTCTACCTCGGGAAATTTGGGAGGAGTTAACATCGGGGTGTCGGGGTTTAACAATCCCACCTTAGTTGCTTACGATCTCTCAGGTGCGAGCTACTCCGCTGCTCCGGGAAGCGCGAGCCAGCAGTCACTAGATTATAGCACCAGTAGCAGCTGGACAGTTACCTTTGCATCGCCTATCTCCAACTTGAATCTCTACATCGTTTCCTGGCGTGGTAACCTATCCGGTGGCCCCAATCCCACCACGTATACCTTCAACCAGACCATCTCCGTCGCCTCGGGCATGGCAGGAGCAACGGTGGCGGGGAATCTGCTTACCGTTCCTGATTCGGGTTTAGCAAGTTTAGCAAGCGGCATCCTGAACTTTGCCTCGCCCGTCACCACTCTGAGCGTGACGACAAGCGGCACCTTCGGTCAGGTCCAGGCACTGAACTTTTCCACGTCGGTTTCTTCCTCCGCCCCCGAACCCGGCACGCTGGCGTTTCTGGCCCTCGGCGGCACGCTGGTCTTGGTGCGGCGAAGAAGGAAGTAAAGCGTTCCATTCGCCCGTCAGGTCTCCTCACTCCACGTAGAGTCAGGAGACCTGTGCACGTATCCGCGAGGCCACGCTCCAGAGCCCCGAAATCGAGATCATCACTCTCCAAAAGAAAGCAACCTTATGAAAATCACTCGAAAAATGAAACGCTCAATTACCAAAATTCTGGTACTTATTTTTGTTAGCTTGATGACAGGTGCCACTCCTGCGTTTGCTCAGAAATTAACTACGTATTGGATGGGCAGACATCTGCCCAATGACAGCAAAATTCACTTTGATGTAAAGGTACATGACTTTTTCGCCAAGTGGATTGACGAGTTAAAACCCAAAACGGTAACTCACCAAATCAATGGCAAAGAATGGGAGATAACTACCTTAACTCTAAAATGGGATGAGAATGGCTCCTCACCTAAAAGAACCGGGCAAATCCA
>NZ_JANNYP010000306.1:0-1110 GCF_031410135.1 Armatimonas sp. | reverse complement strand
GTAGACGAAGGTCTCCCGCCGCTGTCGCCTTGTTGGCTCCGGAATCGCTCCCGTGAGCCGCCTGACGACCTCGACGGCACCCTTACGGTAGAGCGTGACGACCACGAGAGAGCCGGTGTCAGCTTCTCGCACCGCCCAGTTCCTGCCGCCCTTGTAGCGCGAGATTGTCAGTAAGTCAGGTCGAGTCAGGGACATGAGGGAGATCCTCCATGCTTCTGAATCTGCGCCGAGATGGCTTCTACGATGCCTTCCTGAACCTGCCGGATGCCGTTCTCAAGCGGAACGCTCTCCCAGCGTGCGCTGAGTGCTTGGATAGCCGCTCGCTGCGTGAGCAGGAGCTTCTTCCAGCCCAGTGTGTGCTTACAGGGGTAGCGCCCACCATGCTTCTCAAAGAAGGGGCAAGAGCACGTGTCCGCCTCGCGATCCACCGTGTAAGTGCCACCGTGATCCGAGCGAACCAGGTAGCGGTGAGCATCGAGGCAGCGGATGCGGTAGCCGTCCTCATAGAGGCGCTGTGCCCGCTCATTGACATTGGCGAGGAGCCTTGCTTCATCGAGCGTCACAGGCTGCCTTTGGCCTATCTGTGACCCTTGTTTGGTCATGGAAACAATCCTTTCAAAATAGAGAAAAGACCGGAGCCATGACCACCCTTCCGGGCAGCATGGCCCGGTGAGGGAGTGACGAAGTGTTACTGAAGTAACGAAGTGTGTGAGTCTACTTTTGCTTGCGCTTTAGGAGCGCTTCGGCTTCCTGGAGATCGGCGACCTTGGGAACCGCAGGGGACTCAAGCCCCCGCACGCCCCGGCAGGTCACTACGATTCGCTCCAGTAGGTCGAGAGCCTCAGCGGTACTCGGAGGGAGAGCGACGAGCTTGCCGTTCTCCGGCTCGGCGATGTAGTCGTCGAGTTCGGGAACGAGAACCTCCAGCCGCCAACCGCGATGTGCTTGGATAACATGCTCCTCCGTAAAGAGATGCACATTACCAAAGCGCCACTTCTCCTCGATGTCGCTCGCCAGTGCCTGGAGGCGCTGACAGACCGCGAGGAGCCGCTTGTCGATCTGAGGAATGACTTGGCTCATACCGCTACCAGAGCCTTTGGGGTCAGGATG
>NZ_JANNYP010000305.1:0-2790 GCF_031410135.1 Armatimonas sp. | reverse complement strand
CCCCGATGTGCTGCTCGAAGAAGACCCCGGTCGTCCGTACTTGCCTAGCTCGCCGTACATTGATCCCGAGGCGTTTACCAAAGGAGAAAAATACCTGCCCGAGAACCACCTCTGGGGGCCGCGTGACTACTTCAAGAGCCGCTACTACACGGAGTCACTTTGCCACTTCGCCAGCGAGATCGGCTACCATGGCTGCCCGTCGCGCAAGAGCCTGGAAAAATTTCTCTCGCCCGAGAAGCTCTGGCCGTACCAAAACAATGACGAATGGATTCTGCACTCGACGTCGCCGATCCCCGGCTACGACCTCTATGACTACCGGGTTGAGCTGATGGCCAAGCAGATTCGCGAGCTGTTTGGCGAGGTGCCGGATAACTTAGACGACTTCGCCTTTGCCAGCCAGGTGAGCCAGGCAGAGGCGAAGAAGTTCTTTGTGGAGCTCTTTCGCACCAGCATGTGGCGACGCACAGGGATTCTCTGGTGGAACCTGATGGATGGCTGGCCACAAATGAGCGACGCGATTGTGGACTACTACTTTGAGAAGAAGCTGGCCTATAGCTATCTTAAGACCAGCCAGCAACCGCTCCTGCTGGCCCTCCGCGAGCCACGCGACTGGCACCAGGAGCTCGTCGCCTGCTCCGAGTTGCGGGAAGACACCACGCTCACTTTCACGATCACCGATGTCGAGACGGGAGAAGTGATGCTTTCGGGCGAGGGAGTCGCCAAGCCCAACTCTGTCACCGTGCTGGGACGGATTCCCTACTCGGCGGCGTGGAAGCGCTTGTACAAGATTGAGTGGGAAGGCGGCGCGAACCACTATCTGTGTGGTAACCCGCCCTTCGAGCTAGAGACCTACCGACGCTGGGGGCGTCGCTCTGGGATTTTATGATCTACGACTAAAACGCAAGGTGCCCTCAAACCCTAGGGGCTTGAGGGCACCTGTTCTCCTTTTACTCTTAAGGGAGAATTACTTTGACATTTCTACTGAAGTACTGTACCGACTGGTCACTTGTCCGCACATACGTACCGGTGATCTTGACCAGCCCCGCCGTGCCGCTAGGCTGAGTGGTTGCTCCATAGTTTAGACCCGCAATCGTCTGTGTCCCGTTAGTGATAACCCCGACATTCAGAGGGATATTGAGCGGGTTCAGTGCGGGATCACCACCAAGCGTCATACGAGCGAGGGTCACCGTCACATCCTTCGTATTACCAGTTCCCGTGTTCCTCAGAGTAACCGAAAGAATGGGAGCTGGCTTTGTGCCGCCAAGCGTCGCACTGGCGATGGTGATAATACCCGTGCCATTAGGATTGCCCTTTTGGTAGTTGGTATCAATCACGACGGGGAGCCGCCACATGCCACGCCCATAGGTGGCTGCCATTAGATAGCCTGTGCCGGGAACCAGCTTGAGAGCACTGATTTCACAGTTTGGTAGACCAAGCGGCTGTGTCGCATTCTGCCAGGTTACCCCTAAGTCGGCGGAGTAGAAAACGCCAATGTCTGTGCCTACCCAGATCGAGCTCGCGTCACAGGTGACGGCATTGGTGGGAACATCGGGGAGTCCCGTCGTGCCGGAACCGCTGATATTCAAGAAAGTCACACCGGCATCATAGGACTCGTAGAGGTGCCCCGTTCCTGTGCCTCCTACGGCAACCCGAACGTGATCCGCATCCACGGGATTCACCCAGATACTGGTAAAGGATCGGTTGGGGAGGCCGGTTCTCTGAACCCAACTGGCACCTTGATTGCTACTAATCCAGAATTTTCCATCGGTGGTACCCACATAGAGGCGCTGGTTATTGGAAGGTGCGACGGTAATAGCGCGGATCTGACCATTGGAGAGCTGCGTATTTCCGAGGTGTCCCTGCCATGCTCGGGTGGTCTCATTGTAGCGCCACAAGAACTGTGTCCCTAGGTAGAGATGGCCAGGAGCGGTGGGATCTATTCCTAGCCAGGTAAAGAAACCTGGGCTTTCACTAAAGTAGGCAGGGGTGATATAGGCCCCCGATGCCCAGGAATTACCTGTACGAGCGACGGTGCCACCTTGGACTGTTAAGAACTGAATCGCGGGATTGCTGGGGTTAATGGCACAACCAAAACCATCACCCGCGCCAGGATTTTTCCAGTTCGCAAGATCCCCGAGTGCTGCAGGCGTTGCGTTATCCTGTGTACCTGCGAGCATGATACTAGGGTTGGTGGGGTGAAAATCTGCATCGTGAAATGCAGTCAAACCAATCGAGTGATTCCACTTTGTCGCAAACGTCCACGAGGTAAGGGTGGGGGCACCCACCGGAGTCGTGTACGTAAGGCCATAGATGCCACCATCATTACCCACGGCCATGATATTAGAGTCGCCTGGAAAGATAGCAAACGAGTGCGAGTCGTTGTGTGTTCTCGCTTGTGAGCTTCCGGTGCGGCCAATATCAATCCATGTCCCATTGGCTTCGGGGGATGCAGCGATAGTGATCAGGCCTAGGTAGAGAGTGTCTTGTAGAGTTCCATTGATGGTATGGGCAGAAGCCTGCATGTGGTAGTCGTAGGGAACCTGTGACCAGTTGGAACCAGGGCCATAATTTTGAGGATGGTTGCCTGTGATATCAGTCCAGACCCACGCCCCTGTAGTGGCATTACGTACCCCTTTCCGAATTCTCTGGTCACTGGTGTTGGTCATGTAGAGGATGTTGGCACTGACAGCTGAGGCCGCGATCCTGACCCTGCCTGTCCCACCAATCCCGGTGATCTGTGCCCAAGTGATGCCCTTATCTGCCGAACGAAAAATCTTGTTGTTGGCTCCT
>NZ_JANNYP010000304.1:0-8503 GCF_031410135.1 Armatimonas sp. | reverse complement strand
ATTTTGGCTCTGTGAGATACAATTTTTTTTGGGCATCGTTTTGGTCGCGATCTGTGTTTAAGCGACCTTGTCGTATCATACCAAGGCGGTGCCTTTCATCCTGTAGAAATTACCAGTATTTTTTGTCCTGTACTGAGCAAGTAAATATGAAACGCTACGAGAAGAACCCACGCTATATTGAGTTTCGCGGCAAGCCGATTCTGGTGGTAGGCTCCGCCGAGCACTACGGCGCGGTGCTCAACACCGATTTTAATTTTGAGCCGTACCTCAAGGCAATGGCCTCCGATAAGCTCAACCAGTGCCGGGTCTTCTCGGGCACCTACCGCGAGCTTCCGGGGGAGTTCGAGATCGCGGAGAACCTGCTCGCCCCACGCCCCGAGGCTTTTCTCTGCCCCTGGAAGAAAGAGGGCGCGAAGTGGAATCTCGAAAAGTGGGACGAAGCCTACTGGAAGCGCCTCCTGAAGTTCGTCCGTGAGGCGGGCAAGAAGCGCATCTTGGTGGAGTACGTTCTCTTCTGCACCTGGTACAACGACGCGCTCTGGAAAGCTAGCCCAATGCACCCGAGCAATAACGTGCAAAATATCGGGCCGCGGGACAAAAGCGCGGTCTACAGCCCCACACCCAGTGCGCTCTGGCCCTACTTAGTGGCATTCTTGAAGAAAGCTGCCGACGTTCTAAAGCCTTTCGACAATGTCTACTTCGAGCTGATCAACGAGCCGTACTTTGACTCTCCTTACGAAAAAATCAGTGTGTTCCAAGGCCGCGTCGCCGAAGTGCTACAGAGCGTGGCTCCCGAGAAGCTCGTGGCGCTGAACTTCAACAACCGCACCGGCGCAGTGCCGCAGATTCACCCGCACATCGGAATCGTGAACTTTCACTACGCCATCCCGGAGGCGGTTCACCTCAATGCACACTTAGGCGTGGTACTCGCCGACGATGAGACGGGCTTTGCGGGGCAGAGTGCGGCGCCGTATCGCAAAGAGGCCTGGAATTTTCTGATGAGCGGCGGCGCGATGTTCGCGCACCTCGACTACTCGTTCACGCTGGCGCACCCGGATGGCACGGCCCCAATCACCGGAAAAACACCCGGCTTCGGGAGCCCGGAGCTACGCCGCCAGCTCGGTTTTTTGCGTGCGTTTCTCGAGAAAGCTACGCCCTGGACTCTCATGCCCCAAAAAGCCGCCGTGCCGACGCTCGCCGATGCAGAGCGCGGTTTCTACGTGGCCTACCTGGAGAAGAAAGAGCGCGTGGAGCTCGCCGCTCCAGCAGGAAAGTACACCCTTCGCTGGTTCGACACCGTGGCCTGTAAAGAGCTTTCCACAGAGTCTCTCGTCCATGCAGGCGGGATGCTCACGCTCACACCCCCCTCTGCGGAAGCGGCACTGACTCTCACTCGGAGGAAATCATGATCGCAAGACGCTTCGGAGTCGGCTCCTACACTTGGCCATGGGCGGCGCGTGCGAAGACACTCACGCCGCAAGTCATCGCCCAGCGTGCACTCGCCGCTGGCTTGGACACCATCCAGCTCTGCGACAATATCCCGCTGACAGGCTTGCAACCCGGCGACTTTCCGCAAGGCTTGACCGTCGAGCTAGGAACCCGTGGCCTCGCCAGCGTCCCCGAGACGCTAAAGCTGGCTGCAAAGCTCAATACGCCTCTCCTACGCCTCGTGATTGATACCTACCAGCACGAGCCAGAGCCGGACGAGATTATCGAGACCGTGCGTGGCTTCCTCCCACAGCTCAGCGCCCAAAACTGCACGCTCGCCATCGAGAACCACGACAGGCTCAGTGCCAAAACTCTGGCTGAGATCATCGTCGCTATCAGCTCGCCGCTTGTCGGAATCTGCCTGGACACGGCCAATTCCATCGGGGCGGGTGAGGGGCTGGAAACAGTGTTGCACCACCTCGCTAAACACACCGTTTGCCTGCACCTCAAAGACATTCAGATGCGCCGCGTCTCGCATTTAATGGGCTTCGATGTCTTCGGCTGCGAGCCAGGGACGGGAATCGTGGACTTCGCCGCCACGCTGGCGCAAATGACGGATCGCTGCCAGAGCGTGATTCTGGAGCAGTGGCCGCCAGAAGCCGCCGTCGAAGAGGCGTGGGCAGAGACAGGAATCAAGATATTAACCGCATTGTCCCCCCCACCCAGAGGGTACCCGGCGGGGGTTAGGGGGTAGGATGAAAATTGCACTAATTGGCGCGGGGGGGAAGATTGGCACGCGCATTACGGACAACTTGAAAACAACGGAGCACGATGCTCGCTATGTTGAAGTAAGTCAGGCGGGAGTGGCGCGGCTAGCGGAAAAAGGCGTGACGGTAAGCCTTCTGGAAGACGCTCTGCTGGGGGCTGAGATCGTGATCATGGCCGTGCCCGACACGCTTTTGGAGAGCATCTCGGCGTCTGTCGTGCCGCAGCTTGCACCAGGGACGATCGTGCTGGCGCTGGATCCCGCCGCGCCGCTGGGAGGTGAGCTGGCGCACCGGGACGACTTGGTCTACGCCATAGCGCACCCGTGCCATCCGTCGGTGTTTGCCTGGGAGCCGACAGAAGCGGCCTTTCGCGATTTCTACGGAGGCGTCGCCGCGCACCAAGTCGCCGTCGTTGCGCTACTGCACGGGCCAGACGCGGCCATTGAGGCAGTCGAAGCCGTGGCACGGGTGATCTTTGCGCCGGTCACCAAGATCCACCGCCTGACGCTACAACAGATGGCTTTGTTAGAACCCGGTCTTGCCGAAGCGCTCCAGCAGTCGTGCTTGGAAGTGATCAAAGAGGGCTTGGACGAGATCATCGCGCGGGGCGTTCCTGCCGAGGCGGCGCGGGACTTTCTCCTAGGCCACCTGCGCATCCAGTCCGCGATTCTCTTTGGCGAGGTGCCCGGTCGCTTCTCCGATGCCGCGTATAAAATCAGCGCCTATGCCCGTCCGCTGATCTTTCGCGACAACTGGAAGGATGTTCTGACCGACGAGAGCGTGCAGGCGCAGGTTAAAGTGATCACGAAGGGAAAGTAAAACATGCAACGACTGCGTGTGAGCAACAATAAAAGATTTTTAGTACAGGCTGATGGGACGCCTTTTTTCTGGCTCGCGGACACGGCATGGGAGCTGTTTCACCGCTGTAATCTGGCAGAAGCCGAGCTCTATCTACGGGATCGGGCGGCCAAGGGCTTTACCGTGATTCAGGCAGTGGTGCTCACGGAGTGCGATGGGCTCCACGATCTTGGCCACGCAGGCGCCCTGCCGCTTGATAACGACGATCCAACCACACCCAACGAAACCTATTTCGCCCATGTGGACGCGATAGTGAAACTAGCCAACGCGCTGGGGCTGGTGATCGCGATGTTGCCTACCTGGGGCGATAAGTGGAATAAAAAATGGGGAATCGGCCCCGAAGTGTTTACCCCGGAGAACGCTCAGGTCTATGGACGCTGGCTGGGCAAGCGCTACAAAGACGCAGATCTGATCTGGATGCTGGGTGGCGACCGCCCTGTCGAGACGGAGACGCACCGAGCAATCCTAGACAAGATGGCGTTTGGACTGCACGAGGGCGACGGTGGCGTGCACCTGCACACCTTCCATCCGCCCGGCGGACAAGGCTCCGTAAACTTCTGGCCGTGGGAGACGCGCTGGGTTGATTTTCATGCCTGGCAGTCGGGTCATGGGCGCAACACCGCGAACTACAACAGCATCGCCACTGACTACGCACGCACGCCGGTTAAACCCGTTCTGGACAGTGAACCCGGCTACGAGGATCATCCCGCAGGCTTCAATCTCGACAACGGCTACCTCGATGACTACGACTGCCGTAAGAGCGCGTACTGGGCCGTCTTCGCGGGCGCATGTGGCCACACCTACGGCTGCCACCCGATCTGGCAGATGTGGCTTCCGGGCCGCCACGCCCACTCTTGGTGCCGTCGCCCCTGGACAGAAGCGCTTCACCTGCCCGGCTCAGGCCAACTTCAGCACCTGAAAAACTTGCTACTCTCGCGGCCGTATCTCTCTCGTATCCCCGATCAAAGCCTGATTGTGGGCGAGAGTGGCGACACCACAAAGCACGTCCAAGCCACCCGTGACGCCGACGGAAGCTACGCCTTCGTTTACTTCCCCGGCCCGACGGGCGCGGAGTTGAACCTAGAGAGGCTCTCCAGCCAGACGCTCACGCTTTGGTGGTACAACCCACGCACCGGAGTGGCTCAACAAGACACCACAATTCCCCGCACAGGAACGCACAAAGTCACTCCCCCCGCCGTTGGCCCAGACTGGGTACTGGTGCTTGATGACGCGGCGCGTGGCTTCGGACGACCGGGAACAATTCGATGAAAGTTTTACTAATTGGCGGCACGGGCCTGATCTCCACAGGGATCACGCGGCTCTTGCTAGAGCGGGGCGACGAGATCTGGCACTACAACCGGGGGCAGCGCTCGCAGGAGTTTGAAGGCCGCGTGACGACGATAACTGGCAACCGCTACGACCACGCGGCGTTTGAGGCGCAAGTGGCGGAGCTGCCGCGCTTCGATGCAGTGGTCGAGATGATCGGCTACAGCGTCGAGGACATACAGAGCCTGCTAAGGGCATTCGACGGCAAGTGTGGGCACCTGGTTTTCTGTAGTACCGTGGATGTCTACGCCCGGCCCGCGTCTACCTACCCCGTGACCGAGAGTGAGGGCTTTAATCCCACAGTTTGGGACTATGCACAGAAGAAAGCGGCCTGCGAGCGGATTCTCTGGCAGTGGCAGGAGACGGCAAAGCAGCCCTTCACCGTGATTCGGCCCGTCCATACCTACTCCAATACCGGCGCGGTCTTGCACACGTTCGGTGGGGGGAGCTACCACTTAGACCGGCTGAAGCGCGGCATGCCGATTATTGTCCACGGTGACGGCAGCTCGCTCTGGTCATCGGTGCACCGTGATGATGCCGCCGTGGCGTTTGCCAATGCCCTGCAAAATCCCAAAACCTTTGGTAATAGCTACCATTTATCCGGTGATGAATGCGTCACCTGGAAGCAGTATCACGAGCGGGTCGCGGAGGGAATTGGAGCGCCCAAGCCGAGCTTTGTCGCGATTCCGACGGACTTACTCCATAGCATCGAGCCACGGACGTATATCTCTGCGATTAATTTTGCCTACAATAACAGCTTCGATCCCAGCGCTGCAAAATCGGACCTCGGCTTTCGCTACACCCGCACCATCGCCGACGGTGCGCGGGATATCTACGACTGGCTGGAGGCAAACGGCAAGCTGGAGAGCGCAGAGCGTGTGCCCAACGATGACAAAATCATCGCCGCCTGGGAGCGACTTTCGACAACGATGCGCGAGGAGTTCACCGTATGAGAGCGCTGGTGATGCCCGCTCCGGGCGTGGCGGAAGTTCAGGAGTGGCCGACGCCAGAGCCTGGTCTTGGCGAGGTGCGTGTCAAAGTGGCGGCGGCGGGAATCTGTGCAGGCGATCTGTACATCTACAAAGGCGTCAACCCCTACGCTACCTACCCGTGCATCGCGGGTCACGAGTTGGCGGGCGAGATTGAGAAGCTTGGCGAGGGCGTCGTGGGCTGGGAAGTCGGGGAGCGGGTGGTGGTGGAGCCGTTTCTCGGGTGTGGGAATTGCTACCCATGCCGCATCGGGAAGTCCAACTGCTGCGCCAAGCTCCAGATAATCGGCATTCATAAGCCCGGCGGCTACGCGGAGTTTTGTATTGCGCCACAGACCCACCTGCACCGCGTCCCGGACGGCATGTCGCTCTCACTGGCGAGCTTTGCGGAGCCGCTGGCCATTGGGGTGCAGTCGTGTCGGCGCGGAGAGGTGGTGGCGGGCGAGCACGTACTGATTCTGGGAGCGGGGCCGATTGGTCTGGCGATAGTGGAGGTGGTGAAGGCACTTGGAGCACATCCCGTCATCACGGACCTCAACGCTGAGCGCCTTGCCTTTGCCAAAACCCTGGGCGCGGAGACGCTTCCCGGCGGCGAGGAGCTGCTAGAGTCCGCTCTTGCTTTTACCCACGGCGAGGGTTTTCCCGTGGTGATGGAGGCCACCGGAGCCGTGGCCGCGATGGAGCAGAGCGTCGAGCTGGTGGCCTCCGGCGGGCGCGTCGTGATCGTCGGGCTGGTCAAGCCCGGAACCGGCGTGACGTTTCCCGGCCTCGATTTCACGCGCAAGGAGCTAACTCTCGTCGGCTCGCGGGCCAGTGTGGGCTGCTTTCCCGAGGCACTCGCACTACTGGCCTCCGGCACGATTCGCTATCCCCAAGTAGCAACGATGCTCTCACTCTGGGACGCGCCCGAAACGTTTGCGACGCTTGCCCGGAATCCTGCCGCCTTTCACAAAGTCATTTTACAGACCTAAAATTGCCCCTGCACAACCGATGCAGACAGGGTACAATTTGCCAAAGGAAATTGAATCCGTATGAAACGATGCATACTGTCCTGTTTTGCTCTTCTTGGCATTAGCGGTGTGACGGCGCTTGCCCATGCGCAGGAGCCTGTCAAGCCTGCCTTTGGGCACTCCATGCAGGGCGAGGCTTTCAACGAGGGGCCGCGCCAACGCGCCGTGCTACTGAAGGGAATCCCGAAGATTGAGTTTCCCACCAGCACCAAAAACAAAAAAGCGCAGCAGTTCTTTGAGCAGGGCGTCGCGCAGATTCATGCCTACTGGTACTTCGAGGCCGAGCGCTCGTTTCGCCAGGCCGCTGATCTCGATCCCGAGTTAGCGATGGCCTACTGGGGCATGGCTCGCGCCAATGCAAACAACCGCACCCGCGCCAAGGGCTTCGCCGAGAAGGCAAAAGAGAAACGCGACAAAGCAAGCAAGCGCGAGCAAGGCTACATTGACGCGATTAGCTTCTTCGCCAACAATAAAAACGACGACTATATCAAAGCGCTCCGTCAGCTTGTCGCAGACTACCCACTCGACATTGAGGCCACGGCGCAGCTTGCCCATGAGCTGCAAGAGCGGGCCTTTGATAAGCCGCGCCAAGACGAAGTGGAGCGCCTGACTCAAGAAGTGCTGGCCTCCTACCCCATGCACCCGATCCACCACTACCGCATCCACCTCTGGGACAAGCCTAATAACGAGAACGCGCTGGACTCGGCGCATAAGTCGGGGCTGACGGAGCAGGCGAGTGCGCACATGTGGCACATGGAGGGCCATATCTACACCCAGCTCAAGCGCTACGGTGATGCCGCTGTCTCGCAGGAAGCCTCCGCGCGGGTAGATCATGCGCACATGGGCCGGGTGCAGATCATCCCTGACCAGATCTTCAACTACGCCCACAACAACCAGTGGCTCGCGGAGAGCTTTGAGTTCACGGGGCAACCGCAAAAAGCGCTGGAGGTGGCGCGAAATCTGGTGGCCAACCCGCGCCACCCCAAGCTAAATACGCTCTCTGGTTTTTCGGGAAGCGCCAGCCAGGGCCTCCCCCGTCTGATCGAGACCCTGGAGCGCTACGAGCTCTGGGAGACCGCCCTTACCGAAAACATCGAGAGCATCCCCAATAAAGCCGACCATGAACGCAACCGTCTACGCCTGCTGGGCTGCGCCGCCTACGCCATGGGCAAGCGTGCCCTCGGCCAGCAACATCTCGACGCGCTGGGAAAAATTAAGGACAGCGATAAGGCCATCGCCGCCGTGAAGTGCTACGCGGCCCTTGGGGAAAATAACTCCGCAGAGGCCAGCAAGCAGCTTGATGCCGCCGGACTTCCCAAGGAGCGTGAGGCACTGCTTCGGCTCCAGCTCGGCGAGCCGGAGAAAGCCCTGACACTGGCCCGTGATGCCGCCAAGAGCCGCGCCAACCAGGTGCTCCCTCAAGCCGCTCTCGTCCGTGTACTCCACGCCAGCGGAAAGCTCGACGAGACCAAGGCTGAGCTCGAAAAACTCCGCCCGCTCGCTGCCCGCGCTGAGCTAGATACCCCACTCTTAGCCGCTCTCGCGCCCATTGCCCAGCAGTGTGGCGCGTCCGCAGACTGGCGCGGTGCTCCCCCCGCCGATCCGCTAGCGCTTCCTCGGCCTAAGATCGAGAGCCTAGGCCCGCTCTCCTGGGTCGCACCTGCCGCGCCGAGTTTTTCGCTCAAGGACGGCAACGGCAAGAAAGTCTCGCTGAAAGACTACGCGGGCAAGCCCGTGATCGTCTTGTTCTTCCTCGGGGCCTCTTGCGAGAAATGCATGGAGCAAGTCAATGCCTTTGCCGCGGAAGCCGAGGGCTACCGCAAAGCCGGTATCGAGCTCGTCGCCATCAGCCTTGATCCACAAGAGCAGGTCAAGAAGATGAAGGCCATGCCCTTCCCCATTCTTGCCAACCCAGATCTCAAGACCTTCAAGTCCTGGAAAGCCTTCGACGATTTCGAGGACATGGCCCTCCACGGCACGTTTCTCGTAGACGGCACCGGAAAGCTCCGCTGGATGGACACAGGCTTTGCCCCCTTCACCGATGCCAAGTTCGTCCTCACCGAAGCCCAGCGCTTGCTCTCCCGTGGGCGTTAGTGCCCGCTGGAGCGCTTTCGGGGATCGAGGG